>NZ_JAMYRO010000009.1:0-231547 GCF_040321495.1 Mesorhizobium sp. M0408 | reverse complement strand
AAACCGGCGACCCCCGAGATCAACCACCTAATTTCCGGCGGCTGCTCAATATTTTTATAAGACAATGCAACTTGTTTAACCCCCCCTCCCTCACACCCCCGGCCGCCCCTGTGGGCGGGGCCGGACAAAGCAAACCTCCGTACGCTCAAAGAGAGCGACCGGCTAGACAAGGAAGCGGACCGACCGATGTTGCGATTCCTGCTCACGCGCATAGCGTCGGCGATCCCGGTCCTCGCCATTCTGAGCCTGGTCACCTTCGCCATCATCCAGGCGCCGCCGGGCGACTATGCCGACTACATCCGCTCGCAGTTGATCAATCAGGGCGGGGCCTCATTCGCCGAGGCCGACGCGCAGGCCAAGGCCTATCGGATAGAACACGGTCTCGATAAGCCGCTGCCCGTCCAGTATCTCAACTGGATCGGCGGCATCATCACCCGCGGCGATTTCGGCTACAGCCTCTATTACAATAAGCCGGTGGCCGATGTGGTGGGCGAGCGCCTGCCGCGCACGCTGCTCCTGGCGCTGGTGTGCCATCTGCTGGCATCGGTCCTCGGTATCACCTTCGGCATCTGGGCGGCGACCAGGCAGTACAGCTGGATCGACAGTACGCTGTCAGCGATTTCCTTCCTCGGCATGACGGTGCCGCGCTTCCTGATGGCGCTGATCATCGTTTATTTGCTGGTCTTCCAATTCAACGTCTCCGAGATCGGCAGCTTCTTCTCGCCGCAATTTGGCGGGGCGCCGTGGTCCTGGGCGAAGTTCGTCGATCTCGTCCGGCATGTCTGGCCGGTTGTCGCCATCGCCACCTTCGGCGGGCTCGCCTACAACATGCGGGTGATGCGCGGCAATCTGCTCGACACGCTGAATGCGCAATATGTCGAAACCGCTCGCGCCAAGGGCCTTGGCGGCGGTGCGGTCGTGATGCGCCATGCGGTGCCCAATGCGCTGCATCCGCTGGTCATGTATCAGGGCGTGGTGCTGCCCTATATGCTGACCGGCGAGATCGAGACCGCGATCATCTTTGCCCTGCCGACCGTCGGCCCGGCGATCGTTGGCTCGATGGCGGTGGGCGACGTCTATGTCACGGCGACATTCATGATGGTGCTGTCGGCGACGCTGATCGTCGGCAACATCATCGCCGACATGCTGCTCGTCATGCTCGATCCGCGCGTGCGCCAATATGCAGGGTCCTGAGATGCTTGCTTTCGAGCCCTCGCTGCCGCCAATTGCCGAGGAACCGGCCAAGATCAAGCCGCGCGGCAATGAGAGTTACATCGCACTCGTCTGGCGCCGCCTGAAACGGTCCTGGACCGGCATGGCCGGGCTCATCCTGGTCGCGTTTCTGGTGCTGCTGGCGGTGTTTGCCGACTTCTTCGCACCGATGGATCCCAAGGTGACCGATGTCGGCTTCGCCCCGCCGCAGATGATGAGCTTCCATGACAAGGACGGCAACTTCGTCTTCCAGCCACGCGTCTATGCCCTGGCGGATTCGGAAGACCTCGACCCGGTCACCTTCCAACCCGTCGTCGGGCCGGACTACGACCATCCGCGGCTGCTCGGCTTCTTCGTCAAGGGAGCGGAGTACAAACTGCTCGGCCTGCTTCCCGCGAACCGGCACTTCTTCGGCTCGACCGACGGCCAGCCGGTGCACTTCCTTGGCACCGACAAATTCGGTCGCGATGTGCTGGCTCGTGCGATCTATGGTTCGCGCATCTCGTTGATGATCGCATTGACCGTGGTCTTCATCGTCACCGTGATCGGCACGACGGTCGGCATGGTGTCGGGCTATTTCGGCGGCACATTCGACGTCTGGGTCCAGCGCTTCGTCGAACTGGTGCTCGCGTTTCCGCAATTGCCGCTTTATCTGGCGCTGACCTCGCTGGTTCCGGTGACGGCGCCGACGAATGTTTTCCTGGCCTTCGTGATTGTTGTCATGTCGGCACTCGGCTGGGCGCAGATGTCGCGCGAAGTGCGCGGCAAGACCCTGGCACTGGCGCGGATCGACTACGTTCGTGCGGCGATGGCGGTCGGCGCCACAGATGGCCGCATCATCATGCAACACATTTTTCCGAACGTGATGAGCCACGTGATCGTTGCGGTCACGTTGGCAATCCCCAGCGTGGTCCTGCTCGAATCCTTCCTCGGTTTTCTCGGCTTCGCGGTGAAGCCGCCGCTGATCTCCTGGGGCCTGATGCTGCAAGACACCGCGACCTATTCGGTCATCGGCACTTATCCCTGGATCCTTTCGCCGGTCGGCTTCGTGCTTGTCACCGTCTTCGCGTTCAACGCGCTTGGGGATGGACTGCGCGATGCGGTCGATCCTTATTGAGCATGACATGATGCAACACGCGCTCGTCAAATCCTTCGCACCGCCTGTCCGGCTCGACCATGACGGCCGTTCGGAAAACCCGGTCATTGATGCCCGCAACATCGCCGTCGATTTCAAGGTCGAACACGGCATGATCGTAGCCGTCAAGGACATCTCGTTCCAGCTCTATCGCGGCGAGACGATCGCCATTGTCGGCGAGTCGGGATCGGGCAAGTCGGTGACGGCGCGCACCGTCATGGGACTGTTGTCGAAGCGCGCAGTCGTGTCGCCGAAATCGACTGTCGAATACAACGGGGCGAACATCCTGAAATTTTCCGAGCGTGCGCGGCGCAAACTGCGCGGCGACCGCATCTCGATGATCTTTCAGGAGCCGATGAGTTCGCTCAACCCGATCTACACGATCGGCAGCCAGATCGTCGAGGCGATACGGGTGCATCGCAAGATGAGCCGCAGGCAGGCCGAAGCAAGGGCGCTCGAGCTGCTGCAGCAGGTGCAAATCCCTGAACCCCAAGCGCGGCTGAAACAATACCCGCACCAGCTTTCCGGCGGTCAGCGCCAGCGTGTAATGATCGCCATGGCGCTGGCCAACGATCCCGATGTGCTGATCGCCGATGAGCCGACGACGGCGCTCGACGTCACGGTTCAGGCGCAGATCCTCAATCTCATCCGAAACCTGCAGAAGAAACTGCGCATGGCGGTGATCCTGATCACGCACGACCTGACCGTGGTGCGGCAGTTCTCCGACTATGTCTACGTCATGCAGCATGGGGAGATGCGCGAGCACAATGTGACGGAGAAGCTGTTCGCCAATCCGCAGCATCCCTACACCTGTCACCTGCTTGCCTCCGAGCCGCGCGGCCAGGCAAATCCGTTGCCGGAAGGCGCCGACGTTATTCTTGAAGCTAGGAATGTGCGCGTCTCCTTCATGCTGCGGCATGGCACGTTCATGAGGCCGGACCTGCGCGAACTCGTCGCCGTCGACAGCCTCAGCCTGACCCTTCGGCGGCACGAGACGCTGGGTCTCGTTGGCGAATCCGGATCGGGCAAGACCACCTTCGGCGAGGCGTTGCTCAGGCTCAACACCACGGACAGCGGCGAGATCTATTTCGATGGCCAGCCGATCCATGGCTGTTCGCGCGCGCAGATGCGGCCGTTGCGGTCGCGCATGCAGGTCGTCTTCCAGGATCCGTTCTCGTCGCTCAACCCGCGCATGACGATCGGCCAGATCATCGAGGAAGGGCTGGTCGTCAACCGCATGGGCGCCACCAGGAACGATCGGATCGAGCGGGTGCGCGAGGCGCTGATCAGCGCCGGCATGCCCGGCGATATCCTCTCGCGCTTCCCGCACGAGTTTTCCGGCGGCCAGCGCCAGCGTATTGCGATTGCCCGCGCCGTCGCGCTCGAACCGGAATTCATCGTACTCGACGAGCCAACATCGGCGCTGGATCTCTCGGTCCAGGCGCAGATCATCGAATTGCTGCGCAAGCTGCAGCGCGAACGGGGCCTGAGCTACATCTTCATCTCGCACGACCTCAAGGTCGTGCGGGCGCTGTGCCACCGCGTCATCGTCATGCAGCACGGCAAGATCGTCGAAGAGGGGCCGGTCGACGAAGTCCTGTCCCATCCCAAGACCGCTTACACCGAACGGCTGGTCAAAGCCGCTTTCGAGGTAGCCTAATTGCTTATGCCGGAGGTTGTTGTGGCAAGAAATCCCAAGGTCGCTTTCATCGGAGCTGGCTCGACGGTGTTCATGAGGAACATCGTCGGCGACATATTGCAGCGTCCGGCTTTATCCGGCGCGACGATCGCGCTGATGGACATCAATCCGCAACGGCTCGAGGAAAGCGCAATCGTCGTCGGCAAGCTGATCTCGACGCTTGGCGTAAAGGCCAAAGCCGAAACCTATTCGGACCAGCGCAAGGCGCTGGCGGGCGCCGATTTCGTCGTCGTCGCCTTCCAGATCGGCGGCTACGAGCCCTGCACGGTGACCGATTTCGAAATTCCGAAGAAATACGGGCTGCGCCAGACCATCGCCGATACGCTCGGTGTCGGCGGTATCATGCGAGGGTTGAGAACCGTGCCGCATCTCTGGAAGATCTGCGAGGACATGCTCGCGGTCTGCCCGCAGGCGATCATGCTGCAATATGTCAACCCGATGGCGATCAACACCTGGGCGATCGCGGAGAAATACCCCGACATCAAGCAGGTCGGCCTCTGCCATTCGGTGCAAGGCACGGCAATGGAGCTGGCGCATGATCTCGACATTCCCTGCGAGGAGATTCGCTACCGCTCGGCCGGCATCAATCACATGGCCTTCTACCTGAAGTTCGAGCATCGCCAGCCGGACGGCTCCTACCGCAATCTCTATCCGGATCTGCTGCGCGCCTACAGCGAAGGGCGGGCGCCGAAGCCTGGATGGAATCCGCGCTGCCCGAACAAGGTGCGCTACGAGATGCTGAAGCGCCTCGGTTACTTCGTCACCGAGAGCTCCGAACATTTCGCGGAATACACGCCCTATTTCATCAAGGACGGGCGCGAGGATCTGATCGAGAAATTCGGTATCCCGCTCGACGAATACCCGAAGCGCTGCATCGAGCAGATCGAACGCTGGAAGGGGCAAGCGGAAGCCTATCGCTCGGCTGACAAGATCGAAGTGGAGCAGTCGAAGGAATATGCGTCCTCGATCATGAACTCGGTCTGGACCGGCGAGCCGTCGGTGATCTACGGCAACGTCCGCAACAATGGCTGCATCACGACATTGCCGTATAATTGCGCGGCCGAGGTGCCATGCCTCGTCGACGCCTCCGGCATTCAACCCACGTTCATTGGCGACCTGCCGGTGCAGCTCACCGCGCTGATCCGCACCAATATCAACGTCCAGGAGCTGACGGTCCAAGCGCTGATGACCGAGAACCGCGAGCACATCTATCACGCGGCGATGATGGACCCGCACACGGCGGCCGAGCTCGACCTCGACCAGATATGGTCGCTGGTCGATGATTTGCTGGTTGCGCATGGCGATTGGCTGCCGGCCTGGGCGCGTGGAGCGCGCAGCGTTCGGGCGGCCTGAGGCGCAGGGCTGTCTGTTTCACTCACCTATGCCGACCATAGGGCCGGCTTTGAAAGCGGAGCGGCGTTGCCGGCAGATGTTTCGAAATCAAAGAGTTTCTGCGTTACGAGAGCAGCCGCTCCCCTTGCCCAGGAATTGTCCTCCCAGTCCAGCAGCATTGGTGGTGCCGCGCGAAAGGTATTTTTCCCAAGCGTCAGCCGCATTGGGCCAAACAGCGCATCGCCAAACGACACGGCTTCACCGCCGACGACAATGACCTCCGGGTCGGTGATGTTGACAAGATTGGCGAGATGCCGGCCGATGCCATGTCCGGCTTCTTCGAGAATGGCGACGGCTCGCGGTTCGCGGTCTGCCAAGGCTGCCATAAGGCTGACTTTGCTATCCGTTTCGTTGTGCCCGGTGGCTTCGCGCCAGGTGCGCAGGATCGCCGGCTCGGCGTAATAGGCCATCAAGCAGCCGCGTTTTCCGCACTCGCAAAGGCGGCCGTTCTCCTCATAAGAGCTGTGGCCGAACTTGCCGGCGGCACCGTTCGCGCCGCGATAGAGTTTGCCATCGAAGACGAGCGCGCAGCCGATTCCGACGCCGATCGCCAGCACGGCCATATTGCGGTGCTGGCGTCCGAGGCCGAAGAGTTGCTGGGCAATGGCATAGGCATTGGTGTCGTCCTCAAGCCACACGGGGACGTCTACCAGTTCGGCCAGCATCGGGCCAAGGGGAACGTTGTCCCAGTTGTAGCGATTGCTGCGGATACACACAGCCTTCTGGTTGTCTATGACGCCAGGCATTGAAATGCCGATCCCGGCAAGCTTGGCAGCGGGCCGATCGACAATCGAAATCAGCTCCGGCACCGCCTTGGCCAAGGTCGCTATGATATGGTCGGGATCGCTGTCCGAGAGCTTGACGCGCAGAGAGCCCAGCGGATTGGTCGCAAGATCGGTGACCACGCATTCGACCGATCCGACCATCAGCTTGAAACCTATGGCAAGGCCGTTGGCATAGTTGATATCCACCGGGATAGGGCGGCGCCCAGCCGAGCCCACGACTGTCTTGCCTTCGATCAGCAGGCCATCCTCGATGAGGTCGGCCACGACGAAGGTGACCGCTGCCGGACTAAGGCCGGTAACTGACGCTATGTCGGCCCGGCTGCGCGCTCCTTCCTGCCGCAAGAGATTGAGGATCAGTCTGCGGTTCATCGCCCGAGTCGTGCTCGGGTCACCCTTGAGCTTCACGGATCTTCTTTCTTAATTTTGTAAATTAATTATTGCCTCTCGAGAAAACATATGCGTAAGTTTGCCCGACTGTTCAACACCCGAACCGGGGGTCAGCGAAATTAATCCGGTTAGCAATGTCACCGCGCTCTGAAGGAGCGGGCAAGCATATTCCCTTGCCCGGGAGGTGAGGCGTGCCGTTGAGAAGAACAACCGCGCCGGCCGGTGTGCCAGTAGAGAATTGACAACACGGGAGGAGTAACAATGACGTTCAAGTGGATTGAAAAGCCGTCGACGCGGCGCAATTTCCTGAAGGGAGCTGGGGGCATTTCCGCTGGAGCCCTCGCGGGCTTCCCGATGCCGGCACTCAGCCAGTCGAGCGAAGTCACCATCATTTCAGACGAAAACAATGCCGATGCCCTGCGGATCTTGCGGCGCATCGCGGCCGAGTTCGAGAAGCAGTCCGGCACCAAGGTTGTGATCAACAACATGGATCACGAGGCCCACAAGACCGCGATCCGCAACTACCTTGTCGCCGGCGCGCCGGATGTCTGCTTCTGGTTCTCCGGAAACCGCATGCGTGCCTTCGTCACCCGCGGCCTGTTCGACGACATTTCGGATCTGTTCGAGAAGGAAAAGTACAAGGACGTGCTGGGTGCCACGACCGGTGCCGTCACGGTCGACGGCAAGCAGTATGGACTGCCGACCGGCGGCACGATGTGGGGCATGTTCTATCGCAAGGACGTCTTTGCCGAGCACGGACTTACGGCACCGGCGACCTGGGACGAATTCCTGGCTTACGGCCAGAAGTCCAAGACCGCAGGCCTAATCCCCGTCAGCATCGGCACCAAGGAACTCTGGCCGGCGGCCGGATGGTTCGACCAGATGAACCTTCGGATCAACGGTCTCGACAAGCACTTTGCCTTGATGAACGGCAAGATGGCTTACACCGACCCGGCGCTGACGCCTGTTTTCGACCACTGGGAAGAGCTTATCAAGCAGGGTTTCTTCACCCCGGATCAAACGTCGTTCGGCTGGCAGGAGGCCGGCGCCTTCCTCGCCCAGAAGAAGGCCGGCATGATGAACCTCGGTGCCTTCGTGAAGGCTACTTTCCCTGAGCAGGATCTCGAGCAGCTGACATTCGCGCCTTTCCCGAAGATTGACGGCGCCCTCGACCGCTACGAAGAATTCTCGGTCAATTCGGTCCACATCCCGGCCAACGCCAAGAACAAGGCGGGTGCCCGCGAGTTCCTCGCCTTCTTCTACCAGCCGGAAAATTTCGGCCTCTATCTGGAACCTGGCGGCAACGTTCCGCCGCGCAACGACCTTCCAGCCAGCAAGGACCCGCTGGTCAACGCGGCTGTGGAAAGCCTGAAGACGGTGGCCGGCACGTCGCAATATTACGACCGCGATACCGATCCCGACATGGCCCAGGCCGGCCTGGTGGGCTTCCAGGAATTCATGGCCAAGCCGGAGCGCCGGGACGCCATTCTTCAGCGTCTCGAGGGAACCCGTCGCCGGATCTTCAAGATCTAGCGCCTCCCAGCGGAGGGGAGCGGGGTTCGTGGCCCGCTCCCCGATGCTTTCCCTGAATGAGGTCCCCCAAAATGACGAAGCTTTGGCGCCGCCATCGCTGGTGGCTGACACCGACACTTCTGATTCTGCCAGCCGCTGTGCTGTTTTCCGTCGTCATTCTGGCCTCTGCGGTCGAGAGCCTATGGATCAGCCTGCACGAATGGGACGGATTCAGCCCGATGGTCTGGATCGGCCTTGGCAACTACCGCGAATTGTTCGCCGACCCACAGTTCTATGTTTCGCTGAAGAACAATCTGATCTGGTTGGTGATGTTCATGCTGGCGCCGCCGCTCGGCCTCGCCATCGCGCTGCTCGTCAACCAGAAAATCCGCGGCATGCGCCTCCTCAAATCGCTGTTCTTCATTCCGCTGGTGCTGGCTTCGGTTGCCGTCGGCGTTGTCTTCACCTGGGTCTATACGCCAGAATTCGGACTTCTCGCCCTGATCTTCCGCACCTTCGGCGCGACCGCCCCGGCAGTGCTGTCGGATGAAAATTTCGTCACCTTCGCCGTCGTGATCGCAGCGTTATGGCCGCAGATAGCCTTCTGCATGGTGCTCTATCTCGCCGGCCTCAACAATCTCAGCGAGGACCTGATCGGCGCCGGGCGGGTCGACGGCGCCAGGGGCTGGAACATGCTGCGCCACATCGTGTTACCGCAGCTGACGCAGGTCACCTTTATCGCCATCGCCGTCACCGTCGTCGGCGCACTGCGTTCCTTCGACATGGTCTCGGTGATGACCAGCGGCGGTCCCTTCGGTTCGTCCGAGGTGCTTGCCTATCAGATGTTCGAGCAGTCCATCTTTTCCTACCGCTTCGGCTATGGTGCGGCCATTGCCTCGGTGCTGTTCGTGATCATGGCGGTCTTCATCGCCTGGTACCTGACGCGGATGATCCGCGCCGATGAAAGAGGCGGCTGATGTTTCCCCGCCCGATTCCCGAAACTGCTATTTGGCAGCGTGGCCTCTATGTCGTGCTGGTGGTCGGCATCCTGATTGTCTGGCTGGCGCCGCTCTTTGCCATCATTCTTACCTCGTTCCGCTCTACGCAGGATGTCATGGGCGGCAATCTGTGGGGCTGGCCGACCCAATTCGGCCTGGTCGAAAACTACACGGCGGTCTTCACCCAGACGCCGATGGCCCGCTACTTCCTCAACAGCCTGACGATCACCATCCCCTCGGTGATCGGCGTTCTCATCTTGAGCACGCTCGCCGGTTTCGTGCTCGCCCGCTACCGGTTTCGCAGCAATATGCTCGTCTTCGCCCTGTTCGTCGGCGGAAATTTCCTGCCGCACCAGATCATGATGATCCCGGTGCGCGATCTCATGGTGCGGCTCAACCTCTACGACACGATGTCGGCCCTGATCATCTTCCACATCGCCTTCCAGACCGGGTTTGCGACACTGTTCATGCGCAACTTCATCGCCGCCTTGCCGGGAGAACTGTTTCAGGCCGCCAGGGCCGAGGGCGCGACACCGTTTCAGACATTGGTACATGTCGTGGTGCCGCTGGTGCGGCCCGCTCTTGCGGCGCTGGCGATCCTGCTCTTCACCTTCATCTGGAACGATTATTTCTGGGCGGTCGTGCTCACCATCAGCGATACCGTCAAACCGGTAACCGCCGGCCTCGCCAACCTGCGCGGCGAATGGGTCTCGGCCTGGAACCTGATCTCGGCTGGCACCATCGTCGTGGCTTTGCCGCCGGTTGCCATGTTCTTCCTAATGCAGAAGCACTTCATCACCGGCCTCACCATGGGAGCGGTCAAGGGATGAGCGACCATGGCTTCAAGGCGTCGCCCACCCGATCCGAAACTCATTTCGCAAGCAGGGCTCCATGACCAGTCTTGAACTCCGGCAGATACAAAAGAATTATGGCAGCTACCACGCGCTGCGCGGCATCGATCTCAGCGTCGAACAGGGCGAGTTCATTGTCACCGTCGGGCCGTCCGGTTGTGGCAAGTCAACGCTGTTGAAGATCATTGCCGGGCTTGAAACCGTCTCGACCGGTGAGATCCTCATCAACGACCGCGATGTCACCACCACTGAGCCGGGTGAGCGCGGCATTGCCATGGTCTTCCAGTCCTATGCGCTTTACCCGCATATGACGGTCGCCGAGAACATGGGTTTCGGCCTGCGCATGGCGCATCGCCCCAAGGCCGAGATCGATGCCGCCGTGCTGCGAGCCGCCAAGATCCTTCGCATTACCGACCAGCTCGACAAGCGGCCGAAACAGCTTTCCGGCGGCCAGCGTCAGCGTGTGGCCATCGGCCGTGCGATAACCCGCTCGCCCGACGTGTTCCTGTTCGACGAACCGCTATCCAACCTCGACGCAGCGCTGCGCACGCAGATGCGCGTCGAGCTTTCCGATCTGCACGCCAGGCTCGGCGCCACCATGGTCTATGTCACGCACGACCAGACCGAGGCGATGACAATGGCGAGCCGTATCGTCGTGCTCAATCGCGGCTCGGTCGAGCAGGTGGGCGCTCCGCTCGAACTCTACCGCAATCCGGCCAATCTCTTCGTCGCGGGCTTCCTCGGCGCACCCCGAATGAATTTTTTCGAAGTGACCGTCGCCGCTGTCTCCGGCGCCGCCGCTACGCTGTCGACCGCCGGTCTTTCTCCTTTGACTGTCGAACTGACGGAAGCGGCATCCGTACAGGTCGGCGATAGGGTGACGATGGGGATTCGGCCGGAGAGCATCAGCTTGGCCGCGGAAGGGACAGCGAGTTTTGCCGCACGGGTGCGGCTGGTCGAGCATCTCGGCCGCGAGACCATCCTCTATGCCGACGCCGGCCCGCTGCAATGCGTCAGTTCCGAAAGCGGCAGCGGCAACGTCACCGTCCAGATCGGCCATGCGAGTGCCGTCGCTGCCGATGCGACCGTCGGCTTCAAGGTCGAGCCGCGTGACGTCTATCTCTTTTCCTCTGTCGATGAGCGGACAATCAGTGCCCGCAAATCCACCATCACCGACTGATCTTCAGGAGTATCCTTCGTGAACAAGACTTCAAAAGGCCGCGCCCTGTCGGTCTGGCGCACGATCCAGACCGACCGCTTTCTGGTCGGCGCGCCGCACTACCCCGAACATGTGGACGAGAGTTACTGGGACAATGACGCCCGGCGCATGGCCGAGGCCGGCTTCAACGTCGCCCGCCTCGGCGAATTCGCCTGGCACATTTTCGAACCGCGTGAAGGCACCTTCGATTTCGACCTGTTCGACCGGGCAATCGAGGGGCTGGCGCGTCACGGCGTCAACACGATCCTGTGCACGCCGACCGCCACCCCGCCGCGCTGGCTGACCGCAAAGCATCCGGAAATCCTGCGGCTTGATGGAAATGGCCGGTCGATGGGCCACGGCTCGCGCCAGTATGCCGACACCAGCAGCCCGGTGTTTCGCGACTATAGCCGCAAGATTACCAGGGCGATGACGGACCACTACCGCGACAATGCAAATGTCATAGGCTGGCAGACCGACAACGAACTCAACACCAGCATGCCGGAATCCTATTCGCCGTCGGCATTGAAGGAATTCCAGGCTTATCTCCAGGAAACCTACAAGACGATAGACAGGCTGAACTTCGCCTGGGGTGGCGATTTCTGGGCGACGGCTTACGGCGATTTCAGCGAAATTGTCTTCCCGCTGGATTTTTCCCCGTCCTTTCCCGGTCCCGGTCACCTCCAGGACTACCACCGTTTTCTCGCCTTTTCGACAGCACGGTTCCAGCACGACCAGGTCGAGATCCTGAGAAAAGCGAATGCCAGTTGGTTCATTTTCCACAATCTCGGCGGATTGCGTGACATCGACTTTCGCGGCCAATTCTCCACCGATCTCGACTTCGTCGGCTACGACATCTATCCGTTCCTCTATGACGAGTTCTTTCGCCTAGGCAACCACGCCAAGATCCAGGCGCTGCATCTCGACATCTGCAGGGGATTTTCCGGCAACTACATAGTGCCGGAACAACAGTCGGGTTTTGGCGCCCAGCCGGGCTTCTGCACGCTGACGCCGGAGCCGGGCGAAATGCGACGCATGGCGATGTCGTCGGTTGCGCGTGGCGCCGATGGTATCATGTTCTTCCGCTGGCGCCCCGCGCATTTCGGTGCGGAGATATATTGGATGGGCATCATCGATCACGATGATGTCGCTCGCCGCCGCTATGATGAAGCCAGGCAGTTCGCCACCGAGATGACGGCGCTTAAAGACAAGATCCTAGGCACCCATGTGCGGATGGATGTCGGCATCGCCGGCTCGGACTTCGACAATCAGGAAGCCCACAAGACCTTCCCCATCGGCCTGCCAAGTCCGCAGGATGATGCAACCTTGCTGCATCAGTATTGCTATGACCGCGGCATCGCCTGCGGCTTCATCCACCCGGAAGACGATCTGTCGAAGCTCAAGGTGTTCTACGTGCCGCATTGGGTGATCTGGAAGGACAGCTGGACCGAGCGGCTGCAAGTCTTTGCCGAAAATGGCGGTACCGTCATCATCGGCGCGCGCACGGGAACCCGCGACGAAAACAACCACGTCATCCGCGAGACAGCCCCGGGCCGGTCGCTGTCGAAGCTGACCGGCGTTCGCGTCGAGGATTTCGGGCGGCTGGCGGCACCTGGGGCCAATGGCCTGTTCAATACCATGTCGCGCTCCGGCGGGCTCGTCATTCCTCCCGACAGACCGGCCGAATCCAGCCGCCGTATCCGTCGTTTTACCGTTGGAAACCACGAGTTCGATGCCGGTTATTTCTATGAGAACCTCGCAGTCGAACCGGAAGTCGAAATTGTAGGGATTTGGTCGAACCGCTACGCGGCGGGAACGCCTGCAATTACCTCCCGCGCCGTCGGCAAGGGCCGTGTGCTCTATGTCGGCACTTATCTAACCCCGGAGCTGACAGCTCAACTCGCTACGCGCACTTTCGTGGATGCGAATGTGGAGCCTCTGGTTCCGGATCTGCCGGACGGCGTCGAGGTCACGATGCGCGAGAATGACGAACGCCGGCTGCTGTTCGTGCAAAACATCAAAGACACGCCCGTTGCGGTAACCGGCGTTCCCTTCGGCAGCAACCTGCTCGATGGCGAAGCACCTGTCTCCGGAGTGTTGACGCTGGACGGCTATGGCTGCGCTGTCCTCGAATTGATCTGAGCATTGTCGCGGACGTTAGCCATACGAAACCTGAGTACTCTTTGATCCTGGAATTCGACCGCCATCGGCAGCACGCCGGCATCGATCCATATCGAACCGGCGCTTTGACGTGCGCAAGGCTCCGTCAGCACACTGCTGTTGCTCGCATTCAATGACGGCAGTTACACTAGCCGAGCGACCATCGGAGCCGATGGCGGGTTTCGTTTCATTTTTGTGAGCGCCATGAATTTCGAGATTCCCGTCCGCACCGAAAGCTTTCGTACCCGGATCGCCGATTTCGTCGAGCGCGAAATCCTGCCGCTCGAGGCAGATAAGGCTTCCTACGACGGCCATGGCAATGTCGCGCTGCCGCTGCTCGAAACGTTGCGGGGCAAGGCGAAAGCAGCCGGCCTGTGGTGCCTGCAACTGAAACCCGAGACCGGCGGGGCCGGCCTTTCCAAGGTGGATATGGCCGTCTGCTATGAAGAGATGAACCGCTCGATCTTCGGTCCGGTCGTGTTCAATTCCGCGGCCCCCGACGATGGCAATATGATGATGCTGGAACGGTTGGGAACGCCGGAGCAGAAGCAAAGATGGCTGAAGCCGATCGTCGAGGGCAAGGTGCGTTCGGCCTTTGCAATGACGGAACCGCACCCGGGCGGCGGCTCCGACCCGTCGATGATCATGACCAGAGCCGAACGGCGTGGCGACAGATATGTCGTCAAAGGCCGCAAATGGTTCATCACCGGCGCGCAAGAGGCGAGCCACTTCATTCTCATTGCGCGCACTTCGGACGATCCGCGTCACGGCCTTTCGGCCTTGCTGTTCCACAAGGACCAGCCGGGCTGGCGGATCGTGCGGCGCATCGAGATCATGGGACCGGAAGAACATGGCGGCCATTGCGAGCTGGAATTCGACGGTCTTGAAGTCCCGGTCGAGGATGTGCTTGCCGGCGAAGGCAGCGGCCTCATGGTTACCCAGGTCCGGCTCGGTCCGGCGCGGCTCACCCATTGCATGCGTTGGCTCGGGCTTGCCAAGCGCTGCATCGAGATTGCGCGCGCCTATGCCGCCGAGCGTAGCGGTTTCGGGCAGCTTTTGGCCGACCGAGAGAGTATCCAGCTGATGCTCGGCGACCTTGCCATGCGCATCGAGATCGGGCGGCTGCTGGTGATGAAGGCGGCCTGGGAGCTCGATCGCGGCGGCTTTGCCCGCAAGGAGGTCTCCATGGTCAAGATCCAGGTCGCCAACGTGCTGCATGACGCCGCCGACGTGGCGATCCAGATCAACGGCGCCCGCGGCTATTCGAAAGACACTGTACTCGAATGGATCTACCGCTACGCCCGCCAGGCTCGCCTGGTCGACGGCGCCGACGAGGTCCACAAGATGGTGCTCAACCGCTTTCTCAACAAGGAAGGTGCGGGCTTCTGGCGCTGGCATGTCGAAGCCGGCAGACAAGACGAAACAGGTCGCGGCGGGAACCGCTGAGCCGGCAATGAGGATGGATTTCGATCCGGTACGCCTGGAGGATTTTCTGAGAGCGCATTTTGGCGATGGCCAAATGTCGCTTGAGCGGATCGTCGGCGGCCAATCCAACCCGACCTATTTCGTCGACTATGGCGGCCGCCGCATGGTTCTGCGCAAGAAACCCCCGGGACCGATCCTGCGCAGCGCTCATGCAGTCGATCGCGAGTACCGGGTGATCAAGGCGCTAGCATCGACAAAGGTGCCGGTGCCGCGGCCGGTGCTCTATCACGACGGCGACGAGCCGCTCGGCACGCCGTTCTATCTGATGCAGCGGCTCGACGGCCGGGTGTTCCACGATGGCGCGTTGCCGGGACTGGCGCCGGACGAGCGGCGCGGCATCTATTTCGGCATGGCCGAGGCGCTGGCAAAGCTGCACGCAGTCCGGCCGGAAGAGGTCGGGCTCGGCGACTATGGCCGTCCCGGGAACTATTTTGAGCGACAGATCGCGCGCTGGACCAGACAGTTGCGGGAATCGCCGAGCGAGCGCATTGCCGCGCTCGAAGCCGTCGCCGAATGGCTGCCGCGACATCTTCCGCCAGATGACGGCCGCGTCTCGATCGCGCATGGCGATTTCCGTCTCGGCAATCTCATCTTCCATCCCGAGCGGCCCGAGGTGATCGGCATTCTCGACTGGGAATTGTCGACGCTTGGTCATCCGCTTGCCGATGTCGGCTTCTGCTCGATGCCCTGGCATTCCTCATCGGACGAATATGGCGGCATCCTCGGCCTTGATCAGGCAGCCCTCGGGATTCCGACACAGCGCGAATTCCTCGATCATTACTTCGCCCACGCCGTGCCGACGGCGCCGCTGCAGCGGTTCCATCTGGTGTTTGCCATGTTCCGCTTTGCCGTGATCTTCGTCGGCATCGCCGACCGCGTGCTGGCCGGCAGCGCGGTTGCGGCCGATGCGGCGGATGTGGCACCGCTGGCCGGCCGTTTTGCTGCACGCGCCATGGAAGTCATCGACGGCGCGCGGCCCTGGTGACGCGAGGCTGGCAGTCGGCTGAGCGAGTTGCAGCGATACGCGTTCAGTTCATGCGAACTTCCGGTTCGGCAAGCAGTGGAATCTCCAAGCCACGCCGCAAGCCGGTCGCCACGACCGACACCCTGAATTTTCCGGCGAGTGCCTTGTCGAAGATGGCGCCGACGATGATGTCGGCATCGTTGTCGACCTCCTCGCGGATGCGGGTAGCGGCTTCGTCGACCTCGAACAGCGTCATGTCCATGCCGCCCGATATCGAGACAAGGACGCCCTTGGCGCCCATCATCGAAGCTTCGTCGAGCAGCGGGTTGGCGATTGCCGCTTCCGCTGCCTTCTTGGCGCGGCCTTCTCCGGCGGCTTCGCCGGTTCCCATCATGGCGCGGCCCATGTCGCGCATCACCGACTTCACATCGGCGAAGTCGAGATTGATCAGGCCTTCCTTGACGATCAGATCGGTGATGCAGCCGACACCCGCATAGAGGACCCGGTCGGCCATGGCGAAGGCGTCGGCGAACGTGGTTCTGGCGTCGGCGATCCTGAACAGGTTCTGGTTGGGAATGACGATGACGGTATCGGCGCTTTCGCGCAGGCGCTCGATGCCCTCATCGGCAGCGTACATGCGGCGCCTGCCTTCGAAGACGAATGGCTTGGTGACGACGGCAACGGTCAGTATTCCGGCTGCCCGCGCTGCCTGCGCTATCACAGGCGCGGCACCAGTGCCGGTTCCGCCTCCCATGCCGGCGGTCACGAAGCACATGTGCGTTCCAGCAAGGTGATCCATGATCTCGTCGATGGATTCCACGGCCGCAGCACGGCCGACCTCGGGCAGGGACCCGGCGCCGAGACCTTCGGTGATATGAGCGCCCAACTGGATCAGCCTCGTTGCCTTCGACATGGCAAGGGCCTGGGCATCGGTGTTGGCGACGATGAATTCCGCGCCCTGCAGGCCTTCGGCGATCATGTTGTTGACGGCGTTGCCGCCGCCGCCGCCGACCCCGACGACGGTGATCTTGGGCCTCATCTCCGAGATTACCGGCCTCGTCGCGGTGTTCATTGCCGTTCTCCCTGGATACGCCGAGTGGTCGCTGGAAGCTTGTCCCGGGCGCACTGCGAAAACTCTGAACCGGGCAGTGCGAATCAGGACAGCCCCAGAATGCAGGGAATCAGAGCGCGGAGCGGGCTGCAAGTGCGCGATGTGCCTCATAGGGGACTTGCGTCTGAAAGTTCACGCAATGCGCCTTGATACAGTGCAGATCGCGGCGCGGGGCGCCGCACGCTACAACTTCGGCGCGAGGCACTGCGCGACATGGTCGGCAATCGTCAGGCAGGAGGTCAGGCCGGGGCTTTCGATGCCGAACAGGTTGACCAGGCTATCCACGCCGTGCACCGCCACGTCCTGGACGACGAAGTCGGCATTGGCCTCACCGGGACCGGACAGTTTTGGCCGGATGCCGCTGTAAGCGGGTTGCAGGCTGCCATCGGCCAGGTCCGGCCAGTATTTGCGGATCTCGCTGTAGAAGCGCTCGCCACGAGCCGGGTCGACGCGGTAGTCGAGTTGATCGGTCCATTCGACGTCCGGCCCGAAGCGGGCGACGCCATTGAGGTCGAGCGTCAGATGAACACCGAGCCCGCCGGGTTCGGGCACCGGATAGACCAATCGCGAGAACGGCGCCCGGCCGGCCACCGAAAAATAATTGCCCTTGGCATAATGGAGCTTTGGCACGAATTGCTGATTGAGCCCTTCAAGCGAACCGGCAAGTGCTGCGGCGCCAAGCCCGGCGGCATTGACGAAACGCGGAGTGGCGATCTCGAAGCGCTCGCCGCCGGCAGCGTCCACCGTCTCGAGCACGACGCGGCCTGCTTCGATGCGGCCGGAGGCGATGCGCGTGTTGAGACTAAGTGCCGCCCCGTGCTCCTCGGCGTCGCCCAACAGGGCGAGCATCAGGGCATGGCTGTCGATGATGCCGGTGGCGGGCGACAGCAGCGCCGCCGTGCACTTAAGGCTGGGCTCCAGCGCATGCGCCTCGGCTTCGCGCAACGGCACCAGGTCGCCGGCGCCGCAAGCGCGTGCATTGGCCCGGATTGAGGCGAGCACCGGCTCCTGTTCGGCACTTGTGGCAACGATGAGCTTCCCGCAGCGCGCGTGCGGGATCGCCCGCTCCTCGCAATAGCGATAGAGTCTTTCCCGGCCGGCCACGCAGAACCGGGCTTTCAGCGATCCAACCGGATAGTGGAGGCCGGCATGGATGACCTCGGAATTGCGCGAACTTGTCCCGGTGCCGATAGCGCTCTCGGCTTCCAGGACCAGCGTATCGATGCCGCGCTGCGCCATCTCTCGCGCGATCGCCAGGCCAACAACGCCGGCGCCGGCGACAATGCAGTCGACATGGTCCACGGTCAGGTCAAGCCGAAGTTCTGCATGCGTCCATCCATCCGCTGGCCCTGTCGAAAGCGCTTGACACTATACCGTTCGAGAAAGATGCATCAAACGGCATAATGCACGGGGACCTGCCGAGCCGGACCGGCGGCAGGACTGTTTCCGCGTGCAGCACAGGAGCCATCATGGACGCACGACCGAATTCTCCCGAAGCCCGCGACATAAGCTTTCACATGCATGGCTATACGAATGCGCGCAAGCATCAGGAATCGGGGCCGCTCATTATCGAGAAGGGCGACGGCATCTATGTCGAGGACCTCGCCGGCAACCGTTATATCGAGGCGATGGCCGGGCTTTGGAGCGTCGCGGTCGGTTTTTCGGAGAAGCGGCTGGTCGATGCGGCAGTACGGCAAATGTCGAAGCTGCCTTACTATCACGATTTCGGCTCCAAATCGCATTCGCCGCTGATCGATCTCGCCGAGAGACTGGTGCAGATGGCGCCGGTGCCGATGAGCAAGGCGTATTTCACCAATTCCGGCTCCGAGGCCAACGATTCGGCCATGAAGATGATCTGGTACCGGTCGAATGCGCTCGGCCAGCCGGCGCGCAAGAAGATCATCAGTCGCAAGAAGGGCTATCACGGCGTCACCATCGCCTCGGCAAGCCTGACCGGACTGCCCAACAACCACACTTCCTTTGACCTGCCGATTGCCAATGTGCTGCATACCTCGACGCCGCACCATTGGCGCGAGGCGCTGCCGGGTGAAAGCGAAGAGCTGTTTTCGACGCGGCTCGCCGACGAGCTGGAAAAGCTGATCCTCGCCGAAGGACCGGAAACCATCGCCGCCTTTTTCGGCGAACCGATCATGGGCGCCGGCGGCGTCATCGTTCCGCCGGCCGGCTACTGGGAGAAGATACAGGCGGTGCTATCGAGATACGACATCCTGCTCATCGCCGACGAGGTGATCTGCGGCTTTGGCCGAACAGGTGAGATGTTCGGCTCGCAGACCTTCGGCATCAGGCCCGACATCATGGTGTTGTCGAAACAGATCTCTTCGTCCTACCTGCCGATCTCAGCCCTGCTGATCAATGACAAGGTATTCGAGCCGATCGCCGACGAGAGCAACCGTATCGGCACCTTCGGCCACGGTTTCACCGGCGGCGGCCATCCTGTTGCGGCAGCGGTCGCGCTCGAGAACCTGAAGCTGATCGAGGAGCGCGACCTTGTCGGCAATGCGCGTGCGGTCGGCGCGCATTTGCAGAAGCGGCTGCGCACGCTCGCTTCGCACCCGCTTGTCGGCGAGGTGCGCGGCATCGGCCTGGTCGCGGCGGTCGAGCTGGTCGGCGACAAGGCAAACAAGACGCCGTGGGGGAAGACCGGTGAACTGGGCGGGCTCGTCAACGGCTTCATGCAGCAGAACGGCGTCATCTCGCGCAATATGGGCGACGCGCTGGCCTTCTGCCCGCCGCTGATCATCACCGAGCCGCAGGTCGACCAGGTGATCGACGCGTTTGAACGGTCGCTCGAGGCTGCCGTCAAGCAGGTCCGATCGCAGAGCTGAATAGGCAAAGTCGATTTTGAAACCTGAAAACAAAAACGCCTCGGCGACGGCTGGCAGAAGGTTACCCTCCACACCCGTTGCTGCCGTTTAGTCTCCGTGCTTTGTTTTCGCAGATGAGCCGCTGAATCCTTCCAGTTCCTCGCCGATTCCTGAAAGTGCGTTGACGATCGTCGCCTCGACGTCGCCACGCTGTTTCTGGGGAATCAAGCCAAGTCCTTTTTGTATCGCCTTACGCCAATGTTTCCCCCTGTCCCACGCTTCCGAAAACGCGATGGCGAGATCGTCCTGGCGACGGGTAGCTTCCAGTGCCTCGACCAGAAGTGCTGCCTGGTGGACATCCTTTTCCCGCTTGCCCACGCCGTTTGCGTTGTTCTGTCGGCGCGAGGCAACGATCAGCTTGTGAACCGCATATCGTCCGGGCGACGGTACCACGACAGGCACTCCCGATCGATGCAGCAGCACAGTTCTGATTGGTTCGTGGATCAGGAAATCGAGAAACCGAAGAGGCTGCGCGGATGCACCGCCCAAAGACGGCATCGAGGTTGCATGATCGGCGTAGTCATCGCTGCCCGTGTTCGGTGTAAGGAACTCGACCTTGTATCGGACTGCGTTCTCGAATTGCGTCGCGTGTCCGGGATCTGATCTGTAAGGGATTTCCCTGAAGGTTGGGTCGATCTCCCTCAAGATTTCGAGGATGGGCGGCAGGCTGTCCTCGACCGCGGCCGACACGGAATGGAATAGGGCGAAGTCTGCATCGCCCGTCTGCAACGCTGCACCGGGCAGCTTCACGCCCAGATAGCCCGCGTAGGACTGAAAGGCGACTGTGCCGACCAGGACGCCGCGCAAGCGGAAGATGCCAGCCTTCCCCAGCGCCTCGACGACATCCCCGGTGAACCTTTCGGGTTCTGTCAGCCCTGCCTCGCGCACGAGCGTGGATACCAGCTTCCTGCGGGCGCGGAGGTCGTCCTTGATCTGACGGAAGGATTCGACGCGTTTTGCAATCTCGGGATCGCTGTCAGGCCCGACATACCGTCGCGTCTTCGTCGGCTGCGTTTCCTCGAAATACCAGTATACCTTGCCCTTGACGGGCACCTTGACGAGATTGCCCGTCGTAGGGAAATCCGTTTCGAAGGCTGCGTCCAAGGATCGCTGGACGAGTTCCGCATACATCGTGCGGTAAACGAGGTCGACCGTCTTCATGTCAGGCGGCTCCGGTTATAAGAAAAATGCGGTTCTCTTATAGCGGCATGACCTCAAGGGACGCAAGCGGGAGTTATAAGAAAATCGCGAAAACCTTATAACGCCGCAGGAGAGGGTCAGGAATCCTTGTTGCCGGCGTGCAGCCAAATCAGAATGGGTTTTGCTCATTCAGATAAACAAAGCCATCACGAAAACGCTGCTTGGATGTGGCGCTCGACCTCACCGCGTCCGCGAACGGCCCGAGCCTGTCATAGGCGTTTTTGGTCGACGCGCTATTTTGGCGATCGCATCCGGCACGACGACCAGCTTGCCAACGAAATCCTTGGCGATGAAATCCGCCTGGGCGCGATGGAAATCGGACAGCTTGTAGACGCCGCCGACCAGCGGCCGGATTTTCTTGTCCTCGATGTAGCGCACTATGCGGCGGAAATCCGCCCGCGTGCCCTGGCTCGAGCCATGCAGTTGCAGCTGTTTCAGGTACATGGTGCGCAGGTCGAGCTGGACGACCGGGCCGGCGATCGCGCCGGCCGTGGTGTAGCGGCCTTCGGGCCTCAAGATGCGCAAGAGGTCATTGAAGATGGCGCCGCCGACCAGGTCGGCGACCACATCGATTGGCCGCCCGCCGGTCGCCTCGTTCACGGCTGCCGGCAGGTCGGCCACGCCACGGGTGATCACCGCCTCGGCGCCGATGTCACGCACGGCCTGTTCCTTGCCCTTGCCGGCAACCGCATAGGGAATGGCGCCGCGCGCCCGCGCCAGCTGCACGATGCCCGAGCCGACGCCGCCCGAGGCGCCGGTGACCAGCACACGCTCGCCGGCTTTCAATGCGGCGCGTTCCAACATCTGCTCGCCGGTGAGATAGGCGCAGCAGAAAGTGGCAAGCTCGACATCGCTCAGATCGGTGTCGACGACATGGGCGTTTTCGGACGGTACTGCCTGGTATTCGGCATAGCCGCCGTCACGGCCATGGCCCATATAGTCGATGTCGGCGAGTGAATCGTCGTCGCGATTGTAGATGGAGAAATCGACCATCACCCGCTCGCCGATGCGGGCCGGCGACACGCCGTCGCCGACGGCAATGATGTTGCCGACCGTGTCGGTGCCCTGGATGCGCGGGAAGCTCAGCGTATTGCCCTGACGACGCCAGGTCGACACAGCGGCGGCATCCTCCTCCGTTCCATAGGCGCCCTGGCGCACCCAGACGTCGGTGTTGTTCATGCCGCAAGCGGTGACCTTGACCAGCACCTCGCCCCGGGCGGGCGAGGGCACTTTGACGTCGGTGCGGTAGACGAGCTTTTCCGGTCCGCCGTGCCCGATCAGCTGCACGGCGGCCATGGTGGCGGGGAGGGTTTTGGTCATGGCATTCATGTCGGCTCTTCAGATGTTTGCAAACACGCTCTTCACCGCGTCGGCCGTCTTCGACACGACGATATCGGCCTCTTCCCGCGTCAGGCAGAGCGGCGGCGCGAAACCGAGAATGTCGCCCTGCGGCATGGCCCGGCCGATGACGCCGCTTGTCGCAAGAGCGGTTGCTACCTGCGGCCCGATTTTTTGCGAGGCGTCGAAGAACACGCGATCGTCCTTGTCGGCGACGAACTCGATTGCCGCCAGCATGCCGTCGCCGCGCACCTCGCCGACATTTTTGTGACCACCGACGGCTTTCGTCAGCTCGGCGCGGAAATAGGCACCGGTTTTGCCGGCATTGGTCACCAGGTCCATCTCGTCGATCAGTTCCAGGTTGGCGACGCCGGCGGCGACGCAGATCGGATGCGCCGAATAGGTCCAGCCATGACCGAGCGAGCCGAGCTTGTCTGAACCCTGCACCAGCACCTGCCAGACCTTGTCTGAGACGATGACGCCCGACAGCGGCGCATAGGCCGAGGTCAGGCCCTTGGCGATGGTGATCAGGTCGGGGTTGATGCCGTAGTGGTCGGAGCCGAACATGGTGCCCAGCCGGCCGAAGCCGGTGACGACCTCGTCGGCAACCAGAAGCACGTCGTACTTCTTCAGCACCGCCTGGATCTTCTCCCAGTAGCCGGCCGGCGGCGGCACGATGCCGCCGGTGCCGAGGATAGGCTCACCGATGAACGCGGCGACCGTCTCCGGCCCTTCGGCGAGAATCATCTCCTCGAGCTTGTCGGCACAGTATTGCGAAAACTGCTCCTCGCTCAGCGAGCGGTCGGCGCGGCGGAAATAGTAGGGCGCCTCGGTGTGCAGGACCGGCGCACGCGGCAGATCGAAGGCGTTGTGGAACAGGTCGAGGCCGGTCAGCGATCCGGTCATGATCCCGGAGCCGTGATAACCGCGCCAGCGCGAGATGATCTTCTTCTTCTCGGGCCGGCCGAGCACATTGTTGTAGTACCAGATCAGCTTGATGTTGGTTTCGTTGGCATCGGAACCGGAGAGGCCGAAATAGACCCTCGACATGCCTTGCGGCGCGCGGTCGATGATCATCTTGGAAAGCGTGATCGATGCCTCGGTGCCGTGCCCGACATAGGCGTGGTAATAGGCGAGGTTCTTGGCCTGCGCGGCGATGGCGTCGGCTATCTTCTGACGGCCATAGCCGACATTGACGCAATAGAGCCCGGCGAAGGCATCGATGCTCTTGCGGCCGTTATTGTCCCAGATGGTGACGCCTTCGCCACCGGCGATCACCCGCGTCGGGCTCTCGCCACGCGCATGCGTTCCCATATGGGTCGAGGGATGGAAGAAATGATCGCGATCCCAGGCGGCGAGTTCGTTTGACTGGTCGAGCATTTTTTTAACTCCTGAGGGAAAGTGTCGGGCGCGGCTTACGCTACGTCGAGGCAGAGATATTTGAGATCGGTAAAGGCTTCGAGCCCGTGACGCGAGCCCTCGCGGCCCATGCCGGACTGTTTGACGCCGCCGAAGGGGATCGGCGCGCCGGTGATCTTCACGCGGTTGATGGCGACCATGCCATAGTCGAGCGCGCGGCCCATGCGCAATTGCCGGCCGCCGTTCTCGGTGACGACATAGGCGACGAGCCCGTATTCGGTGGCGTTGGCGCGGGCGACGACTTCGTCCTCGCTATCGAAAGGCGTCACGGCCGCAACCGGACCGAAGGTCTCCTCGCGCATGATCAGGGCGTCGTCGTCAACATCGGCCAGCAGGGTCGGCTGGTAGAACAGCGGACCGGCCGGATGGCGCCTGCCGCCGGTCAGGCAACGCGCGCCTTTGGCGAGCGCATCGGCCACCTGCTCCTCGACCTTCTTGACCGCGCGTTCGTGCATCAAGGGTCCGATTTCGGTGTCGTCAGCGAGGCCATTGCCGGCCCGCAATGCCTCGACGCGTTTAGCGAAAGCAGCGCAGAACCGATCGTATATCGGACGCTGGACATAGATGCGGTTGGCGGCGAGGCAGTCCTGGCCGGAGGTCGCGAATTTAGCGTCGACGGCGATGGTCACAGCCTTGTCGAGATGGGCGTCGGCGAAGACGATCAGAGGCGCATGACCGCCAAGCTCCATCACCAGACGCTTCATCGTCGGCGCACTTTGCGCGGCGATCAACCTGCCGATCTCGGTCGAGCCGGTGAAGCTCATGGCGCGAACGCGCGGGTCTTCGCACATCCGCCCGACGATGATCGAAGCCCTGCCGGTGAGGACGTTGAACACGCCAGCCGGCAGGCCGGCACGTTCGCCAAGCTCGGCCAACGCCAGTGCAGACAGCGGCGTTTCCGAGGAAGGATGCGCGACGATGGTGCAGCCGGCGGCAAGCGCGGCCGCCGCCTTGCGGGTCAGCATGGCCGCGGGAAAATTCCACGGGGTGACGACGCCGACGACACCAAGCGGTTCGCGTCGCACCACCATCTCGGCATTTGGCAGATGGCTGGTGACGCTTTCGGCGTTGAGACGTTTGGCCTCCTCGGCATACCATTCGACAAAAGAGGCGGCATAGTCGATCTCGCCGCGCGATTCCTTCAGCGGCTTGCCTTGTTCTAGCGTCATCAGCAGGGCCAGGTCATTTTTGGCGGCAACGATCAGATCGAACCATTTTCGCAAGATTTTCGACCGTTCCTGCGGCAGCAATGCGCGCCAGGCAGGAAAGGCGCGCGATGCCGCATCGATCGCCAATGTGGTCTGCCGGGCATCGAGCGCGGCAACGAAAGCGACGGTGGATCCGGTGGCCGGATCGGTCACCTCGAAACTCTCCGCGGTCTCGCTCGCCGTCCAGTGGCCAGCGACATAGGCGAGTTCGCGCAGCAGCCGCCGGTCGGCAAGGCGATCAAGCGCTTCATGGCGGTGCGAGCGGGCAAAATGTGCGGACATCATCGGGCTCCCGGTTCGGGTGATGCCGCAAGACTATCTCTGCCGCGCAAACAGAGAGGCTGTTTGCGTGCCTGCACGTAGAGAGATTGTCTCTATTGCCCTGCCCAGCCAGACGATCTCTCCGGTATCAGGAAGATGCCGGCAACAGATCCGCCACTGGCAGCACACTCTCCTCCTTCACCGTCTTGGTGACGATATAGGTGAAATAGCGGTCGATGCCGATCTCGCGTTCGAGCAGAGTGTCGACCAGCCGCTGATAGGCGTCGATGTCGCGCGCCATCACCTTCAGCAGGTAATCGACGCCGCCGCCGACAGACCAGCAGGCGACGATCTCGGGGATGTCGCGGATGACACGCTCGAAACGGTCGAAATCGGCCTGGCGGTGGCTAGCCAGCGTCACCTCCATCAGCACGGTAGCGACCGGCGCGATGGCGCGCATGGCGATCCTGGCATGGTAGCCCGAGACGATGCCGGCCTTTTCCAGCTTGCGCAGCCGCATCCAGCACGGCGTCGGCGACAGGCCGACTTTCTCGGCCAGCGCCAGCTTGGTGATGCGCCCGTCGCGCTGGATGGCGTCGAGAATTTTCAGATCGATCGGATCGAGTTTCGCTGCAGCCATGATCGCCCACTTCCAGTGCCGGACACCATGACGGCGCATTATTTCGATTGTCAATTGCACTGATTTCGATCTCTAATAAGTCATGACATTTTGGCGACCAGATCCCGCTCTTATCCGGCGGCCGGCCTATCAATCGCTCGCCGACCAGTTCGCGCGGGCCATCCATGACGGGCGCCTGGCCAACGGTGCGCGATTGCCGACGCACCGGCAGTTGGCTGACGATCTACAACTTTCCGTGCAGACGGTCAGCCGCGCCTATGAGGAGCTGATCCGCCGCGGGCTGGTGTCCGGCGAGGTCGGCCGCGGCAGCTTCGTGCAGACGCAGCGCCGCGAGCCGGAGCCGCCCTATCTGCCGGAGCGGCTGGGCGAGGTCATCGATCTCTCCATCCTGAAGCCGGTCTGCGAACCGATGCATCTGGAGCGGCTGAGGCAGGCGCTGGGCTGGCTCGCCGAAAACCTGCCGTCGAGCTCGGCGCTGTCGTTCAGGCCGAACATGGTGTTCCCGCGCCACCGCGCGGTAGGTGTCGAGTGGCTACGCCTCTGCGGCCTCGACGCGTCGCCGCAGAACATCAGCCTGACCAACGGCGCCACCGCCGGTATGACGGTAGCGCTGATGAGCGTGGCGCCGCCCGGTTCGACCGTCGCCACCGAGGCGATCGGCCATCACACGCTGATCCCGCTGGCGCGTTATCTCGGCTTCAACCTTGAGGGTTTGCCGATCGACGACAATGGGCTGATCCCGGAAGCGCTGGACGAGGCCTGCCGGCTGTCGGACATCCGCGCCGTGTTCGTGCAGCCGTCGGTGATCAACCCTACGGCCACCCTGATGGATGCCGGCCGGCGCGAACAGATCGCGACGGTGGCGCGCAGGCACGACATCGCCATCATCGAGAACGACGTGCTCGGCCCGCTGGTCGAGGACCGGCCGCCGCCCGTCGCGGCGTTTGCCCCCGAGCGCACGCTCTACGTCACCTCCTTCACCAAGATCGTGGTGCCGGGCCTGCGCATCGGCTATCTCGCGGCGCCCGATCGTTATGTCGCCGCGGTCGCCAATCGCCATCTCGTCTCGAACTGGATGGCGACGCCGTTGGTGGCCGAGATCGCCACCAAATGGGTGACCGACGGCACCGCGATGGAACTCGTGCGATGGCAGCGCCTGGCTTTGCGGCGGCGTCTGGACATAGCCGCCGAGGTGCTTGCCGGAGTGGACTATCGCGCTCATCGCGACGGGCTGCATGTCTGGCTGCAACTGCCCGATGACCGCGGTGAGGAAAGCTTTGTTTCCCAGGCCCGCCTGCAGGGCGTGGCGATCGCGCCCGGCACGTCGTTTCGCATTTCGCAGATGCCTTGGCATCCAGCCGTACGGATTTCGCTGGGCTCGACCATGGAGGGGGAACTGCGTGCCGGTCTCGGCGTTGTCACCAAGCTTCTGCTCGGCGATCCCGAGCATCTCCTGCTTGCGATCTAGACGGCGAATGGCGCGAAATTGTGCGGAATCCGAAATATTGTCATGATATTATTTTCTTGATTGACATGATTTGCCGCGATCCGCATCGTTAAAGGCAAGCTTCTCCAGTACGGGAAATTCATTGTCGGCTCCCATCATCAAGATCGACGGCATTTCAAAAAGCTTCGGCACCTTCAAGGTGCTGGACGGCCTCTCGATGCAAGTCATGCCCGGCGAGAAGCTGGCACTGATCGGCCCGTCTGGTTCGGGCAAGACGACGATCCTGCGCATCCTGATGACGCTAGAGCGTATCGACAGCGGCCACATCCAGGTCGACGGCGAACAGTTGTACCACATGGAGCGTAACGGCCGGCTGCTGACGGCCGATGAACGGCATTTGGCAAAGATGCGCCAGAAGATCGGCATGGTCTTCCAACTGTTCAATCTGTTTCCGCACAAATGCGTCATCGACAATGTGACGCTGGCACCGATGCTGACCAAAGGCGTGCCGCGGGCCGCCGCCGAAAAGCGGGCGATGGAACTGCTCGACATGGTCGGCATGGTCGACAAGGCCAAGGCGATGCCGGCGCAGCTTTCCGGCGGCCAGAAGCAGCGCGTCGCGATTGCGCGGGCGCTGGCGCTGTCGCCGAAGATCATGCTGTTCGACGAGGTCACCTCGGCGCTCGACCCGGAGCTCGTCGACGAGGTGCTCAACGTCATGCGCAAGCTCGCCGCCGAGACCGACATGACCATGCTGCTGGTCACCCACGAGATGGGTTTCGCCCATGACTTCGCCGACCGGGTGCTGTTCTTCGATCGCGGCAGAATAGTCGAGGAGGGCAAGCCCGACGAGATTTTCCGCCATCCCAAACAGGAGCGTACGCGAGGTTTCCTGAAGAAGATCATTGCGGCCGGACATCGGGTCTGACTGCCATGCGAGGCGGCGACGCCTCAAGCAAGCCAAGAAGACAGACAAACAAGGAGTTGGGAACAATGAAGAAATTTGCCATTTTGGCCGGCGTCGCCGGTATTGCGCTGACGGCGGTGCTGGCCGCCTCGACGGCCGGCTCGGCCGACGACAGCAAGCTCGAAGAGCTCAAGGCGCAAGGCTTTGCCCGCGTCGCCATCGCCAACGAGCCGCCCTATACGGCGGTCGCTGCCGACGGCAAGGTTTCGGGTGCGGCGCCTGACGTTGCCCGTGAAATCTTCAAGCGCCTTGGCGTCAACGATATCGTCGCCTCGATCTCGGAATATGGCGCCATGATTCCCGGCCTGCAGGCCGGCCGTTTCGACGTCGTCACTGCCGGCCTGTTCATGAAGCCGGAACGTTGTGCTGCGGTCGCCTATTCGGAACCGGTACTGTGCGACGCCGAGGCGATGCTGGTGAAGAAGGGCAACCCGAAGGGCTTCAAGAGCTACGAGGACGTCGCGAAGGACACCAGCGCCACGATCGGCGCGCCGGGTGGCGGCACTGAAGAGAAGCTGGCGCTCACCGCAGGTGTGCCGCGCGAGCGCGTCATCGTCGTGCCGGACGGCCAGAGCGGCCTGAAGATGCTGCAGGACGGCCGCATCGATGCTTATTCGCTGCCCGTGCTGTCGATCAACGACCTGGTCAAGAAAGCCAATGATCCGAACCTCGAAGTTATCGCGCCGGTGGTCGGTGCGCCGGTCTATTGCGACGGCGCGGCCTTCAAGAAGGGCGACGAAGCGCTGCGCGACGCCTATGATGTCGAGCTGGCGAAACTGAAGAAGTCCGGCGAGTTCGCCAAGATCATCGAGCCTTACGGCTTCTCGGCGGCGGCGGCAATGTCGACGAGCCGCGACAAGCTCTGCTCGGCGAAATAAAAAGTGCCGCTCACCCTAGCTTCTCCCCGTCAAAAACGGGGAGAGGGGGCGCCAACGCTGGAGCTTCACCCTTCTCCCCGTCCCTATAACGGGGAGAAGGTGCCGGCAGGCGGATGAGGGGCGGCGCCGGCCTTCTGTAATGATCACCAAGCGAGGAAATGCTTAGCCCCAATGACCCAATGGTCCGGCTATTTCGGCCTGATATTGCAAGGAGCGCTTGTCACCATCGAGCTGACGCTGATGGGGTCGGTGCTGGCCTTGGTCATGGCCTTTCTTGCCGGGCTGGGGCGGCTGTCGCGGTTTTTCGTGCTACGCGCGCTGGCCACCGCCTATATCGAGTTCTTCCGCGGCACCTCGATTTTCGTGCAGCTGTTCTGGGCTTATTTCGTGCTGCCTTTTGCCGGCATTTCGTTGACGCCGCTGCAGGCCGGCGTGCTGGCGCTGGGCCTCAATGTCGGCGCCTATGCGGCGGAAGTGGTGCGTGGCGCCATCAAGTCTATCGGCCGCGAACAATATGAGGCCTGCACCGCCCTCAATCTCGGCCGCTGGCAAGCCATGCGCCATATCATCCTGCCGCAGGCGCTTCTGGTGATGCTGCCAACCTTCGGCAACAACGCCATTGAATTGCTCAAGGCCACCGCCGTCGTTTCGCTAATCTCGCTCGCCGACCTGACCTTCCAGGCGCAGGTGGTGCGCTCGCAGACCGGCAATACTCTGGTGCCGTTCAGCACCATCCTCGTCATCTATTTCGTGCTGGCGCTGCTCATCTCCTGGGGCGTGCGGTCGCTGGAACGCCGCATGGCTCGTGGCCTCGACGGGGTGCGCGTATGATGGATCGGGCCTGCTAATGGAATGGGATTGGGATTTTGTCCGGCAGATCCTGCCGACGCTGATCGAGGGGGTGAAGATCACCATCCTGGCGACGCTGCTCGGCTCGGTGCTGGCGGCCATCGTTGGGCTGGGCATCGCGCTGGCGCGCCGGTCGCCGAACAGGGCTCTGTCGCGCACCGTCGGTTTCCTTGCCGAGTTCATCCGTGGCACGCCGCTGTTGGTGCAGCTCTATTTCATCTTCTACGTGCTGCCGGATTTCGGCATCCTGTTGCCGCCGCTGGTGGCGGGCGTCATCGGTCTCGGGCTGCATTACGGAACTTACACGGCCGAGGTCTACCGCGCCGGCATAGACAATGTGCCCCGCGGCCAGTGGGAAGCGGCCAAGGCCTGCAATCTAAACGCCACCCAGACCTGGACGCACATCATCATTCCGCAGGCGATCCCGCCGATGATCCCGGCGCTTGCCAATTATTTCATCGCCATGTTCAAAGAGACGCCGCTGCTGTCGGCGATCACCGTGCTGGAACTGATGAACCAGGCCAAGAGCGTCGCCAATACTTATTATCGGTATATCGAACCGATCACCTTGGTCGGCGCCTTCTTCCTCGCCATCAGCCTGTTCTCGGTGGTGCTGCTGCGCTGGCTGGAACACCGTTATGGGCGGATCGAAAGATGAGCGCTGCACCCGAAATCCGCCTGCATTCGGCCCGGCCGGCGCTCGACGCGCGTCCGCTGGAAAAGCGGGTGGGCCTGATCATCCTTGCCACCGACCACACGAGCGAACCGGATTTTCACCGCATGGTGGCAAGCGACCGCATCGGCGTCTATGTCGCGCGCATCCCCTACGCCAACCCGACGACGCCGGACAATTTGCGCAAGATGCAGCCGTCACTGACGGCGGCCGCGGCCCTGATCCTGCCCGACGAGCCGCTCGATGCGATCTGCTATTCCTGCACCTCAGCTTCCGTCGTGATCGGCGATGCCGAAATCGAGGCGGCGGTGCAGGCCGCCAAGCCCGGCGTGCCGGTGGTCACGCCGCCGATGGCCGGGGTGCGCGGCCTGAAGGCGCTGGGCGCCAAGACGATCAGCATCCTCACTCCCTATACGGTCGAGACCAGCCGGCCGATGGCGGCCTATTTCACCGAGCATGGTTTCGAAATCGTCAGCTTCAATTGCCTCGGCTTCGAGGATGATCGCGAGATGGCGCGGATTGCGCCGAAATCCTTGGTCGATCTGGCTCGCGAGGCGACGGCCGAACACTCGGACGCGCTGTTCGTCTCCTGCACGGCACTGCGGTCCGCGGCGGCAGTTGTCGGTATGGAAGAAGCCATCGGCCGTCCTGTCGTCACCAGCAACCAGGCGACGGCCTGGAATTGCCTGCGGCTTTGCGACGACGACGAGCCGCGCGCCGAATTCGGCCGCCTGATGACGCTGCCGTTGAACTGATTGATGAGCCATGACCACGTCCAGGATAAGCCTCTCCGATATCCGCGCCGCGCGCGAGCGCATCGCAGGCAAGGTCGAGCGTACGCCGACCGTCACTTCCCGGAGTCTTTCCCAGCACTTGGGCGCTCCTGTTTATCTCAAGCTCGAACATCGGCAGACCACCGGCGCCTTCAAGCTGCGCGGTGCCTCGAACGCTATCGCTTCGCTGACAGACGAGGAGAGGGCGCGTGGCGTCGTCGCTGCCTCGACCGGCAACCACGGCCGGGCGCTTGCCTATGCTGCTCGACTGCAAGGCATCCACGCGACGATCTGCATGTCGCGGCTGGTGCCGCAGAACAAGCTGGACGAGATCCGTCGGCTCGGCGCCGAGATCCGCATCGTCGGCAACAGCCAGGACGATGCGCAGCGGGAGGTCGAACGGCTGGTCGCGGAAGAGGGGCTGATCATGCTGCCGCCCTTCGACCATCCCGCCATTGTCGCCGGGCAAGGCACGCTCGGGCTGGAGATCATCGAACAGGTTCCTGATGCCGCCCTTGTGCTGGTGCCGCTTTCCGGCGGTGGGCTGGCGGCTGGCGTTGCCGCTGCCGTGAAGGGCGTCAGCCCGGCGACGAAGGTGATGGGCGTTTCAATGGCGCGCGGTGCGGCGATGAAGGCGAGCCTCGACGCCGGACATCCGGTTTTGGTCGAGGAACAGCCGACGCTGGCGGATTCACTCGGCGGCGGCATCGGCCTCGACAACCGGCTGACCTTCTCGATGTGCCGCGACCTGCTCGACGATGTGATCCTGCTCAGCGAGGACGAGATCGCCGCCGGCATCCGCCATGCCTATGAACAGGAGCGCGAGATCGTCGAAGGCGCCGGCGCGGTCGGCATCGCAGCCGTGCTTGCCGGCAAGGTCAGGGCGAGCGGCCCGACGGTGCTCGTGCTGTCCGGCCGCAACATCGATATGACACTGCACCGCAAGATCATCTGCGGCGAAGCAATTGCGGAGAGCGCAGCATGAGCCGGATGACGATCCTCACCGAAGCTGAATTGCGCAAGATCGTGAAGCTCGATCTCGATGCCATCGCCTGCGTCGAGAACGCGTTCCGGGCGCTCGCTACCTTGCCGGTGGCGATGCCGCCGATCCTGCGGCTGGACATTCCAGAGCATCGCGGCGAGGTCGACGTCAAGACCGCCTATGTACCGGGTATCGACGGTTTTGCGATCAAGATCAGCCCCGGCTTTTTCGATAATCCCAAGCTCGGCCTGCCCAGCGTCAACGGCATGATGGTGCTGCTGTCGGCGAAAACCGGATTGGTCGAGGCGCTGCTGCTCGACAATGGCTATCTCACCGACATCCGCACGGCGGCAGCCGGCGCGGTTGCCGCCAAGCATCTGTCGCGGCCGGGTTCCTCCGTTGCCGCGATCTTCGGCGCCGGTGTTCAGGCCGGACTGCAGCTCGAAGCGCTGATGCTGGTGCGGCCGATCTCCGAGGCTCGCATCTGGGCAAGGGATGCCGCCAAGGCCGAGGCCGCGGCCGACGCATTGTCCGAAAGACTGGGCATCGCCGTTGACGCCGAGCCCGACGCGGCAAAGGCTGCGGCCGATGCCGACATCATCGTCACCACGACGCCGTCGACCGAGCCGCTGATCAAGGCCGGCTTCGTCTCCGCCGGCCAGCATATCACTGCCATGGGCTCGGATGCCGAGCACAAGAACGAGATCGCGCCGGCGATCCTGCGCATGGCCGATCTCTACGTCGCCGATAGCGCCAAACAGACGCGCCGGCTGGGCGAACTGCACCATGCTATCGCGGCGGGCGTGATGGCGTCCGATGCCGAAATCACCGAGCTTGGCCACATCATCGCCGGCGAAAGGCATGGCCGGCGCTCGGACAGCGACATCACCATTGCCGACCTGACCGGCACCGGCGTGCAGGACACGGCGATCGCCACGCTCGCCCGCGACCGTGCACGTGCAGCCAAGACCGGTACGATTTTCGAAAGCTGATGCTGGCCGCAAGGCCCAACAAACGAGGACCAAGAACAATGCAGCCCAATTTGAAATTCTCGCGCGGCGAATATGCGGAGCGCCTCGCCAAGACGCGGAAGGCGATGGAGGCCAAGGGCGTCGATCTGCTGGTCGTCAGCGATCCGTCCAACATGGCCTGGCTGACCGGCTATGACGGCTGGTCGTTCTATGTGCATCAGGCTGTCATCGTGCCGCCGTCGGACGAGCCGGTGTGGTACGGGCGCGGCCAGGACGCCAACGGCGCCAAGCGCACTGCCTATCTCGCGCACGACAACATCGTCGGCTATGCCGACAACTACGTGCAGTCGACCGAGCGCCATCCGATGGATTTTCTGTCCGGTGTGCTCTCCGATCGCGGCTGGGGCAAGCTCAGCATCGGCGTCGAGATGGACAATTACTGGTTCTCGGCCGCTGCCTTCGCAGCGCTGCAGAAGCACTTACCCAATGCCCGCTTCGTCGACGCCACGGCACTGGTCAACTGGCAGCGCGCGGTGAAGAGCCCGACCGAAATCGACTACATGCGCAAGGCCGCCCGCATCGTGGAAGCGATGCACCAGCGCATCGTCGACAAGATCGAGGTCGGCATGCGCAAATGCGACTTGGTCGCCGAGATCTACGATGCCGGCACGCGCGGCGTCGACGGCATCGGCGGCGACTATCCGGCGATCGTGCCGCTGCTGCCGTCGGGCGCCGACGCATCGGCGCCGCATCTGACCTGGGACGACCGGCCGATGAAATCGGGCGAGGGCACCTTCTTCGAGATCGCCGGCTGCTACAACCGCTATCACTGCCCGCTGTCGCGGACCGTGTTCCTTGGTAAACCGACGCAGGAATTCCTCGATGCCGAAAAGGCGACGCTGGAAGGCATGGAGGCGGGACTTGCCGCCGCCAAGCCCGGCAACACATGCGAGGACATCGCCAACGCCTTCTTCGCGGTGCTGAAGCGGTACGGCATCGTCAAGGACAATCGCACCGGGTACCCGATCGGGCTTTCCTATCCGCCTGACTGGGGCGAGCGCACGATGAGCCTGCGTCCAGGCGACCGCACCGAGTTGAAGCCCGGTATGACCTTCCATTTCATGACCGGCTTGTGGCTTGAGACGATGGGGCTGGAAATCACCGAATCCATCCTCATCACCGAGACGGGCGTCGAGTGCCTGGCGAATGTGCCGCGCAAACTGGTGGTGAAGAATTGAGCCCGATGTCCAGCCTTCGCCCGTCACCGATCACGCCGACCGTCGATTTCGAGCGCGACGGCGTGCAGCACGGTTTCCTGCGCCTGCCTTACAGCCGCGACGATTCCGCCTGGGGATCGGTGATGATCCCGATCTGCGTCATCCGCAACGGCAAGGGGCCGGGCGCATTGCTCACCGGCGGCAATCATGGCGACGAGTATGAGGGGCCGCTGGCGCTCTATGACCTCGCCCGTACGCTCGACCCGAAAGACGTCAGCGGCACGATCATCATCGTGCCGGCGATGAATTATCCGGCGTTCCGCGCCGGCACGCGCACCTCGCCGATCGACAAGGGCAATCTCAACCGCAGCTTTCCCGGCCGGCCCGACGGCACGGTGACCGAGAAGATCGCCGATTATTTCCAGCGCGAGCTTCTGCCCCGTACAGACATCGCGCTCGACTTCCACTCCGGCGGCAAGACGCTCGACTTCGTGCCGTTCTGCGCCGCCCACATCCGGCCCGACAAGGTGCTGGAAGCGAAGGGTTTCGCTGCGGTTGAAGCCTTCTCCGCACCATGGTCGATGAAAATGCTGGAGATCGACGCGGTCGGCATGTTCGATACTGCCGCCGAGGAGATGGGCAAGCTGTTCATCACCACAGAGCTTGGCGGCGGCGGGACTTCGCGCGCGGAAACGGTGCGGATCGCACGTCGCGGCGTGCTCAATGTGCTGCGCCATGCCGGCATCGTCGCCGGCGCGGTCGAGATGCAGCCAACCCGCTGGCTCGACATGCCGTCCGGCGATTGCTTCTCGTTCGCCGAGGACGACGGGATGATCGAAACGATGATCGATCTCGGCGAGCCGGTGGCAGAGAACCAGGTGCTGGCACGTATCCATTCCATAGGCCGCACCGGCGGTGCTCCGCAGGAGATCCGGGCCACAATGTCCGGTCTGTTGGCGGCGCGGCATTTTCCGGGGCTGGTCAAGGCCGGCGACTGCGCTGCCGTGGTCGCCGTGCTGGTCGATTGACGGTTAGGAAGCCGATGTCGGGAACGGCTCGGTCCTGCCTTTGGGGCGATCGCCGATGGCAAAGACGGCGCTCGCCTCGCTGACGATCGAGACATGATCCTTGGCGGCTGTTCCGGCGGCCGTACTGTCGCCGCGCATGATTGCGGTGACGATGGCGTCATGCTCCTGCCAGGACTGGGCCAGCCGCCCGGGCAGCATGAATTGCGCGCGCCGGAACGGCGCCAGCCGGCCGCGGGTCATGACGGTCAGTTCATAAATGTGCTTGCTGTGGGCGCCGCGATAGAGCCGGGTGTGGAATTCGGTGTTGAAAAGCTCATACTGTTCTTCAGCACCGAGCTGCACGAAGCGCGCCGAGGCCTGGTGCTCGGCCTCCAGCGTGCGGCGCTCGCCAGCGGTCATGCGCTCGGCCGAGAACCGCGCGCAGATCGCTTCAAGCTCGGCCATGCTTTCGAACATCGAGGCGAGGTGCTCCTGCGTCACCACGGCGACGGTGGCGCCGCGGTTCGGCCGCCTTTCGACCAGCCCCATGGCGCTGAGCCGGCTGAGCGCTTCCCTGATCGGCGTGCGTGAGACGTCGAAGCGGGCCGCGAGCGAGGCCTCGTCGAGCTTTCCGCCCGGGCGCAGGAAACCGGTGACGATCCGGTCGCTGATCGCCCTCACCATCTGATCGACGGTCGTGCCCGACCTGATCAAATTGCGCTTTCCCGACACGTCTCCTCCGTCCAGTCTTTTCGCTAGAGCCGTAAGCCACTCACCGGCTTCGATTCCTCCGCATCTCTGTATGCCTATGTTTTAGCCTTCATGTCAAATTGGCGATTTTGGAGGCAAAAAGTGTATGCAATTGCTCCGGCTTTGTGCAGCCCACATCGACACACTCATTGATATTGCTGAATAAATCTCATTTCTGAAACTGGCATGCTGATTGCATACACTTCTTTCATTGAGGTGTTAACCGGCCCCAAAGGCCCCACAGAGGGAGCATTCAATGTCCGAGAGATTCATGCTTAGCCGCCGCGACCTGCTCAAGACCTCCGCCGCCGGAGCGGCGCTCGGCCTTGCGTCCGCATCGTTTCCGATCAGCAGGGCCTTCGCCGCGACGGCCACTGTCGGCTTCATCTATGTCGGGCCAAAGGACGATTACGGCTACAACCAGGCGCATGCCGAAGGCGCCGCCACGCTGAAGGGGATCGAAGGAATTTCCGTCGTCGAGGAGGAGAACGTGCCGGAGACGGTCGACGTGCAGAAGACGATGGAATCGATGATCAATCTCGACGGTGCGTCGCTGATCTTCCCGACCTCGTTCGGCTATTTCGATCCGCACATGCTCGCCATGTGCGCGAAATTCCCCGACGTGCAGTTCCGCCATTGCGGTGGCATGTGGAACAAGGACAAGCATCCGATGAATGCCGGTTCCTATTTCGGCTATATCGGCATGGGCCAGTATCTGAACGGCGTCGTCGCCGGTCACACCAGCAAAATCAAGAAGCTCGGCTTCGTCGCGGCAAAGCCGATCCCGCAGGTGCTGCTCAACATCAATTCCTTCCTGCTCGGCGCGCGCTCGGTCGACCCGACCATCACCTGCCAGGTGATCTTCACCGGCGAGTGGTCGCTAGCGGTCAAGGAGGCCGAGGCCACCAATGCGCTGGTCGACCAGGGTGCCGACGTCATCACCTGCCATGTCGACAGCCCCAAGGTGGTGGTCGAGACGGCGGCCGGGCGTGGCGCCTTCGTCTGCGGCTATCATGCCAACCAGAGCCCGCTGGCGCCGGAAAAATACCTGACCGGCGCGGAATGGAACTGGGCCAAGGTCTACAAGATGTTCGTCGACGAGCTGGTGGCCGGCACGCCGCTGCCCAATTTCACGCGCGGTGGCCTGGCCGACGGCTTCGTCAAGATGAGCCCGCTCGGCCCCGCTGTCGGCGAGGCCGCCCGCAAGCAGTTCGACGGCACGCTGGCCGAAATGATGAAAGGCGGCTTTTCCGTCGTCAAGGGTCCGCTGAAGAGCAACAAGGGCGTCGTCGTCGCGACCGAAGGCCAGGCCTTCGCCGAGACCGCGCTCGAACTCGAAAGCATGGACTACCTGGTCGAGGGCGTCGTCGGTTCGACCGCCTGAACCGGATCGGAGACGGGGCCATGGCAGACACGGTCAGCACTGCGGGCGCACCGGCGCTGTTTGGCGCCAGGAATTATCCGGCGGCGCTCGAATGGGCGGCGCGGCGGGCGGAAGCCTTCGTCATACCGCTCGCGGCGCTGATCGTCGGCATGGTGCTGTTCAGCCTATTCATCGCGCTGGTCGGCAAATCGCCGGTGCAACTCTACGAGACGATGTGGCGCGGCGGCTTCGGCTCGTGGTTCTCGATCCAGAACTCGCTGTCGCGGGCAGCACCGCTTTTATTGGCAGCGCTCTGCGTGGCGCTGCCGGCCCGGCTCGGCCTTGTCGTCATCGGCGGCGAAGGCGCGATCGTGCTGGGCGGCGTTGCCGCCGCCGCCATCGGCGTCGCGGCGAATGGCGCGCCGGCTTTTCTGGTCATCCTGCTGATGGGCGTGGCGGGCGTGGTCGCCGGCGGCATCTGGATCGGTGCCGTCGGCGCACTCCGCCACTACCGCGCCGTCAACGAAACCATATCCAGTCTGCTGATGGCCTATATCGCCATCGCGCTGATGAACCATCTGGTCGAAGGGCCGCTGCGCGATCCGGCTTCGCTCAACAAACCCTCGACCGAGCCGCTGGCGGATGCCTACCGCATCGGCAACATTCCAGGCATGGACGTGCACTGGGGCTTGGTCATCGGCATTCTCGCCTGCGTCCTGTCCTGGCTGTTGATCGAAAAGACGCGCTGGGGGTTTGCCGCCCGCATTGCCGGCGGCAATGTCCGGGCAGCTCAGGTGCAAGGGCTTGCCGTCGGGCCGCTGATCGTCGGCTTCACCGGGCTCGCCGGCGGCTTTGCCGGGCTGGCCGGCATGCTGGAGGTCGGCGCCGTGCAAGGCAGCGCCAACGCCTCGCTCGCCGCCGGCTATGGCTATACCGGCATCCTCGTCGCCTTCCTCGCCCGCCACAATCCGCTCGCCATCGTTCCGGTCGCTTTCCTGCTCGGCGGCATCGGCGCTTCCGGCGGGCTGATCCAGCGCCGCATGGACCTGCCCGACGCCACCGTGCTGGTGCTGCAAGGCATGCTCTTCGTCGTCATCCTGTTCAGCGAAACCTTTTACGGCCGCTTCAAGGTCTTCAATCCCGATCTGTGGAAGAGGGGCTCCTGATGGACGCGACCGAGATCGGCCTGTGGGGCGTGCCGCTCGCCATCCTCGGCGGCGCCATCCGCGTTTCGACGCCGTTCATCTTCGTCTCGCTCGGCGAAGCCATTACAGAGCGCTCAGGCCGCATCAATCTCGGCCTCGAGGGCACGCTGGTCTTCGGCGCAATGACCGCCTATGCGGTCGCAGTGATGACCGGCTCGCCATGGCTCGGTCTGCTGGCCGCCGCAGGTGCCGGTCTTTGCTTCGGGCTGTTCCATGGCTGGATCTGCAAATTCCGCGGGGTTAACGACATCGCCATCGGCATTGCGCTGATGCTGTTCGGCTCCGGTCTCGCCTTCTTCTTCGGCAAGCCGTTCATCCAGCCCTCGGCACCAGACCTGCCGGCCATCGCCTTCGGTGGCTGGTCGGATATCCCGCAGGTGCAGGCGGCGCTCAACGTCAACGTGCTGTTCCTGATCGGGGCCGCACTTGCGCTGTTCCTGTGGTGGGCCTTCCGCAACACCCGCGCCGGCCTGGTCGTGCGCGTCGTCGGCGACAGCTCCGATGCGGCGCGCGCCATGGGCCTCAATCCCAACACCGTGCGCCTGCTTGCGACAGGTGTCGGCGGTGCGCTCGCCGGCATCGGCGGCGCCTATCTGTCGCTCTATTATCCCGGCAGCTGGACCGAACGCATCTCGTCGGGGCAGGGCCTGATGGCGGTGGCGCTGGTTATCTTCGCGCGCTGGAACCCGCTCGGCTGCTTTGCCGCGGCACTGTTGTTCGGCGGCGCCGGCGCGCTGGGCCCCGCGTTGCAGTCGGTCGGGGTGACGCAGGGCTACTATCTCTTCTACGCCGCACCTTACATCCTCACGCTTATCATCATGATCGCCACATCGTCGCCGAGCCGCTCGCTTGCCGGCGCGCCGGGCGAGTTGTCGATCACCAAATGACTGGAGTTTTTTTCCGATGAACGCCAGAGCCGAGATCACCCAGCGCTACATCGACGCCGACCCTTATCCATGGCCTTATAATGGCGAGCTGCGGCCGGACAATACGGCACTGATCATCATCGACATGCAGACCGATTTCTGCGGGCCGGGCGGCTATGTCGATCATATGGGCTACGATCTTTCGCTGGTGCGGGCGCCGATCGAGCCGATCAAGTCGGTGCTCTCAGCCATGCGGGCCAAGGGCTACACCATCATCCACACGCGCGAGGGCCACCGGCCCGATCTCGCCGACCTGCCGGCCAACAAGCGCTGGCGCTCGCGCCGCATCAATGCCGGCATCAGCGACCCCGGACCTTGCGGGCGCATCCTGGTGCGAGGCGAACCCGGCTGGGACATCATCCCCGACCTCTATCCGGCGGCGGGCGAACCGATCATCGACAAGCCGGGCAAGGGCTCGTTCTGCGCCACCGACCTGGAGCTGATCCTGCGCCAGCGCGGCATCGAAAACATCGTGCTGACCGGCATCACCACCGATGTCTGCGTCCACACGACGATGCGCGAGGCCAACGATCGCGGCTTCGAATGCGTGATGCTGGAGGATTGCTGCGGCGCGACCGATTACGGCAACCATCTCGCCGCGATCAAGATGATCAAGATGCAGGGCGGCGTGTTCGGCGCGGTGTCGAATTCGGCATCCTTCGTCGCGCAGCTGCCGTGAGGACACGATCTTGAGCGGAAGCATCGGCAAGAAAGCCGTCGGCGTCGAGACCATCGGCATGACCATGCGCTTCGGCGCCTTCACCGCGCTGGACGACGTCTCGATCAAGGTGCCGGCGGGATCGTTCCATGCGCTGCTCGGCGAAAACGGCGCCGGCAAGTCGACGCTGGTCAAATGCATGATGGGTTTTTACCATCCGACCGCCGGCGACATGCTGGTCGATGGCCGCGAGGTCGCGATCGCCAGTCCGAAGGATGCCTCGGCATTGGGGCTCGGCATGGTCTACCAGCATTTCACGCTCGTCCCGTCGCTGACCGGCGCGGAGAACCTGGTCATTTCGCGCGAGAAGGTGCCCGTCGTCATCGACTGGCGCAAGGAGCGCGCCGCACTTGCGCAATTCATGCAGCGGATGCCGTTCAAGCTGCCGCTCGACGTCAAGGTGGCGGAACTTGCGGCCGGCGAGAAGCAGAAGCTCGAAATCATCAAGCAGCTCTATCTCGGCCGCAGTTTCTTGGTGCTCGACGAGCCGACTTCGGTGCTCACTCCCGGCGAGGCACACGAAGTGCTTGGCCTGGTGCGCGACATGACCAGGACCGGCGACCTCACCGTGCTGATGATCTCGCATAAATTCCACGAGGTGACGGCCTTTGCCGACGATATCACCGTGCTGCGCAAGGGCAGGCTGACCGGAACCGGAAAGGTCTCCGAACTTTCCCACAAGCAGATGGCGGCGATGATGATCGGCGACCAGCCGATCGCCGCACTCGACAGCCGCGCCCCGGTGCCGGCCGGCGCCAGACAGGTGCTGACGGTAAAGTCGCTGAAGGCGCCCGACCGCACCGGTTTGAAAACCATCGACATCGGCGAACTCGATGTGAAGTCGGGTGAGATCGTCGGCATTGCCGGCATCTCCGGCAACGGCCAGAAGGAGTTTCTCGAAGTCCTTGCCGGACAGCGGGCGCGCAATGGCGGCGACGTTCTGGTGAAAGGCTCGCCCTATGGCGCCAGCCGCAGCGAGGCGCGCACGCTCAATGTCCGCTTCATTCCGGAGGAGCCCTTGCGCAATGCCTGCGCACCGAAGATGACGGTGGCGGAAAACATGGCCTTCCGGACCTTCGACCTCAACGAGGCCGGCAAGCCGGTCAACTGGATCAGGATGAGTGCGATCAGGGACTACGCGGCCCGTCTGGTCCAACAGTTCAAGGTCAAGACGGCATCCCTCGCTTCGCCGATTTCGTCGCTCTCGGGCGGCAATGTGCAGCGCGCGGTGCTGGCGCGGGAACTGACCGGCGAGGTCGATTTGCTCATCGTGTCGAACCCCTGCTTCGGCCTCGACTTCTCCGCCGTCGCCGAAATACGCGCCCGCATCATGAAGGCGCGCAATGCCGGCGCCGCGGTGCTCCTTATGTCGGAGGACCTTGATGAGCTGCTCGAGCTCTCGGACCGCATCTTCGTCATGTCGGACGGCGCGCTGGTCTACGAGACGCCGATCGCGCAGGCGAGCGTGCAGACGATCGGCGAGCACATGGCGGGACATCACTGATGGCGGAGATCGAGGCGCTGCCGTTTCCGTTCGCCTTCAAGCCTGAGGCGATGGCGCTGGTCGTCATCGACATGCAGCGCGATTTCGCTGAACCCGGCGGCTTCGGCGCCAGCCTCGGCAACGACGTCAGCCGGGTGGTGGCGATTGTGCCGACGGTGAAGAGATTGATCGAGGGGTTCCGCACCGCCGGCCTGCCGGTGATCCACACGATGGAGTGCCACAAGGCAGACCTTTCGGATCTGCCGCCGGCCAAGCGCAATCGCGGCAATCCGTCGATCCGGATCGGCGATGTCGGGCCGATGGGTCGCGTGCTGATCGTCGGCGAGCCGGGAACGGCGATCCTCGATGAACTTGCCCCATTGCCCGGCGAAATCGTCATCGAAAAGCCGGGCAAGGGCGCGTTCTATGCCACCAGCTTCGGCGATGACCTGAAGCGGCTCGGCGCACAGCAACTGGTCTTTGCCGGAGTGACGACGGAGGTCTGCGTGCAGACGACGATGCGCGAGGCCAATGACCGCGGCTATGAATGCCTGCTGGCCGAGGATGCTACCGAGAGCTATTTTCCGGAGTTCAAGGCGGCAGCCCTTGCCATGATCAGGGCGCAGGGCGCCATCGTCGGCTGGACGGCAACGACGGACCAGGTGCTCGAGGGACTTTCCAATGCCTAACGTCGCATTCGCGGCTTTCATCCAAGGGGGCTGGCGTGATCTGTCATTCGAGCATTTTCGCGAAGGCATCACAGTGCATTGGCTGCTCAAGGGTGGGCCGATGGAACCGTCGGTCGCCATCCTGAACTACCGGGCTGGCGCCAGCGTGCCGCGTCATCGCCATGCCGGGCTGGAGACGATCATCGTGCTGGAAGGCACGCAGAGCGACGAGAACGGCGATCATGCCGCGGGCAGCGTGATCCTGAACGCGGTCGGAACCGAGCATTCGGTGTGGACGAAGGATGGCTGCGTCGTGCTCATCCAGTGGAACCTGCCGGTAGTCATTCTGGGCGAGGCCGAATGAGCGACATCCGCTTCGAGATAGCGAGCCTGCACGCCGCCTATCAGGCCGGCGTCAGCATCGGCGAGATGATCGATACGGTCGATGCGCGGCTCGCGGCGGCCGATGACCCCGGCATCTTCATCCATCTGGCGAGCAGGGCGGAGTTGCTTGCCGAGGCGGAAAAGCTCGGCCCGTTCGATCCCGTGGCAAAGCCGCTGTGGGGCGTACCGTTCGCGGTCAAGGACAACATTGATGTCGCCGGCATGCCGACCACGGCGGCTTGCGCCGAATATGCCTACTTGCCGGCGAAAGACGCCACCGTCGTCGCGCGGCTCAAGGCCGCCGGCGCGCTGGTCGTCGGCAAGACCAACCTCGACCAGTTCGCCACCGGCCTGGTCGGCGTGCGCACGCCCTATCCGATCCCGAGGAATGCGATCGACCCGAAACTGGTGCCGGGCGGCTCTTCATGCGGCTCGGCCGTCGCAACCGCGCGTGGCATCGTCTCGTTCGCGCTCGGCACCGATACCGCCGGTTCGGGGCGAATACCCGCTGGCCTCAACAACATCGTTGGGCTGAAGCCGAGCGTCGGCGCGCTATCAGCCGCCGGCGTCGTGCCGGCCTGCCGCACGCTCGACTGCATCTCGGTCTTCGCGCTCACCGTCGATGACGCCTACCGCGTGTTCGAGGCGGCGGCGGCAAAGGACGACGCCGACCCCTATTCGCGTGACCCCGGCGTCCAGGGCCTTGCCGCGCGCCCGCCGGTGCTGACTGTCGGCGTGCCGGCCAGGACCGACTGGACCTTCTTCGGCGACGAGGCGATGCAGGCGGGTTTCGAGGCCGCCCTTGCCTCGCTGGAGACGCTGGGCTGCCAGCTGGTGGAAATCCCGTTCGCCGATTTCTACGCCACCGCCAACCTGCTTTACGAAGGCGCCTGGGTAGCCGAGCGTTACGCCGCGATCAGGGACTTCATGGATGCCAACGAGGCCGCCATGCATCCGGTGACGCGGCAGATCATCGGCGGTGCGCGAAAACTTTCCGCCGCGGACGCTTTCAACGGGCTCTATGCCCTGCAAGGCTATAAGGCCAGGCTTGCGCCGGTCATCGCCTCGGTCGACCTATTCTGCGTGCCGACCGCGCCGACGCACTACACAGTCGAAGCGGTGCTGGCCGATCCGATCGTCACCAACAGCCGGCTCGGCACCTACACCAACTTCGTCAATCTGCTCGACATGTGCGGCATTGCCGTGCCGAGCGGAACCCGCAGCGACGGTCTGCCGATGAGCGTCACCTTGCTTGCCGCGGCGGGCAAGGACCATCTGCCGGCGTCGCTTGCGCGCGATGTCCATGCGGCAAGCGGCCTTGCGCTGGGCGCTACAGGCTGGCCGCTGCCGCGTGGCGATGTTCGCGTCGACGTGGACGAGGGCACGATCGAGCTGGCGGTGGTCGGCGCGCATCTGTCGGGGATGGCGCTGAACGGCCAGCTGCAGCAGCTCGGCGCAATGTTCGCCCGGGCTGCAAGAACGGCGCCGCTCTATCGGCTTTATGCGCTCGCCGGCCAGTCGGTGCCGCGACCGGGGCTCGAACGGATCTGCAACGGCAAGGGCGCAGCGATCGAGGTTGAAGTCTGGCGGCTCTCGCCACAAGCCTTCGGCCGTTTTGTTGCCGCGATCCCGCCGCCGCTCGGCATCGGCACGCTTCTGCTCGATGACGGAACTTCGCCGAAAGGCTTCCTCGTCGAAAGTGCCGGCCTCACCGATGCAAAGGAGATTTCGCATTTCGGCGGCTGGCGCAATTTCGTGGCGGGTCAGCTGCAGCGAAGCTGACGCTATCACTCGACCTTTTGCCTGAACTTCGAATGGCAGCTCGAGCAATCCTGCAAGATGAGATGCAGGAGGTGCTCCGCCGGCAATTTAGTGGGATCGGCTTCCGCGAGTGATGGTCGCTTGCCAAGCAGGCTGCCACCGCCCATCGCCAGGCCGGAACCCATTCTCATGTCGTCGGTGATGCGCGGCGGCGCCCGCTCGGCGTCGGAGGCCAAGGCGCTGGCCAGCGTCCCGATGTGGCGAGCCAGCTCATCGAACTCCGCGCGGGCGGGGTCGATATCCGGCCTGGCGCCTGAAGGCGCGCCCAATGTCGCGCTGGGGAATTCGGCAATCAGGGCAGGGCCGGTGCGGGCGCGGATGGTCTCGGCCGCCGCCTTGAAGGCTGCGGCGTCGTACGCCTGCTTGCCGTCGAACATCCCGGCGATCGCCTTTGCCGCCGCGGCCATTTCCTTCATCGAGGCCTGGCGAGCCTCGATGATCGCATCACGGCTCGAATGGGCGGCGGCGAGCACGACAGAGGCGCAGGCAAGCGACAGCACCGTTACAGCGGCTGCGAGCCTCACTGGGCGACGCCTTGTCCTGCCAGCTCGTCGATGATCGGGCAATCCGGCCGCTCGTCGCCGTGGCAGTGACTGACCAGATGGTGGAGCAAGCCGCGCAATCCGACCAGTTCGGCGATCTTCCTGTCGATCTCCACCAGCTTGGCGCTCGCGATGGCCTTCACGTCGGCGCTGTCACGTTCCCTGTCCTGGTATAGCGACAGCAGCTGGCGGCATTCGTCGACCGAAAACCCCAGGCTTCGCGAGCGCTGCAGGAAGCGCAGCCGGTGAATATCGGCCGTCGAGTAATCGCGATAGCCATTGTCTGTCCGGGCCGGATGCAAGAGCCCGATGTCCTCGTAATAACGGATCGTCTTGGACGGCAGGCCGGATTTTTCGGATGCGATACCGATGTTCATGGCGGAAATCTCCTTTGTCGGAGGAAATAGACCTTCCAGTAGATGGAAGGTCAACATGATGTGGCGATTTTGGATGCCCGACGCAACCGCCCGCCCGCTCCAACCGTTTGCCTGCCAACAGCGCACACTGAACCTTCGGGAAGAAATCAGTTTTCGGAAACGTTTATCGAACAGCGCTCAAAACCCGGTGTTCGACACCTGGTGCCGATGAGCAAAGACCCTCCGGCGGCACGTTACACCGTGCACACGCCGAGGAGACAGAATATGCCCGTCAACGCCTATATCAACCGGATCGCGACGGCGGTGCCGGAGCATGAGGTTCATCAATTCTACCTGCGTTTCGCGGCTTCCATGCTCGTGGCCGATCGCCGGAGACTCTTCGAACGCATGGCCGATCTTGCCGGCATCGAGCACCGCTATTCCTGCTTTGCGCCGGCGTCCGACCCCGAAGGACCAACTGCCGACCTGGCCGGGACCTTCATCCGGGGCGCGTTTCCCGGAACAGCGGCGAGAATGGCGATGTTCGACGATGCCGCACCTGTTCTGGCGCAAAAGGGCATCGACGGATTGCAGCTTGGCGACGACGCTTCCCGCATCACCCATCTTATCGTCACCACCTGCACTGGCTTTTCGGCGCCGGGCATCGATCTGGAGCTGATCGCGCGTTGCGGGCTTCCCGATAGTGTCGAACGCACGATGATCGGTTTCATGGGTTGCTACGCGGCGATCAACGGGCTCAAGCTGGCCCGCCACATCGTCCGCTCCGACCAGCAGGCCAAGGTCCTGCTGGTCAATATCGAGCTCTGCACGATGCATCTGCGCGAAACCACCGAGCTGGAAAAACTGCTGTCGTTCTGCCTCTGGGGCGACGGCTGCGCGGCCACGCTCATTACCGCCGAGCCGGCCGGCATCGAGCTCGATAGCTTTCACTGTCTGGTGGCGAGGGAGCGGCGGGATCTGATGCGCTGGAATATTCGCGACCACGGCTTCGAAATGGTTCTTTCCGGCCAGGTGCCGGCAGCGATTCATGAGGCGTTGCGGAACAGCCAGGCCGCCATGCTCGGCGGCCGGCCGACCGAGGCAATCGACCTTTGGGCCGTGCATCCGGGTGGACGTTCGGTGCTCGACGCCGTCGAAAGGGCCCTGGAACTGGAGCCCACCGCGCTGGAACCATCGCGCGAGGTGTTGCGCCAGTATGGGAACATGTCGTCGGCGACCGTCATGTTCGTGATGAAGGAGATGTTGAAGGCGCCACCCGGCCTGCTCGGCTGCGGCATGTCGTTCGGACCCGGGCTGACGGCCGAAACCATGCTCTTTCGAACGGTGTCATGAGCGGCCTGGAGCACCGGCAGCTCGCGCCGGAAATCCTCGACGGACTTGCGGCCGACGATTCGCGAGCGCTGGCCGCGCGCCGCGACCTTCGGCGCATCAATATGCTGATGTTTCAGGTGCCGATCATGACGTCGTTGCTCAGGAGGTTCGTGCCAACGCCGCCACGCCGCATTCTGGAGATCGGCGCCGGCGATGGCTCCTTCATGCTGGCGGTGGCGCGGCGCATGGCCAGGCATTGGCCCGGGGTCGAACTGGTGATGCTCGACCGCGTCGACCTCGTCACCGCGCAATTGCGCGGTGATTTTGACAGGCTGGGATGGAAGGCCGAAGGCGTCACCGCCGATGTCTTCGACTGGGCAGGAAAGATCGAGGGTGCGCCGTTCGACGCCGTCACCGTCAATCTGTTCCTGCATCACCTCGATGATGCGCAGCTCGTGCGTCTGTTTTCGCTGATCAGGCCGAAAGCCCCGTTGCTCATCGCGACAGAGCCGCTGCGGGCGAAACTGCCGCTGGCCGCGACCCGTCTTCTGCCGGCAATCGGCGCCAACGACGTCACACGAAACGATGCGGCGCAAAGCGTGCGTGCCGGCTTTCGCGGCAGCGAGCTTTCCCGTCTCTGGCTTGCGGCCAACGGCAAACCGGTCGAGGAGCGGCGCGCCGGCCTGTTTTCCCACATCTTCGTCGGCGCCAGTGCCAGTGTCGAGCCATGACGCGATTGTCGACTCATGACGCGATCGTCATTGGTGCCGGCCCGGCGGGCACCTCCGTCGCGCTCACGCTGGCCCGGCGCGGGTGGGTCGTGGCCATTGTGGAAAAGACCGCATTTCCGCGCCGCAAAGTCTGCGGCGAATACATCTCGGCAAGCAATCTTGCGCTTCTCGACCGGCTCGAGATCGGCGATGCCTGGCGTGCCAATGCCGGCCCCGAAATCCGCCGCGTCGGCCTGTTTTCCGGCGAGACCTGCGTCGAGGCGGCAATGCCACGTGCAGGAGCTGGGCCTCGTGCGAAAGACAGCTTCGGCCGGGCGCTCGGCCGGGACATTCTCGACTCTCTGCTTCTACAGGCGGCGCGATCGGCGGGTGTCGAAATCTTCCAGCCCTGCCGCGCCGTCGCCATCGAGCCGGACGGTGAGATGCAAAGGGTGCGAATTCAGGCCGGGGATGAAGCGGCGATGTTGCGTGCGCCGGTGATTGTCGCCGCTCACGGCTCTTGGGAACCGGGACCATTGCCCAGCCAGCTCGGAAAGGCCAATCGCCCGTCGGACCTGCTCGGCTTCAAGGCGCATTTCACCGGGTCGTCCCTGGCGCCGGATTTGATGCCTCTGCTGGCCTTCCCCGGCGGCTATGGCGGAATGGTTTCGGCGGATCATGGCCGGTTGTCGATCTCGTGCTGCATCCGGCGCGATATGCTCGCGCGGCTGCGTAAACAATATGGCCCCAAACAACGGAGCCACGTGTCGGCCGCCGATGCGGTCTCCCGGCATCTCCTGAATTCATGCCGGGGCGTGCGGGACGCCCTGGAACCGGCTCTCCTCGACGGTCCGTGGCTTGCCGCAGGTCCGATCCGGCCGGGAATTCGCTCGTGCTACGAAGGGGACATCTTCCGCGTCGGCAATGCAGCCGGAGAGTCTCATCCTGTCATCGCCGAGGGCATCTCGATGGCGCTTCAGTCCGGCTGGTTGCTGGCATGCGAACTCGCATCCACTCCAGGTGGCCGAGCGGGGCGCGAGGCTGCCGCCAGACGCTACGAGGCGGCCTGGAAAAGACTGTTTTCGACACGGGTCTACGCCGCCGCGGCCGTTGCCGGAATTGCCCTTCGCCCCGGCAGCGCCACCTTGATGGCGGCGATCGTCCGGAATTTCCCGCAGGCACTGACGCTGGGCGCGCAACTGAGCGGCAAGACCAAGCCGGTTCCAGGCTTCGTCTAGGCGACATAGCGGTCCCATGAGCCGTAGTGCTCCTTGCTTCGGCGCCCCCGAGGCAGGCTGAGGCCGATCACAACTAGCCCTGCAACGGCATTGTTCAATGTCGAACCTCTGGTCGCGCCGTCGAGCAGCCAGGGCGCTGCGATCAGCCATAACCCGAACGGCAGGTTGAGGAAACGCAACGGCCGTGCCACCTCGGCCATGGCGCAGACCGCGATCGTGATGATCATGGCGCCCGAGAGGTGATCGCTGTTTGCAATGGCGCCGGCCGTGCCGAAGACCAGCCGCGAGACCATCAGCCAACCGCCGACGATACAGCATGCGACCAGCGTCCATGGAAACGTGACACCGCGAATGGCTGCGGCGGACTGTGCGGCAAGCGCGGCGGAAAAGCCGGGATCGTTCTTGTCCGCCTCGCCGTTCGGCTCCGGCCCGCCTTGGAAAAAGGTGCGCCAGAACGGACGGTCTGCCCGCACGCTGCGCAGCATGTACTGGCCCATGGCGACCACCTCGTCCAGCGTCAGCGGGATCATGACCAGCATGGCCGCCGCCGCGATGAGGCACAGTGTGCAATAGGTGCCGATCATGATCGGCTGGATGATGATGAAGAAGATCGAGACGCCGCCGAGCGGCACCACCAGGATGAAGAAGAAGGTCACCATCCAGGGCATGGTGCGCCAGCGGGTCGCCGTGCCCATCGCGCCCATCAGGGTTTCGATCATATAGGCCACGGCGCCAAGCCCGGCATCAGCGACTGGCCAGGCTTGAGAAACGTCGGATGTGATGATGAATTCCGTGCCGTTCCTGCCGTCTCCGCCGGAGAAGAACGGCTCCCAGACAGCACCCACATGGCCGAGCTGGTAGGCAGTGAGATAGCGGGCGATGAGGAAACCGAAGAAACCGAGCGCGATGATCGGCAGGCGCTGCAGCCAGGATGACGGCGAGTAGGTCCAGCCAGGCGGAACGGTGCTCTCGTCCATCATCCCTTCGTGGCTCATGCCCGGCATCATCGGGACGAGCACCGAGAAAGCGATGGCCAGCGCGCCGACGATCGTGTCGTTCATGGTGGCGGCGGCGCTCGGCGTCCAGAAGAACAGCGGCGCGAACAGCAGCCACAGGCCGGCGATCGTCGTGCCCCATTGCGCCCAGGAAAAACGCGGCGACAGTGCGAGCCCGCCAAACAGCATCAGCAGCAAGCCCGAGACAATGTCGCTCCAGCCGGTGAGCGCGTTGCGCAGCACCGGTTCCCACAGTCCACGCTCTTGCGTGACGTCACGCACAGTGCCGGCCGCCGCCGGATCGAACAGCGCGAACTGAAGCGGGCTGGTGAGGAGCCACACGCCAAGCGTGATGACCAGGAAATGAGCCCAGAGCATCTGCTTGCCCATCCCCGCCATCTCGGCCATGTGTCCGGGTTTCATCTTGTCGTGTTTGGCCTCGAACGCCTTGTCTTTCTCTCGCGCTTTTGTTCCGCTGCCGGCCACCTTGGCGGCGTTGAGCTTGTTGGCCCGATACCAGCCGGCGGGATCTGCCTTGAGCGCGTCGACGATCCGCGGCAACGTCTCGCGCAGGGAATGCCGGGGCTGCCAGCCGAGGACATTGCGGGCACGGCTGATATCGATCGCGTAGTGGTCGTCGGCGATATCGACCATCCAGGGACGAACGAATGATTCTTCGCCCAGCACGTCCTGTTGGACCCAGGCACCCGCCTTGGCGAGCGCCTTCGGCACCTCCCGTGTCTCCCAGTTCTCGCCACGGATCAACCGACCAATCTCGGCTTGAAGTTCGCCGTAGCCCATGACCTCAGGCTCGCCGAGAAGCAGCGCCAGCTCCGTGGGAAGTTTCTTCCGCCGATCTATAAGGCGCGCCACCGCATCGGTGAGGTCTTCCAGATGCAGAAACGACTGCCCTGTGCGCAGGTCACCCGGATATACATGCCCGGTCGGATCCTCTTCGTAGATACGCGCAATCTGATTGGCGAGGAATGCGTTACGGCCGAGATCATCATAGACGCCGGCCGGCCTGGCATAGACGACAGGGATCGCCCCGTGCTGCTCATGGATCAGGCGCTCGGTCTCGATCTTCGAGGTGCGGTAGGGTAGGTTCGATTCGAGCGGCCAATCCTCATCGATGATGTCGCCCGGTCGGCCACCCTTGTGCGCCAGCATCGAACTCATGAAGACAAACTGCTCGACCTCAAATTGTTTCAGGGCGCGCAGGAGCTTCTCGGTGCCGCCAACCGTAATCTCTTCGTAGAGCGGGTTCCGTTCGCCTGTGAGATCGAAATAGGCCGCAAGATGGATCACCGAGGCGAGGCGGGCGCCATAGGCCGTCCGCACGCGCGCCAAACCGGCTGCCACGGCGTCCTCCGATGTCAGGTCGATGCAGACGCACTCCGCGGCCGGCGGCGGCTGACGCGTCGCCGCCCGGTCGAGGCCGACGAGAGCAAACCGGTCGGCGAAGCTGTTGACCAGAGCCGAGCCGATGAAGCCGGTGCTGCCGGTAACAATAACCGTGTCTTTGCGCTTCGCCATCCAGACCTCATAGCCGGCGATTTGCCACTCCTGAGAGGGCCGAAGGCGACAGACGTTAAGAGCCGAGGGGCCGGACCAGTTCCGACGCCGACCCGATGACGCTGCTGCTTCCGATGACGACTACAACTTTCCGCCCTTTTTGCTCTTTTGACCCCGACTGCCTATGCCGTCAGGTTCGCAAATATTTGACCAGCGCCGCGATCGCGAGCACGAGGGTGACAAGCACCAGGACCCAAATGAGCGCCATGCCGCCCATCATCCACATTGAACCGTCCATCATCATCACAATCATCCCTCCCGCCGCCGCTGCCACCGGCGATTGCGAGGGGAACTAGTTCGCCATGTACGCCCGTCAAGGCGAACTCGATCAGCCCACGAAGGCAGTGGCTTGCCGGTCAATCAAGGCACGTTCAACGCTATCGACGAACGAGTTCATAATAGGCTTCTGTCAGAACATGCTGACCGCGCGGTAACTCCGAAAGGGCAAGGCTTTAATCCAGCGCCTCCAGTGCCCGCAGCAAGTGTTCCGCGACATCTGATCTGCCTTGCCGATATGCCTCTCTAACAGGGCCAGTAGCTGCCTTTCGAAATTCATGGTTCGGTCCGCAATTGGACGACCTCCGGAAGTTAGCAATGAGCCTAACGGTTCCAGCCACCGGGAGGTCAAGCGCTCCTTTCAAGAAGGTAGAACAGGTTGAGAGCGCTTGTTGAACCGCAGCCGAGTTGTCGCCGGCTCTACTCTCCTCCGCCGCAACCGTCTGAGAGATCCCAGACGTCGACGACCTGCTTGCCGGTGAAACCGTGCTCGCGGATCAGGAACTTCGCCAGCCCGCCATACACTTTCCAGCGCCAGCATTGGCAGCAGCATGGGCCTTTCTCGTTGGAATTGGCCATCGCATAGTCGTAGGCCTGCTGCTCTTCGCCGGAGAGTTTCACATCGTAGTAGGGCATCATCTTCTGTGCGATGCCGGCCGGAATATCGTACGGATCGCTTGGGATCATCGCGATCTCGCGGTACCTGGCCAGGCCGCTCACCTGCTCGGCATAGCGCTTCGTCTCCATTGGGCTGCAGCACGAGCCCGTGATCCGCGACATCGCCGGCATGGTCGCGATCGATTCCGTGAACTTGGCCGAACACGTGCTGTTGCCGTTCTGGCTGAGATATCTGAAACGGCGTGCCAGATCGGGATCCTCAGCGGCGATCGCCAAATCCGGCCCCTTGAGCAGGCTCACGACCGCAGCGGCGCCAAAGGCGCTCCCCAGAACAACCGTCCGTCGGTTTGGGCAAAATATTCGGCTCATTTGCTGGTCCTCGCCTGCTCGATCAGTTTCTTCATCGTTGCGAGGTCGGTCGCGCCGGGGAAAATCTGCTCGCCAACGACGAAGCTTGGCGTTCCGCTGATCTTCAGCGCCTGGGCCAGTTGCGTATTCCGGTCGATCGACGCCTGGATATCGGGCTGCTGCATGTCGGTCTTCAGTTTAGCCACATCGAGACCGACGTCGGCAGCCACCTTCAGTACGACCGCTTCGGTCACCCGCGTCTTCACCGCATACAAGGCCTTGTGGAACGCCATGTATTTGCCCTGGCGCACGGCGGCGAGAGCCGCCTTGGAAGCAAATACGGAATCCGTGCTGAGGATCGGGAATTCCTTGTAGACGATCTTGAGCTGCGGATCGTCGGCCATTGCTTGCGCCATGATCGGCGCAACCTGCCGGCAATAGGGGCAGTTGTAGTCGAAGAACTCGACCATGGTGACGTCGCCTTCGGCGTTGCCGCCGACCGGGCTCGCCGGGTCCCGGAAAATCTCGTCCGCCTTGTCCGTCAAAGCGGCTTTCGCCTCTTTTGCGGCAGCCTCGCGCTGGCGGGCGTCGAGGCTCTGCAGCGACTGCACGAGCACCTCGGGATGCGCAAGAATGTAGTCGTGAATGCGCTGGTCGAACTGGTCCTGGGACATCTCGCCCGCGGCGATCGCCTGATTGTGGAGACCGAGCGCGAGCCAGATCGTCGCGCCGGCCAGCATGACGGCACGGGCCATTTTGCCGACGGCTCCGCTCAATGGATTGGACTTGTGGGTCACAGGGTTCTCCTTCCCTCTGTTTCGCCGGACCGCCGGCACGTGCAAATGATGCCTCAGAACATGCCCTTGATTTTCGCCCACCATCCCGTTTCCTGCTCATGGTGCGGGCGCTCGACATTGTTGGTAAGCGCATTGACGAATGTGACGAGATTGACCGATGCGAAATCCAGGCCATGGAAATTCGCCCGCCAGCGGCCCTCCTTGTCGATCACATGGGTGATGGTGCCGTGCATCTGATAACCATCATCCGTCAGCGTGAACTTGTGGCCGAAGGCCTCCGCCAGTCTGCGGGTCGCATCCTCCGGCTGATCCTCCATCGTGGTCAGGAACAGCCAATTGACGGGATCGAGCCCGTGCGCCGGCCCGTATTTGCTGAGCACGTCCGGCGTGTCCCTGGTCGGGTCGGTGGTGATGGTCACAAAGCTGACCCGGTCCTTCATCGGCGTGCCGTTCACCATTTTCTGGATCTCGGCGATCTTCTCGGCATGAAGAGGGCACACATCCGGGCACGACGTGTAGATGAAGTGGAGGACGACCACCTTGCCGCGCAGATCGGCCGTCCGCACGACACGCCCGTCGGCGGTGCGCAGCGTGAAATCAGGCGCCGGCTTGTCGATCGGCTGGAAATATTTCTCGTCGGCCTCAAGCGTGGCGTCGATTTCGTCGAGCGAGTGGGCTTGCGCCTGATACGAAAAGCCCGCGGTCAGCGCCGCAATGGCAATTACGTTTAGCAGCAAGCACCTCCATTCGTTCAAAGCCGATGCAACGCAGCGAGCCTTTAGCCCGAACATATCTGTCCCTTTCTCACTTGGCGGCGATGCGGCTGCGGATGAAGTCGACCATGTCGGGGACGTCCCATTCGGCCGGCCCAATCAGCCGGCCGATCTCCTTGCCGTCGCGGTCGACCAGCAGGGTTGCCGGAAGGCCGACGGTGCCGATGGCGAACATGGCCCTGCCCGAGACGTCGATGTTGAGGGCGAGGTGCTTGATGCCGATGTCGGCGAAGAACTTCTTCACAATCTCAGGACCGGCGCGGTCCATGGACAACGCGACGACCTCGAAATCCGGACCGCCGAGTTTGGCCTGTAGGCGATCGAGCGTCGGCATCTCCTTGCGGCAGGGCGCGCACCATGTCGCCCAGACGTTAAGCAGCACGACCTTGCCGTGGAAATCCGCAAGCATTTTCGGCTTGCCATTGCCATCCTCGAAGCTGATTTCCGGCACGGGGACGGGCGCCTCGTGAACGGCAAAGTTCTGCGGCGGCTCAGCGGCTGATACCGGCCACGAAAACGCCAGCAGCATGCCAACCAGGACCATAGCTAGTTTGCTCACAATGTCCTCACTCGGTCGCGTAGACGGTGGGCGCCTTGCCGTCCTTGGTGAAGGCGTAGACGACGAAGGGGCCTTGCTTCTCGCCACCCATGCCTGGGGCGCCGGCCGGCATGCCGGCGAGCGTTATGCCGGTGATGGCAGGGCGCTCGGTCAAAAGCTTCTTGACGATCTCGACCGGCACCAGGCCATCGACGATATAGCCGTCGACCATCAGCGTGTGGCAGCCTTCGAGGTCGGCCGGCACACCGGCATCGCTGCTGATCTGGGAGAGATTGTTGACCGGCTTTATGTCGACCTTGAAGCCGTTGTGCTCGAGATAGTTGGCGTAGGACTCGCAGCAGCTGCATTGCGGGTTCTTGTACATGACGGCGTTGATCGTTGCGGCGAAGGCGGGCAGCGGCGTTGCGATCAGCAGGGACAGTGCGGCAAGGCGGTGGGTCAGTTTCATTGCAGTTCTCCTTGGTTGGATAAAACGTTTCAGGTCACGCGGAACGCCGTCATCAGGCCGGCCATCTGGTGATCGGCGACATGGCAGTGCAGCATCCAGTCGCCCGGATTGTCGGCGACGAAGGCGCATTCGATCGTATCCTTGGGGGCGAGCAGCACCGTGTCCTGCCATTGCCGGTGCGGCACCGGCGAGCCGTTGCGCGAGATGACCGACAGGCTGAAGCCGTGGACATGCATCGGGTGCCACCAGGCGGTTTCGTTGCGCATGGTGAGATGGCAGGTCACACCGCGTTTCAGCGTGAACTGCGGCGCCATGCCGGCATGGCCGTCGCCGGTCATCGACATGCCGTTGATCGCCCAGGCCGCACCGCCGTTCATGCCCATCATCCCCATGCCCATCATGCCGCCGACGCCCTTGAGCTTGCCGCCGCCCATCATGCCGCCCTGCAGGACGATCTCCTGGCGCTCGGCGCCAGCGAGGTCGGGCTGGGGCAAGGGGTTGCGCGGCAGGCCGACAGGCGTGTCGAGCGGATGGGTTCTCAGCGGCGGCGCTGCGTCATAGGCCAGCGTGGTCAGCGTATAGGCGAGGCCGTCGTAGAAATCGTCGATCACCGCGTGGCGGCTGCCGGGGTGGCCCTGCATGTCGAGCACGATGTCGATGCGCATGGCGGGCGCCAGCACCAGGCGACCGCCCTCCGGTTCATGCGGATCGCAGGGCTGGCCGTCGATGGCGACGACGACCGGACGGTGGCCTTCGAAGCGCAGCGCCATCATGCGGGCAAGCGAGGCATTGGCGAGCCGCAGCCTGACGCGCTCGCCGGCCTGCACGCTCCGATCGCCTGGCCCCGTGCCGTTGATGGTGACGACATTGCCGACGCGGCCCGACATCGACGCATCCATGGCACTGCCGAAGCCGCCGGCGATCTGCCCATCGGCCGCAAGCCGCCAGTCCTGCAGCAGCCACAGAATGTCACGGTCGACGGCGACCGGCTCGACCTCCTCGACGACCAGTGCGCCGGCAAGGCCACGGCCGAGCTGGACCAGGCTGTTGGCGTGCGGGTGATACCAGAAGGTGCCGGCATCGGGCGGGGTGAATTCATAGATGAAATTTTCACCTGGCCTGATCGGCTTCTGCGTCAGGCCGGGCACGCCATCCATGGCGTTCGGCAGCCGGATGCCATGCCAGTGAACCGTGGTGTCTTCGTCCAGTCCGTTCTCGACGATGATCCGAGCGGGCTGCCCCTGGCGCAAGCGCAGTGTCGGGCCGGGGATCGTGCCATCATAGGCCCATACCGGAGTGCGCGGACCATCAGGGCCGGCGAACCGTGCCTGGCTCGGCGCCACCCTGATCCGGTATTCGCCCGTGGCCATCGCCAGCGTAGGGCGGATCGGCGCGGCGGCAATGCTTGCTGCCGCAAGCAGGAATTTGCGGCGCGTTATGAACGGATTTGAAACGGAATTCACTTTTGTGACCCTTGCGGTAACCGACGGCGAACGTCGCGACGTCGATTGAATTGCTACCGCGCCCGCTGCGCAGTACGCGCAACCGGGCGATCAAACGCCGCTAATCAGCCGTGGAACGGCAGAAACGGCGTCAGACGAGAGCGCTGGGTCTTGGAGGGAATGGCTCGGGCAGCAGACTTCGCCCGTGCAGGAACGGGGCGGGACGCGCCGACGGCAGCTCGGGCTGCGGCAGTCCCGTCACGGGGAGAGCCTCCGGCAGCACCGCCAGAACCGGTGCGACACAGGTCGGCGCACATTGCATCGGTTTGTCATTGCCGGCCGAGCCCTTGAGGCAAGCGTTGCAGTCACCGTCCCTGGCATCGGCCATCTTGGCCATGTCGGCGTCGGTGGTGCCGGTATCTGCGGCCATGGTCATGCGGCCGTCGACTCCCATCCTGGCCGACATCACAGCAGCCTGAGCGGCGGACAGGCTGAACCCGGCGGTCACGATGACCGCGAGAAGCATGACCAGAAGGTGTTTTGGTGACAGGCGTGCCATCATCCGCTCAGGTTGACCGTAAAATGCGGCTTTTGCAAGCTCCGGATGCCGCGACATCGGGGCTGACGCGAGCTCTGCTCTGGCAAATCAATGGTGAGGATGCTCGCATTTATCGTGATCCGCCAGCACTTCGATGACACGGCATTCGCAGACTTTTCCGTGCCGGCAGCCTTCGACCATATGCTCCAGCTCGGCTTTCAACGCTGTAAGGCTGCGTATCCGCTGAACCACGTCGGCCAGACGCGCCTGGGCAATGGCGTCGGCGGTCGCACAAGGCTGGCTGGGATTATCCTGCAGCGTCAGCAGCGCCCTGATGGCTTCGATCCCGAACCCCAACTCGCGCGCGTGCCTGATGAAGGCGAGCCGGCGCAAGTCTGCCGCTTCATACTGCCGGCGATTGGCTTCGCTGCGGGCAGCGGCAGGAAGCAACTCTATCTGCTCATAGTAGCGGATGGTTGGAACCTTCACGCCGCTGTGTCGGGCCGCTTCACCGATGGTCACACCTGCTGGCATTTCGCTTGCTCCTCTAGTCGCTAGAGGATGTAGCGTCGCGCTCGAAGATACAAGAGGTTCACCATGGCTGCGACCAAACAACAGACCCGCTACCGCGTGGAAGGCATGGATTGCGCCGGTTGCGCCAGCAAAATCGGTACGGCCGTGCGGCGGATGCCTGGTGTTCAGGACATCAACGTATCCGTTTCGGCGGGCACTCTGACGGTCACTCATACTCCCGAAAGCAATCTCGGCGCGATCGAGAGGAAGGTCACCGGCCTCGGCTACGCCGTCGCTCCGCTGACCTCCAAGCCTGGGACGCCGGCGTCCGATCAATCCGACAACCATGCCGACGGAAGGCGCAATCACGACGAGAACGTAGCGGGGTTACATGATAACGATGATGCGCCGGCGTCGGAGCTATGGTGGGACAGCGCCAAGGGCCGCCTGGCCATCGCCAGCGGGGTCGCCTTGGCCGTGGCTTTCGCGATTGATTACGCCTGGCCTGCGACCGGCCCGTGGGCCTTCATCGCCGCAATGCTGCTCGGCCTGGCTCCGATCGCGCGCCGAGCGGCCATGGCCGCAGCGGCAGGCATTCCGTTCACAATCGAAATGCTGATGACTGTGGCGGCGGCCGGGGCCGTCATCATCGGTGCCGGCGAGGAAGCGGCGACGGTGGTCTTCTTGTTCCTGATCGGCGAGTTGCTCGAAGGGGTTGCGGCCGGCAAGGCACGGTCCAGTATTCAAGCGCTCACGACCCTCGTTCCCAAAACCGCGTTCGTCGAGAAAGACGGCCAGACCCGCGAGGTGCCGGCCGAAAGCCTGGCTGTGGGCGCCATCATCCTCGTGCGGCCGGGCGACCGGATTCCGGCTGACGGCGAGATCACCGAAGGCGGGAGCGCCATCGATGAATCACCCGTCTCCGGTGAAAGCGTGCCGGTGCGCAAGGACGTCGGCGACACGGTCTTTGCCGGCACTATCAACGGCGACGGCGTGCTGCGCGTCAAGGTGACGGCGACCGCCGCAGACAACACGATTGCACGCGTGATCAAGCTGGTCGAGGAGGCGCAGGAAAACAAGGCGCCGACCGAGCGCTTCATCGATCGCTTTTCGCGCTGGTACATGCCCGGCGTTGTCGCCGTCGCGGCGCTCGTGGCCGCCACACCGCCGCTGCTCTTGGGCGGCGATTGGAACGAATGGATATACAAGGGGCTGGCGCTGCTGCTCATCGGCTGCCCGTGCGCGCTGGTCATTTCAGTTCCGGCGGCGATCGCGGCGTCGCTTTCGGCCGGAGCCCGGCGCGGCCTGCTGATGAAAGGTGGGGCGGTGCTGGAAGGGCTCGCGACCATCACCGCCGTGGCGCTCGACAAGACCGGCACGCTGACGCTCGGCAAGCCGCAGGTCACCGATGTCGTTGCGGTGGGTGCCAGTGAACGCGACATCCTTTCGCTCGCGGCAGCGCTTGAGATCGGCTCGAGCCATCCCCTCGCTTTGGCCATCCTCCAAAGGGCCAAAGCCGGCAACATTCCCGTGCCGCCTGCCGCCGAAGCCAAAGCGATCGGCGGTAAAGGGGTTATCGGTCGTGTCGGCGGCAAGAACCTGTTTCTGGGATCGCCAGTCGCGGCGGGCGAGATAAACCCGCTGCCAGCAAACCAGGCGGCGCGCATCGTGGCATTGAACGATGAAGGCAAGTCAGTGGCGGTGCTGCTTGTAGACAACGCGCTGGCCGGCTTCATTGCCATGCGCGACGAACCCCGGCCGGATGCTTTCGCCGGGCTAAAGGCGCTGACCAATGCAGGCATCAGGACAGTCATGCTAACCGGCGACAATAAGCGCACGGCGGCTGCCATCGGCAAACAGCTCGGCATCGAGGTGCGCGCCGAACTGCTCCCGGAGGACAAGCAGGGCATCCTCGGCGAGTTGAAGGGGCAGGGGCTTAGGGTAGCCAAGGTCGGCGACGGCATCAACGATGCGCCGGCACTTGCCGCGGCCGATGTCGGCATTGCCATGGGCGGCGGCACCGATGTGGCCCTTGAAACGGCTGACGCAGCGGTGCTGCATGGACGCGTCGGCGACGTTGCGGCCATGATCAGGCTGTCCCACGCAACCATGGCCAACATCAAGCAGAACGTCACCATTGCGTTGGGCCTGAAGGCAGTGTTCCTGGTGACGACGATCGCCGGCATCACCGGCCTCTGGCCCGCCATTCTCGCGGACACCGGGGCGACGGTGCTGGTGACGGCCAATTCCATGCGGCTGTTGCGTTGGAAAAGCAGCTGGTAAGAGCGACAACGGCATCATGCCAAGGGCAGACCATGCAGCAAGCCATCACGTCGGACGGCCTTCGCCGGGTGGTGCTTGTCGTCGCACTGCTGAACCTGGGTTATTTCGGCATTGAATTCGCCGTCGCGCTGGCGATCGGCTCGGTGTCGCTGTTCGCCGACAGCGTCGATTTTCTGGAAGATGCCTCGGTCAATCTCCTCATACTGCTCGCCATGGGATGGTCGCTGCGTGCCCGCTCGCGGGTCGGCATGGCGCTGGCGCTTATCCTGCTGGTGCCGGGCCTGGCGACGCTGTGGACCGCGTGGGAAAAGTTCAACATGCCGGTGCCGCCGCAGCCAACGGCTCTGACGCTGGCGGGGTTGGGCGCTCTCGCGGTCAATCTGTCATGCGCCTACATGTTGGCGCGCTACCGCCATCACAGCGGCAGTCTTACCAGGGCGGCATTCCTCTCGGCCCGCAACGATGCGGTCGCCAATGTTGCGATCATACTGGCCGGATTGGTGACGGCCTTCCTGTGGCGCTCGGCGTGGCCGGATCTGATCGTCGGCCTGGGAATCGCGGCACTGAATGCAGACGCGGCGCGCGAGGTCTGGGAGGCAGCTCGGGAAGAGCACCGGGCCATTTCGTGAACTCCAAAACGCTCAGCGCGCTGCCGATTGCCACTCCGCCAATGCAGCAGTCAGCCGGAAACCTGCGCGATCTCTAATATAATCGCACCCTTTCAAAGCGGGCGGAGGGAGAACCGCTCATAAGTAAAAATCGGAGGAAAACCATGAACAGCATGAGCCTCACCACATTTGGACGAAGTCGACCGGGTCGAAGCGGTGAAACGATGAACCGCTCAAGGCCACGCACGTCATCAAAAGGCCCGCGTCCCTGATGGAGGACGCGGGCCCGATTTTCGGCGGCATGCCCTAGGCAGGTATCAAGACGGCGATGCGGTGGATGCCGACCACCTTGCTGGTGTTGGCTGCCTCGTCGGTCTTGCCCTTGGAGCAGGTGTACACGTCACCTTCCTTGAGCTTGAATTCCTTGTCCGCCTTCTTGATCGTGAATTCACCGGCAGCAATGGTGCAGACCATGTCGTTGTCCATCACCATTTGAGGGGCGGCTGCTCCGGGCTGAAAGACTATATCGACAATTGAGATGCTCTTGTAAGCGGGGATATCGGAATTGCCGGTGCCGACCTCGACCAATCTGACGCCGGGGGCTATCTCCTTGCCTTCCTTCGGGCCGTATTTCTTGACCTTTGCAGCAGCCGCCAGCGTGAACAAAGGCGTTACCGCTGCCGCCGTCACGCCAAGCGCGATTGCAGACCTGCGATTTATGGTTTTCATCGCATCCTCCCATTTTATGTTTGGCCACGCACCAATGCGCATGACCACAATATATTAACACATATGCAGATAATTGCAGCACGGCGTTTCGGAGCTTCCGGGAGCGAACCGCCTCCCGGTCGAATGCGACCGAATAGCAAACAATTCCATGCTATGCTGACGAGCCATCAAACGGACGGCGGGGGATAGCAATGTTGGAAACGGACAAGGTATTCGCCGGCTCAATTCCGGAAAACTACGACCGCTATATGGTGCCGTTGATTTTCGAGCCGTTCGCCGCAGATCTTGCACGACGGGCAGCGTCCTTGTCGCCAAGCGCCGTTTTGGAAACCGCCGCGGGCACCGGGGTTGTCACCCGCGCATTGGCGCCAAAACTGTCGCCCGGTGCAAGCTATGTCGTAACCGACCTCAACCAGCCGATGCTCGACTACGCCGCTTCGCGGCAAGCTCCCGACGATCGCATCAAATGGCGTCAGGCGGATGCTCTGGCGCTACCGTTTGAAAATGCGGCCTTCGATCTCGTTTGTTGTCAGTTCGGCGCGATGTTCTTTCCCAACCGCTCATCTGCCTATCGCGAAGCCCGGCGAGTCCTGAAGCCCGGAGGACATTTTCTATTCAGCGTATGGGATCGCATCGAAGAGAATGTATTTGCGGACGATGTGACGAATGCCCTGGCGAGGATTTTTCCGAACGATCCGCCGCGCTTTCTGGCACGCACGCCGCATGGCTGCCACGATACGGCACTGATCCGTAGCGAGCTGGAGGACGCAGGTTTTTCCGGTGCGGTGATCGAGACGAGAGCCGAACAAAGCCGTGCCTCCTCGCCGCGCCTTCCGGCCGTTGCTTATTGCCAGGGCACTCTCCTTCGCAATGAAATCGAGGCCAGAGAGGCGGGAAAACTGGACGCTGCAACCGACTATGCCGCAGCCGCCATTGCAGACAGGCATGGCAGCGGCAAGGTTGCCGCCAAAATCCAGGCTCACATAGTGGTGGCTGTGGCCTAGGTGTTGGATATCCCGCTCCGGCACTTGGCGACATTCAGCTGCTGCGCGGCAAACATCTTGCCGCTGTCCCGAATTCTCAGACGTTAATCGTTCATTCGCCGAGTGGCAGGTCGACAAGTGCCCGCTCGATAATCGCCGGTCTGATCGATCGCCGGGGCTTGATGGCGGCGGCTGCCGGCCGCAAGATTCTGGTCGGCCCGGCTTCACTTTCGCAGCCATGGCCGACTCCGCCCAGCAAGGTCTAGTCATTTCGCTTTCTTGACTCGGCCGACAAAAACGGGCAGCAAAGTCATCATTGGAGGGCAGTTTTGCCAACTATGCAGGTTTTGGAGGGCGTTTTTCGGTGTGACCGTCGCCCAATCGGCGGTCGGTAGAGGGATTGGTTAACCAACTTTGTCCATCTTTTGAATCAATCGGCAACAGACGCAAAGCGTGCTGGGGGCACCAGGCGAACTGTGAATGTCACGGCTGCGAAATCCGCTAGCCGGCATCGGCCGATTGAGAGTGGTTGAATGGCGTTTGTAAGTGCGAAAACCCGGGGTGACAGTCCTGCAACTGGATTGACTTCGATGAGGCCCGGCCTACGCTGGGTCGCGGTTCCGGCCGTCGGCGCAGCCATTGCTTTATGGTCGGTGGCGACTTTGGCCGGCCTTTATTCAGTGGGAACCTCGCTCAGCGCCGCTTCCAACGGTCTCCCGCAAAGCCTGCTCGCGCCGCGCACCATCGCGCTTGCCGATCCTCGCCGCAGCCTTGCAAAGGCGCAGGCCCCGACATGGGCCGCGGCCAACGCGGCGCTGTCGGCCAAGCTGCTGCAGCACGGGTGCGATGCCAACTGCCTGCGGTCGGCGTCGAACTTCGTCCACCAGGGAAAATCGGCCCGCCTCAAGCGCAACACCGTGCCGCTTGTCGCCGATGCGTCGCGGCAATCGAGCTTCGACGACGTGGTCGCCAAGGCCGCGCTGTCGCCGCAAAAGCTTGCCGCCGCCTTTGCCCGTGCCTCAGCCCGCTCTCCCGTCATGCTCGCCAGCCTGCCGGCCCACGCCCGGTTCGCCGAGCCGGTACGCATACCCGACCCGAACGGCCCGGCACCGGTGCGCTTCGGGCCGGAGGTGGCGGAGATCGAACGCTCGTCGCGCCTGGCGCTGGCGCTGGCGAATACATTGCCGGAGCAGATGATCGATGTGCTCCCGGCAGCCATCGCGGCAAGCGAGCCCGCGGCTTCGCAAGAGCCGCAAGAACCTGAGGTCCAGCTAGCCTCGCTGCCGCCGCAAGACGACATGCCCGACAGCATTCCGCTGCCGACGCTGCGTCCGCGGGCGGACATCGATAAGCCGGCCGAGGCGCCGCGGGCTCAAGCGTCAAGAGATCAGGCGCCAAAAGACCAGGCGCCAAGGGCCCAGGCGCAAAAGGATCAAGCATCGAAAACGGAGCCGCCCAAGGCGCAGACCTCTAGGACCGCCAGGGCGAGCAAGGTGCAGACGGCCGACGCTCCGCCGGCCGAGACGCTACCCGGCAGCCTGTCGCCTCGCAATTCGTCACAAGCGGCAGTGCCGGCCGTGTCGGGCAAGCCGGGCAAACGGTCGAAGACGCAGGGCGGCGACATGCTGGCCTATGCCAAGCCCGACATGCCTTCCGGCGGTCTCGGCGGAGCCTTCAGGAACCTGTTCACCACGCCCAACATGGGTACTGGCGTCGCCGTCTACGACATCTCGGCCAAGACCGTCTATATGCCCGACGGCTCGCGGCTGGAGGCACATTCGGGACTGGGCGCGATGGTCGACCAGCCACGCTACGTCCACAAGAAGAATGTCGGCCCGACGCCGCCGGATACCTACAATCTGACGATGCGGGAATCGCGCTTTCACGGTGTCGAGGCGATCCGTCTGACGCCGGCCAGCGGCAGCAACAAATATGGCCGCGACGGCCTGCTCGCCCACACCTACATGCTGCGCGGCGGGCGCGCCGAATCCAATGGCTGCGTCGTCTTCAAGGACTATGCCCGCTTCCTCGCCGCCTACAAGAAGGGCAAGATCAAGCGGCTTGTAGTCGTGCCGCGGCTGTCGAAGCCGCTGACACGCGTCGCCCAAGAGGGGCGAGGCGCTTAGATTGCTCGCGGGCGGCGGAGAATGAAAGCCGCTCTGTAGCGTTCCTTCGCGCCCCCCTCTGTCCTGCCGGACATCTCCCCCACGAGGGCGGAGATCGGCAGTTTTCACGCTCCGCTCATTCCTGCAACGTTGGCGATTTGCGAAAACCGGCGTGATATCCAATCTCCCCCCAAGTGGGGGAGATGTCCGGCAGGACAGAGGGGGGCGCTGTCCCGCCGGCATCGCTGGCTTTGCAGTGTGGACTTCCCCGCCGGATTTCCAACGGATTGTCAGCAGCCGGCCGCGAAACGGTTTTCATTCCCGGCCGAGGATATTATGACTGACCCGTAGGGGCGGCTCCAGCTTCAAACAATCACGAGGACATCATGACAATACGCGCTGTCGTTTGGGGCGAGAACATCCATGAGCGGACCAACGAGGTGGTCGCGGGCATCTATCCCGACGGCATGCATGCGACGATCGCCAATGCACTGAAGCTCGACCCGGAGATATCAGTGTCGTGGGCAACGCTGGAGCAGCCGGAGCATGGGCTGCCGGCCGACCGTCTGGCCGAGACCGATGTCTTGCTGTGGTGGGGGCACAAGGACCATGGCGCCGTCGCCGACGAAGTGGTCGAGCGCGTGGCGCGCCGCGTCTGGGAAGGCATGGGGCTGATCGTTCTCCATTCCGGCCATTTCTCGAAAATCTTCAAGAAGCTGATGGGCACGCCCTGCACGCTGAAATGGCGCGAGGCCGGCGAGCGCGAACGGCTCTGGGTGACCAGCGCAAGCCATCCGATCGCCGCGGAACTTGGCGAGTATTTCGAGCTCGAGAACGAGGAGATGTACGGCGAGCAGTTCGCCGTGCCGGAGCCGCTCGAAACCGTCTTCATCTCCTGGTTCCAGGGCGGAGAAGTGTTCCGGTCGGGGCTGACCTATCGTCGCGGCGCCGGCAACATCTTCTATTTCAGGCCAGGCCATGAGACCTATCCGACCTATCACGACGCCAATGTCCAGAAGGTGCTGCGCAATGCGGTGAGATGGGCGCACAACCCGCAAGGCGCCAATCCGGCCATCCTCGATGCGCCGAACGTGCCGGTGGAAAAGGCGCTCGAGCCGATCGTCGAGCGCGGCGGAAAACTTCATTCCGCCGGCGAAGCCGGCTTCCGCTAGACGACAAATCCATGATCGAACAAGAAGATAAAGCCCTGTCCTAAGGATAAGAATCATGCGTCTGTTGATACTCGGCACCGGCTGGATGGCGGAGGAGCACGCCAGGCAGTTCGGCAAGATCGAGGGCGTCGAACTGATCGGCGCCGTCGATCTCGACCGCACGCGTGTCGACAAGTTTTCGGACATCTATGGTATCCCCAACCGCTTCGCGTCGCTGGACGAGGCGCTGGCATGGGGCAAGTTCGACGCGGTGGCGAACGTGACGCCCGATCGCATCCACCATCCGACCACCATGATGCTGATCGCGGCGGGCAAGCCGGTGCTGTGCGAGAAACCGCTGGCCGAAAATTACCAGAAAGCCAGTGAGATGGCCGATGCCGCCGAGCGGGCCGGCATCATCAACATGGTCAACCTGACCTATCGCAATGTCGCGCCGCTGCAGAGAGCGCGCGCTATGGTGCTGGCAGGCGAGATCGGCACCGTCAGGCATGTCGAGGCGTCCTATCTGCAGAGCTGGCTGATATCCAAGTTCTGGGGCGACTGGCGCACCGATCCGAAATGGCTGTGGCGGCTGTCGCGCGGCCACGGCTCCAATGGCGTGCTGGGCGACGTCGGCATCCACATTCTCGATTTCGCCAGCTATGGCGCGGCGCTCGACATCGACCATGTGTTCTGCCGCCTGAGATCCTTCGACAAGGCGCCCGGCAACCGGATCGGCGAATACGAGCTCGACGCCAACGACAGCTTCACCATGGCGCTTGATTTCAGCAATGGCGCCTTCGGCGTCGTCCATGCCAGCCGCTGGGCAACCGGCCATTTGAACGAACTCCGCCTGCGCATCTACGGCGACAAGGGCGGCATCGAAGTCGTGCACAATCTGACCGGCTCGGAGCTGAAAGCCTGCATCGGCGAGGATGTCGAGAACGCCAAATGGCAAGTTCTGGACGCCGGAACGGTGCCGACCAACTACCAGCGCTTCGTCGATGCGGTCCGCAGCGGCGTCCAGGCTGAACCGTCGTTCCGCCACGCGGCCGAATTGCAGAAGGTCCTAGACCTCGCAGTCGTCTCGGATGAGAAGCGGGCCGAATTGAGCACCGATACGCAGCGATATCGTTCAGGGAATCGTGAGAGGAGCCAGCCATGATCACGCGGCGCGCCGAATGTTCCTGCGCTCAGCTGTCAGCCACCTGCTCGGGCGAGCCGGTACGCGTCTCGTCTGCCATTGCCTGGCCTGCAAGCGACGCACCGGCAGCGCGTTCAGCTTCAACGCGTGGTTTGAGGAAGGTGACGTTTTTGTCCAGGGCCGCTCGGCGGAGTTCACGCGCATTGGCGACGAGGGCGGCCGCGTCATCTACAGCTTCTGCCCGGATTGCGGCACCACCGTCCATTACCGGATCGACACGCAGCCCGGTCTGACCGTCATCCCGGTGGGCGCTTTCGCGGACCCTGCGTTCCCGCCGCCCTTCCTGTCCTTCTATCACGAGAGCCGGCGCTGCCAGTGGGTCGAGGTCCGAACCGAACCTTTGGCGACGTTCGGCTGAAGCCGCCGGCCACAGCCGGCTGACGTTTTAGGTCAAAACCCAATCATTCTGAACGACCGAGTTCGACCCGGTCCGACCGTACAAGGCATTTCAGGCGACGAAGTCGATCCATCACCGTGCGTGGCTCGATCGCGCCAAAACAAGGCATTGTGCGTCGGCTGAGCACGCTCCATCACACTTGCGCTCAACGGGGCACGACAAGTGCCGACGGTCCAATTGATCGCTGATAGTTACTACGTGCTGGCCATGCTAGAATTCAGCGTCCCCGACGCGGTTAAAATCGGGGAATTGCGACCGGTTGACGGCGCGGGAGGTCGACGGACAAACCACGAACAGACCACAGGGAGGAAGCAATGTTTCGGACACCAGTTCATCTTGCATTCTTGACAGCGTCGATTGTTGCCCTGCCATCTTACGCGGCCATGGCCGATGACACACAGATCGCGCGCGGCGAATATCTGGTTACGATTGCCGGCTGCAGCGACTGTCACACATCCGGTTACTTCTTCGGGAAGCCCGACATGTCGCACTTCCTTGGCGGTTCAGATGTGGGCTTCGAGATTCCTGGCCTTGGTGTCTTTGTCGGCCGTAATATCACGCCTGACAAGGAGACCGGTATCGGAAGCTGGACCCCGGAGCAGATCGTCACCGCGATCCAGACCGGCGAACGGCCGGACGGCCGCATCCTGGCGCCGATCATGCCTTGGCGCGATTTTGCGCATCTCACCGCGGATGACGCCATGGCGATCGCGGCATTCCTCCAAAGTGTGAAGCCGGTCAGCCACCAGGTTCCCGGCCCGTTCAAACCCGGGGAAGCGGTGTCGACCTTCATGATGCGGATTATGCCGCCGGGGGAAACCGCAGCCGCTGCAACGAAGTAGGGCGGCTTTGATCGGAACGAGATTTTTCGCCGAATTTTTCGCCGAATAATGGGTGAATGTCCGCCTTGGAGGTGGTGAGGCCGATATCGGAACGGCAGAAATGGGTCGATCGAGCCGTTGCGCGAGGGGAGCTTTGAGAAGCGCCATGAATGTCGCGATATTGGCGCTACCTACTCGTTCCCATCGACGAGACGAATGGCAGCATTCCATCACCGTTCCCGGTCCTCGGCGGCGGACGCGATGAACGGCTCGATTGAGCCCGAAACGAACTTCTGTCACGTTGGTAACCTGGCGCCACCTCCTCAGCAAGATATGTGCTATTCTGAGGCTATGCCCGCGCCCTCCGACCGATCACCCGACAAGTCGCCGGAAGACGGTGCAGTTGCATCGGATCCGTATGCGGAGCTAGCCAATCGCGGCGATTGGTCCAGGCTTCACCGCGAACTGTCAGACAGAGACCGCTGCAGTGAACTTGGCGGCGCCGAGCTCCAGCGCCTCGGGGAAGCCGCCTACATGCTTGGGCGCGAGGAGGAATTCGTTCGGGACTACGAAAGGGCCTTCGAAGAGCATCTCCGGAACGGACGCGAACGATCCGCAGCGCGTTGCGGCTTCTGGATCGGGCTCACCCTGATGTTTCGCGGTGAATTCGCCCAAGGCAGCGGATGGCTGACGCGCGCCAACCGGCTGGTCGAGGATCATACGCAGGAATGTGCAGAACACGGTTACCTTCAGCTCCCAATGGTCGAACAAAGCCTCGCCGCCGACAGTCCGGACGAAGCATTCGCGCACGCAACACGTGCCGCGGAGATCGGACAGCGCTGCGAAGATCCGGACCTCTTGGCTATCGCGCGCCACCTTCAGGGGCGGATATTGATCCTGCGCGGCGACTATGTGCGCGGCTTCGAACTGCTGGACGAGGTGATGGTTTCGGTCACCTCGGGCCGGCTCTCACCAATCGTCACCGGGCTGGTCTACTGCAGCGTGATCGAGATCTGTCAGAAATTTCATGCCACGGGCCGGGCGAGGGAATGGACATCGGCGCTGGTCGGATGGTGCGCGGGACAGCCAGACATCGTTGCCTTCACCGGCAGATGCCTGATCCACCGGGCCGAAATCCTGATCCTCGACGGCCACTGGGACGAGGCCGGCCGCGAGGCCGGTGTCGCCAGCATCCGCCTTCAGCAGGGGCCCTCGAAGCACCACGCCGGTCCGGCATTCTACCAGAAGGGCGAGGTATTTCGCCTCCGCGGCCAATGGGACGAGGCCGATGCCGCCTATCGCGCAGCGAGCAGGCTCGGGTTCGATCCGCAGCCGGGGCTGGCGCTTATGCGATTTCAGCAGGGGCACGAGCAGCCGGCCCTTTCGGCGATCCGCCGCGCACTGCAGTCCGTCGACGACATGCCGGGCAAACTCCGCCTCTTGCCGGCTGCGGTGGAAATCACTCTCGCTGTCGGTTCGGCCGATGACGCTTGGGAGCTGTGCGAAACACTGCACGACTGCGCGCGCCAATATTCCGCGGATGCAGTCCGCGCCGCAGCCGCTGAGGCTACCGCGCGGGTGCTGATCCATGCTGGTCGAGCCGCGGAGGCATTGGCCCATATCCGGCGCGCGGTAGCGATCCTCTGGGAGCTTCGGGCGCCCTATCATCTTGCCCGGATGCGGGTGCTGACAGCGCGGGCCTGTCTCGCAACCGGCGATACTGAAGCGGCGCGGACCGAACTGGACGAAGCGATAAGACTTTTCCGCGAGCTCGGCGCGCGCCCCGACGAAGCCGTTGCCGGCAAGCTGCGGGTCACTATGACGGCGACAGGCAGCGAAGTTCTCACCCCCAGACAGACGCAGGTTCTGCGCCTGATCGCGTCAGGCCTGACCAACCCGGAAGTTGCCGGCGAGCTCGGTCTGAGCCAGCGGACGGTAGACCGTCACGTTAGCGATATCCTGACGCGGCTGAACGTGCGCACGCGCGCGGCAGCCACGGCCTATGCGGTCGAGCACGCCCTGATCGGCATGGACGTGTTTGGGTAATCCTACCCAAGCCAAAATTTCTCGTTGCGTGGGTACTTACGCCGAAGCGGGCAACCGTGGCGCGGGTCTAAACCTCATGGGGTGGTAAAGGCCACAGGACGTTTTCCCGATGCCAACGAATAATAACAGCATGAGCGGGCCGGGCGGTGTCTGGCTCGCCACCGGAACGCTACTGCTGGCGGCTGCGCTCGTCTTTCACGGGCCACCGGACGCGGATTTGTCTGTTCAGATGCAGAATATCGCCGAGGGCCATGGGCGATGGGCTACGGTCCATTGGACGGCGGCAGCGGCGCTGTTCCTGATCGCCGGCGCTTCGTTCCTGAACCTGGCGCTCAACCCCCGGGTCCGGCATTCGCCGATGCTGAGTTCTGCCTGGATGGTGATGGCTCTCGGCGCCCTGACCACGTTCTCCACCGCAGTCGCCGAGGCATCGGTGGTCGCGGTCGCGGCCGACCGGGGTGACACCAACGCCTTCATGACCTGGTGGGCGTTTTCCGGCGGCATGGGTAACGGATTCTGGGCGCTCGCCCTGGCGACAGCGCTTGTCGCGTATCACGACGCCCGCGATGACGTCGGGATACTGCCCCGATGGGCCGCGATCGTCGGCTCGGCGTTCGGTATCCTTTCGGCAACCGGGTGGACACTCGGTGAGCAGCTCGGGATCGGCATCGGAGGTCCGATCTGGCTGATTTCCTCGCTTCTCATGTGCCTGTGGCTCGCGTGGTACGGGCTGTCCTCAAGGAGCGTCCGGTCGGGCAAGCCACAGCACAAAGCGCCTGATCCAGCATCATCTTAAGACAGGAGGAAAAAATGTCCCTTCAAACGAAGGAAATCGAAGCGACGATCCACGACATCCACGAATTCTTCACCGACTGGGTGACGGGCCGATGTCGTGGCGACGATGCGACGTTCAAGAAGAACGCGCTCGACCGGATCAGCGAAGATCTGGTCGCCATCATGCCAGGCGGCAGGGCGTTCGGGAAAAAAGACTTCGCAGGTTACATGAAGAGCATCTACGGATCGAATCCGGCCTTCCGTATCAAGATACGCGACATCCGGATCAGCCATCAAAGCGCCGACCTGGCGGTCGTGAACTACCACGAATGGCAACGCGACGCGAAGGACTCCGATCAACCGAACAATGGCCGGGTCACGACGGTGGTGGTCCGCGATCGCGGCTACAGCCGGGGGCCCGAGATCTTGCAAGTTCATGAAACCTGGCTGCCAGCCGATGTCGTTCAGTCCGCGGATTTCGCGTTCTAAGAAGCGTCGGTCCGAAACGGGCAGAGAAAGGAATTGCGCTGGCGGGACCATCGGCTCTGCCGGCGTCATCGAGCCGGAACTGTGCTTCTTTTCAGCCCGAATTGATCCACATTCAACGTCCGCTAGCCCAGCAAGCTGGCCATTCCATGCGTTCGCATGGAGCGTCGGCTCGCCACCCGTTGCTGCCGCTTGGTCGGCTGAACGCTTCGGCAGATATTAGGCCCAGAGCGGACGTTAACCCGGCGCAAGATTTGATCGCGAACAGCGCGGCCACGTCCGCAGGAGCCAAGAAAGGAACCAGGTCGGCGCTTTGGGCAGGGATTTAGAAAGTATAATTACCTAAGTTTCTGGTACTTTGAGGAAGTTCGGATAGATCATCTGCGGGACATTCAACCGCAACCGGCCGGCAGGCTTTTCGGCAAAGCTTCCCGCATCCCTCATTGCGGCAAGGATGAGCTCCAGCGCCGGTCCTGCCTGGCTCAAAACCTCTCGCCGGCTTCAGTCAGGCTCGTCGCCCTCGTGGTCCGCGTCAGAAGGGTCGCGCTAAGCCGCGCTTCCAGTTGCCTGATCATCTTGCTGATCGCCGACGGCGAGACCCGAAGTGTCTTGGCCGCGGCCGTGAAGTTGGCCGGCGCCGCTGGTTCGCATGTTTCTTGGCGAACAGACGCCCGAAGCAGCGTTGGCCGCAGCCGACGATCCCGTCCCGGTCCCGGCCAAGAAACGCGGAAATCTATGCGAGGCCAATCTCTATGTCGCGGAGTTTTACCGGCTCGACGGCCGTGACGATGAAGCCTTGCGGCGGTACCGGCTTGCGGTACGCGACTGCCCCCACGACTTCATCGAATATGTCGCGGCAGGCAAGGCACTGCGCGCGCTCGGTGTGTCGCCATAGTGCGCCGCTGCGGATGATTCATTGTAGGCTCGTGCGCAACCTCGGCGCAAAGGCGACGGCAGGTTCGGTGCGTATTGTCGCTGCTGTCAATGCCGCAGGATCTTGCTCAGAAAAGCGCGGCTGCGGTCGGTCTTCGGGTGCGAGAAGAACTCGTCCGGGGTGCCGCTCTCGACAATGGCGCCGGCGTCCATGAACACGACGCGCTGGGCGACCTTGCGGGCAAAGCCCATCTCGTGCGTCACCACCATCATGGTCATGCCTTCCTCGGCCACCGCGACCATGACGTCGAGCACTTCCGAGATCATCTCGGGATCGAGCGCCGAGGTCGGCTCGTCGAACAGCATGATCTTGGGGCGCATGCCGAGGCAGCGCGCGATCGCCACGCGCTGCTGCTGGCCACCAGACAGCTGCGCCGGATAGGCGTTCACCTTGTCGGCGAGGCCGACCTTGGCGAGCAATTCGCGCCCGGCCTTCTCGGCTTCAGCGCGCGGGATCTTGCGGACATGGATCGGCGCCAGGGTGACGTTCTCGAGCGCCGTCTTGTGCGGGTAGAGGTTGAACGACTGGAAGACGAAGCCGATCTCGGTGCGCAGCCGCGTCATGTTGGTGGCGGGGTCGCCGAGGCGCTGGCCGTCGACCGTCAGGTCGCCGTCGCGGATCGTCTCCAGCCCGTTGATGCAGCGGATCAAGGTGCTCTTGCCCGAGCCGCTCGGGCCGCAGACGACGACCACTTCGCGCGGCTCGACGCTCAGCGTGATATCCCTGAGCACGTTGAGCTGGCCGAACCATTTGTTGACGCCGCGAAATTCGATCATGCCGGTGCCATTTTTGCTGGGGTTCGACATCACAATTGCACCTCGCCATGCGCCGCGCCCATGCGTTGCTCCAGCCGGCGGGCCAGCATGATCAGGGGGTAGCAGACGATGAAGTAACTGAGGCCGACGAGGAAGAAGACCAGCAGCCCATTGGGTACACGCTGCACCACCAGCCAGCCGACGCGGGTGAGGTCGGTGAGGCCAATGGCCGAGACGACCGAGGAATCCTTGATCAGCAGCACATATTGCCCGACCAGCGGCGGCAGCACGATGCGCATCGCCTGCGGCAGCACCACCTGGCGCATGCGCTGCCAGCGCGACAGGCCGGACGCAAGTGCTGCCTCGACCTGGCCTGATGGCACCGAGCGGATGCCGGCGACGACGATCTCGCAGATGAAGCAGGCGGCCAGGTTGGTCAGCGCGATGATGCCGGCGGTGAAGGCGTCGAGCTCGATGCCGAGTTCCGGCAGGATGAAGAAGATCAGGAAGATCTGCACCAGGAACGGCGTGCCGCGGATCAGGTCGACCCAGGCGCCGATCGCGCCGCTGATCAACCGGTTGCCGCCGGTGCGCAGGATGCCGAGGCCGAAGCCGAGCAAGGTGCCCAGCACCAGGCTGATCAACGACAGCACCACGGTCATGCCGAGGCCGCGTAGCGCGAGAGGATAGCTGCCGGCGACGCTTTGCAGCTGCTGCCAGATCATGTCCGTGCCCCCGCCAGGCCGAGCCAGCGCCCGGAGAGCGCCGCCAACCCCTTCAGCCCGTAATAGAGCAGCAGGTAGAAGGCGGCGATGGTGATGAAACCTTCGGCCGGCATGAAGCGGTCGGAGGCGAGCAATTGTCCGGCGCGCGTCAATTCGGCGACCGAGATCAGCGACAGCAGCGCGGAATCCTTGACCAGCACGATCGCCTGTCCGAGCAGCGGCGGGATCGTCACCTTGAACGCCTGCGGCAGGATGACGAGGCGCATGCGCTGGACATAGGTCATGCCCGAGGCGACGCCGGCCTCGACCTGGCCGCGCGGGATCGACAGGATGCCGGCGCGGATGATCTCGGCGACGTAGGCGCCGCTGTTCAGCGACAGGGCTAAGATGCCGACGACGAGCTCGGGCAGGACGAAGCCGAGCCGCGGCAGGCCGAAATAGAGGAAATAAAGCTGCGCCAGCAGCGGCGTGGCGCGCACCGCGTCGATATAGGCCTTGGCCGGGACGCGGAACAGCCGGCCGCGCTGCAGGTTCATGGCGGCGAGCACGATGCCGACGGCGAGTGCGCCGGCAAAGGAGAGGACAGACAGCCACACGGTCGTGACGAGGCCCTGCCCGAACAGGGGCAGATATTCGACGATGGTGCGGAAGCTGAAGTTTTCGAGCATGGTGGGGCGGGGTTCCTCTAGCGGACAAGCGACTTCGGACGGTTTCGTGAACGCGCGCGAAACCGCCCGAAATCTATTGCCGCTTAGTGATCCTTCTTCCAGGCGTCGGAATTGACCCAGTAATCGAGGTTCTTCTGCAGGCGGCCGTCGAGGCTGACCTGGTCGAGGAACAGGTTCATCCAGACCAGCAGGTCCTGCTCGTCATAGCGCGTGGCGAAGGCCAGCGGCTCCTTCGACAGCATGTCCGGCATGATGATGAAGCTGCCGGCCGGGTAAGCGGTTGACTGGCCCTTGACCGCCGAGACGTCGTTGACGCCGCAATCGGCCTGGCCGTTGTTGACGGCGTCGAGCAACAGCGGGCCGCCGCCCTTGTAGCTCTTGATATCGGCATCGGGGAAGGCGGCCTTGGCTTCCTTCTCGCCGGTGGCGCCGAGCAGCACCGCGATCTTGGTGCCCTTGGCCTTGCAGTCCTCGGTGGACTTGAAGGCGGTCCCAGCCTTGGTGAAGACTGTGCTGCCCGTGTACATGTAAGGCTTGGTGAAGGCGACCTTCATGCCACGCGCCAGTGTCGGGGTCATGTCGGCGACCAGAAGATCGGCCTTGCCCGACAGCAGCGCCGGGATCAGGCCGTCCCAGTCGAAGTCGAGGAAGGTGATCTTGACGCCCATTTCCTTGGCCATCAGTTCGGCGAGTTCGACCGAACTGCCGGTGCGTTCGCCGGCAGCACCCACCAGCGAGAAGGGCGGGCCTTGCGTCTGCACGGCGACACGCAACTCACCGCGCTTGGTGATCTCGTCGAGCGTTCCCGCACTGGCGGCAGCGGTAAGGCCAGCGAGCGCAAGGCCGGCGATGAAAAGCTTGGCAATCTTCATTTGGGCATTCCTCCTTGTTGTCGTTTGTTGTTCCACTTGTTGTTTCACCCCTTTGATTTCCGTTGGGGGGCGCTTTTGAGCGGCGGCGCCGTTGCCGGCGGCAACCACCGTTCGAAAATCTTCAATCCCAGCTCACCGTTTCGGCGACATTGATGCCACGCCTGGCGAGCTCATCGAGGAAGCGGCCATCCGGCACATGCAGCAGCGGGTTGAGCAGGCCGGGCGTGGCGATCTCGCGCCGTGCCAGCATCTGCGCCACGATGCTGGCGGGATAGCCGACGCCAAGGCTCATGCCGAACAGGCCGGAGGCGAGGTCGCGTTCGATGACCAGCTCCGAGGTCACCGTCTTGCGGCGGCCGCCTTCGCTGCCGACAAAGACGTTGCGCATGACGCAAAGGTCCTTTTCGTCGGCGCCATATTGCAGTTGCGGGCCAAGCAGCCGGCCGAGGAATTCGCGTGGGCTGGCACCGGTGCTTTGCACCTTGTCCTCGGACAGGAAGCCGAGCTGCTTCAGCGGCGCCCAGAACGCCGACCAGCCGGGCCAGCGAAGCGAATAGCGGCCGGAGCGCTGCAGCCCCTTGGCGGCGGCGAGCATGCCGGCATAATGCGGCGCGTCGCCATTGGGGAAGGCTTCGAGCCTGCCCAGTCCCGCCACCTCGATCTCGTGGATGAAACGATTGTCGTGCTGGCGGGCGGCCGGCACATCGACCCGTTTGCCGTCCTCGACCAGCACGCTGTCGCGGTTCTGGCTGACCAGAACCATGTCGAAATTCCAGCTCACCTTGTAGCGCAGCGGCTCGACCACCGCCTTCGGCTCGGGAATGCCGCCGCAGTAGGAATCGATCGCGGTGATGGTGTCGAACTGGCTGGCGGCGCGCGCGTAGAGCACCAGGTCGATGCCGGGGTCGAGCCCGCATTCGGTCACGATCGACACGCCGGCCTTTTCGGCCTCGGGAGCGAGATCGGCGATGGCCTTGCCGTAATTGGTGGTGACCAGCGGCGTGCGCGTCGCGATCGCCGCCTGCACCGCGTCGCGCATCAGCGGCTGCGGCAACAGGTCGATGACCGCACCGACGTCCTTCATCACCTCGGCCAGCGCCGGACCGATCGCGCCCTCCGGCACTACAAAACGCACGCGGGCAAGGTCGGTCAGGCCGCCGAGCCGCGCAGCGCCGCCGGTTGCAGTGTCGACGCAGACCACTTGCTCGACGCCGTCGCTGGCAACGAGGTCGGCGATAGCCGCCCGGCCTTGCAGGCCGAGCCCGCCGAGAACCGCGATCTTCATGCCATTTCCTTCCGCGTCTCGTCCGACCAGCAACCTTCCGGCAGGCTGACCCATTTGTTGCAGGACGCCATGACGACGAAAGTCTCGCTGCGCACGACCTCGCCCGGCTCGCCGGCGCCGGGGATCAGCTCGCTGGTGACGCGGTAGAGATCGGCGACATCGCCGGCCACGGTCACGTCGACGATGATGTCGAAGCGCCCGGTGACGACGGTGGCCGAGTTCACGAAAGGCAATTCGGAGATGCGCTGCGCCAGTTCCCGGGCCCGGCCGCGCCCTTGCGCGTTGATGCCGACGATGGCCGAGATCAGTTCGGGGCGCTCGGTCAGGTTGAGCAGCCCAACGATCTTGAGCAGGTTGCGGTCGAGCAGGTTGCGCAGCCGCATGCGCACCGTCGGCACCGAGATCGCCATCTTCTCAGCAAGGCGGTTGACGCCAAGCTGCGCGTCCTGCGACAGCAGCTTGACCAGTCGCCGGTCGGTCTGATCGAGATGTTCCCGCAAACGCTCAGGCTTTCATAAAAGGAAAGAAACGATTGGATTTTCTTTCAGATATGAAAATACCTTATGAGAGATTTTTAACAACGGCAAGAGCCATGTCATCCGCCATGGCTCTGTGCCTGTCGGCAATTTTCGTCGAGTGCGCCACATTTTGTTCTTGCTTTGTGCCGGCAGCTATGCTATTAATTTGGATATGGTGCCAATTTGGCTCCAACGACCCGTCCTCCCGAGGCGGGTTTTTGTTTCCGGATCTTTTGAAGGTTCAGCGCCGCCGGTCTAAGATTGGCGGGACAGCGTGGTTCCGCGGGGCGCAGCCGCAACTCATGCCTTCACGTGACGGGCGGAAAGGCTCATCCGCGAAATGGCCAAAATCGGCTTTTCAACAAAACTGTAGCTGGCCAGGGAGACGGCAATGCAGGCGGTGACAATAACCATGCCAGCAAGCCATGGTGATACGCTGACGCTTGCAACGACAGGAGCGGTCGCAAGCAGCACGATAGGATGCGTCAGATAGAGAGAGTAGGAGGCATCGCCCAACCTTGCCAGCAGGCGAGGAGCAAAAAGCCGGAAGTAGCTTTCCAGGCTGATGCAACCGGCGACAAGGATCAAGGCCGGGATTCCCTGAGCAAGGGTTCGCGGCAAGTTGAAGCCAAGTACCATCACCAGCATGGACACGATGGCGAACACGAGCGCCGAGACACCCAGGACGGTCGGCAAACGCGCCAGTCTGCCGACCAGGTGGCCGAGCGCCATGCCGGCAAGGAACTCAAACAGGATTGGCGTGGTATAGAAAAACAGCACAGTGTCGGCGGCGGGTTTGAAGACGATGCGCGCCGCTACGGCGATTGCAAAGACAACGCCGACCATGGCCATTTGCGTCAGCGTGCCGAAACGCATAGTCGCTGCGAACAGAATGTAAAACAGGATTTCCAGATTGAGCGTCCAACCCACGCCAAGCACCGGTTGGACATAGCCTGTGACCGTATCGAGATAGGCTATGAAAAGCAGGCTATTGGTGATCTGCTCAAGAAACACTGCACGACCGGCAAACAACCAAAGTGCGGCGACCATAAGGAAGGTCATAACCCAATAGAACGGAACGACGCGCGTGAAGCGCTGCATCAAAAAAGCACGGTGGTCGGCGCGTCTGTTCTCTGTCGAGAGAACCATTACAAAACCACTAATGACGAAAAACAGGTCGACGCCGCTGTTTAGAACGGGAATACGCAGATCGAGCATGCCCAGCGCGGCCGGAAGATGATAGATAACAACCATGAGAGCTGCCAGCCCCCGCAGTACCTGTATCGATGTATACTGTTGAATCCGACGCGGCGCAGCGTGATCATTCTGTGGAATGATGTTCATCAAAAAATGGTCCCCGGTGCAGGAGAGCATTAACATACGTGATCGTTGATGTGCCGATTAATTGTTGGTTTAATTAACACGTGAAGGTTTAGATAAGTTTTATTGATATAGCGTGCCGCCACACTTATGCTCGGCCGACTTTGGCCTGCCTCGTTGCCAAACTTGGCATCTCCCCAGTGAAGAGGAGATTGGCCGTTCCCGCGCTAACGGCTGGACTCGAAGATAGCGACGGCTGCCGCTGTCAGCGCAGCGTTACCGGGTGATACTGTTCCATCAGGAAGCTCCTTGCCGTCTTCCAGTCCGACGCGCGTCGACCAACGGCGTTCCGGCGCCTGGTGCACGAAAGGCCAGACCGTGGCGTCGGCGCCGTGCAGCAGGATTGCCCGGCGCATTCCGGCGCCGTCGAGCACGGCGGCGATATCGTCGCTGATCTCAAGCGCAGCGTCCGGCTCCTGCTCGGAGATTTCGATCAGGATGCGCAGCACGCGGTTGCCATGGTCGAGGCTCACCAGGCGTTCGGCGTCGGCAACGGAGGCGAGCCCGGCCTCGATGCCAATGCCGCGCTGGCGCAGACGGTCCATGACTGCCGGTGCTGCATTCTCGCTGAGATTGACCGAGGCATAGTCGGGCAGCTCGCTCCAGCCGGCGATCGCAACCAGCGTCCGCTGGTCGTCGTTCTCGATCCAGGCACCCGTCGACACGCCAATCAGCGTCCCCGGGCAGGCGCGGCGGAGCGCCAGCACCGTCCGATCCATCGCCGCCGGAGCCAGGCTTTCCCGACCGTCCAGCCCGCGGGCATGAACATGCAGTTCGGCGGCGCCGGCAGCGATGCAGGCCGCGCCGTCACGCGCCATGGCCTCCGCCGTCAGCGGCAGTTGCGGGTGGAAATCGGCGCTGCGCGCGCCATTGATGCAGGTCTGGACGATCATGCCAGGGGCAGTCCGGTTGCGGTTGCTGCCAGTCTAGCGCGGGCCAGTGAAAACCGGAATCGCGCTGGCGAAGGCTCCTGACATATGGACGCGGCACAGCCTGAATCAATCTGGCAGAATGCACCTCTATCGTGTTGTTCGCCTTAGTCTTCTTAGCAAACGAACATCCGTCGGGCAGAGTTACGGCGAAACACCCAACTCGCGTAATGCAGCGTTGGCGGCACGGTATTCGATAAAACTCTTTGGACAATAGCTGACCGTATGCCTTGCTCTGTCGCATCCTCGATCATGCGCGTGCACGCGGCGATCCGCGTGCTTGCCTCGACCTCATCATCGCTGACGCAGTCGCTGCTGGCGGCCAGCGCCGGAAGCCCCGTGACAAGCAGGAGGATGAGACCAGCCAGCGTGCGCCAGAAAAACCTGTGCCGTTCTCGAACCGGTCCGGTCAATTCGCTCCTCGGGTCATCAAAAAGTCTTGGAAATTGTCTTCACGGAACCGCGCCCAACTCGTGCAGAGCGGCCTTGGCCGCAACGTATTCGTAATATTCCGCGGGGCAATCGCTGGCAGCGACCCGGTAGAGCCGCAAGGCTTCGTCGTCATGTCGTTGCAGCCGATCGAACTCGGCTATGAACAGATTCGCCTCGCACAGATTGCCGCGTTTCTTGGCCGGGTCCGGGTCGTCGGCTGCCGCCGATACCTCGGCCGGCGTCAGTTCTCCAAGCAGCATGCGAACCGCCGGCGCCGGCCATTTGGTCATATCGAGCTTTTCAGTCGCTTCCTTCAAGTGGCCCGCCGCGCCGCTGCGACGCTCGGTCATCTCCAGCCAGATCGCAAAATAGGCATTGTCGGGCTTGAGCGTGGCCGCCTGTCCCAAATCGGCTTGCGCCTTGGCCAGCGCGCCGGAATAGAAGAAGAGAATGCCACGGCCAAGATAGGCATAGGCATATTTCGGATCGAGGCTGATTGCCTGATCGTAGTCGGCGGTCGCGCGGGCGTAGTCGCCCTTTGCCGACCAGACGAAGCCGCGGCCGTCGTAACCAGGGGCACCTTTCGGATCGAGGCTGATCGCCTTGTCGTAGTCGGCGATGGCGCGGTCGTCCTCGCCCTTCTTTTGCCAGATCCGGCCTCGGTTCCTGAAGGCTTTGGCATGTGCTGGATCGAGCATGATCGCCTGGCCGTAGTCGGTGATGGCACGGTCATTGTCGCCCTTGCGTGCCCAGGCATTGCCTCTGTTGTCGTAGGCAGTTGGGTCTTTAGGATCGAGCGTGATTGCCTGGCTGAAGTCGGCGATGGCGCCATCATAGTCGCCCTTGTCAGACCAGACGAGGCCCCGGTTGTACCAGGCATTAACGTTTTTTGGGTCGAGGCTGATTGCCTGGGTGTAGTCGGCGATAGCGTGGTCGTCGTCACCCTTCTTCTTCCAGGCAATGCCACGGTTGTTGTAAGCGGTGGCGTCCCGGGAATCGAGGCCGATCGCTTGGTCATAATCCGCGATAGCGCGGTCGTAATCGCCCTTGTGTTTCCAGGCAACGCCTCGATTGTTGTAAGCACTAGCGTCCTGAGGATTGAGGCCGATCGCTTGGTCATAATCGGCGATGGCGCGGTCGTAGTCGCCCTTGTGCGACCAAGCCACGCCTCTGTTGTAGTAGGTGCTGGCGTCTTTCGAGTCGAGGCTGATCGCTTGGTCGTAATCGGCGATGGCGCGGTCGTAGTCGCCCTTGCGTGCCCAGGCGATGCCTCGACTTTGATAGGCATCGACATCGCGAGGATCGAGGCCGATCGCCTTAGCGTAGTCGGCAATGGCTCGGTCATAGTCGCCTTTTAGTACCCAGACAGCACCACGATTGCTGTAGGCTTTGGCGTCTTTCGCATCCAGACTGATCGCCTGTTCGTAGTCGGCGATGGCTCGGTCGTATTCGCCCTTCTGTTTCCAGGCAACGCCACGGTTGTTGTAGGCTCCCGCATTTTTAGGATCGAGGCTGATTGCCTGGTCGTAGTCGGCGATGGCACGATCGTAGTCGCCCTTGTCTGCCCAGGCGTTGCCCCGGTTGCTGTGGGCATCGGAATGCTTCGGGTCGAGGCTGATGGCCTGACCATAGTCTGTAATGGCGCGGTCGTAGTCGCCCTTGTGCTCCCAGGCGACACCTCGGCTGTTGTACGCCTCGGGGTTTGTCGGGTCGAGGCTGATCACCTGGCCAAAATCGGCGATGGCGCGATCATTTTCGCCCTCCTCGACCATTGTGGCGCCTCTGACATAGTAAGCACCGGCGAATTTCGAATCGAGGTCGATCGCCTGGCCCAAATCTGCAATCGCACGGTCGTAGTCGCCTTGTGATGCCCGTGCCTCGCCGCGCTTGTAGTAGGCAGTCGCGCGGTTGGCCACAGGCTCCGTGGGATCCTCGATCATGCGCGTGCAGGCGGCGATCCGCGTGCTGGCCTCGACCTCGTCGTCGCTGACGCAGTCGCTGCTGGCGGACAAGGCCGGGAGCGCCGAGACCAGCATGACGACGAGGCAAACGAGGAATTGCCGGACTGCCCCGTCCCTTTGTCGAACCCGTCCGATCAAATCGCCCCCCATCGCGGCAAGCCCAGCTGCATTGTATTCAACGAAATCCCCGAGACAATCGCTAACGAGCTCACCCGGCAAGAAACGGGTGGTCCGCGCGCGCCGTTTCACCCATCTCAATGACAGAGAAGCCACAGGAGGCGAAGCCATGACCATCCATTCGATAGGCGCGAAAGCGGCGGTGAAATCGGCGGAGCTGCGCGTTGCCGGATATGATTGGCGGACGCTGGCCGATGAGCTGAGCGGCTATGGCTGCGCGGTGATGGAAAAGCTGCTGACGCCGCAGGAGTGCCGGCAGATTGCCGAACTTTATTCGGACGAGAGCCATTTCCGCAGCCATGTCCATATGGCGCGGCATGGCTTCGGCAAGGGCGAGTATCGCTATTTCCGCTATCCCTTGCCCGACTTGATCGGCGGCTTGCGCACCGCGCTCTATCCGCGCCTGGCCGCGGTCGCCAACGACTGGAACGAGCGCATGGGTATCGCGCAGCGCTATCCCGACGAACACGCCGCGTTCCTCGAGCAATGCCACGAGCAGGGCCAGACGCGGCCGACGCCGCTCCTGCTGCAATATGCTCCCGGCGACTTCAACTGCCTGCACCAGGATCTCTACGGCGATCTGGCGTTCCCGTTGCAGGTCGCGATCCTGTTGTCCGAACCAGGCAGGGATTTCACCGGCGGCGAGTTCGTGCTGACCGAGCAGCGTCCGCGCATGCAGAGCCGCGCCGAGGTGGTGCCGCTGCGCCTGGGCGATGCGGTCGCCTTCGCGGTCCACAATCGTCCGGTCCAGGGCACACGAGGCAATTACCGGGTCAATCTCAGGCACGGCGTCAGCCGGCTTCGCTCCGGCATGCGCCACACTGTCGGCATCATCTTCCACGACGCCAAGTAACCGAGCCGCCCGGTCGAGGCCCGGCGGCGGTTACCTGGAAAAATCGCTGCGCACGATGCCGTGGCGCTGGAGCTTGTCGTAGAAAGTCTTGCGCGGAATCCCCAGCGCTTCGATCGTGCGCCTGACGTCGCCGTCGTTGCGGCCAAGCGTCTCGCGGATGATGTCGGCCTCGTAGCGCTCCAGCCGCTCCGGCAGCTTCATGGCGGCGTTCGATTCGGTCGGGGCAGGGGGTTGTGCTTCGGCGCCTTCCTCCAATCCAAGCACGAACCGCTCGGCGAAATGCGCCAGTTCGCGCACATTGCCCGGCCAGTCATGGTCGCTCAGATGGCGATGCACCGAAGCCGGCACTGCAGGCACCTGGCGGTGGAAACGGGCGGCGGCGCGCTCGGCGAAGTAGAAGAACAGCAGGGCGACGTCGTCGCGGCGTTCGCGCAGCGGCGGGATCGAGATCGTCACGACGTTGAGCCGGTAGTAGAGGTCCTCGCGGAAGGCGCCGCGCTGGCGCGGATCGCCGAGATCGACCTTGGCGGCGGCGACGACGCGCAGATCCACCGGCCGCACCTCGTTGGTGCCGAGCGGGGTGACCTCGCGCATCTCCAGCACGCGCAGCATCTGCACCTGTGTCGAGACCGGCATGCTTTCGATCTCGTCGAGGAACAGCGTGCCGCCGCTGGCATGCTCGATGCGGCCGATCCGTTTCTTCTGCGCACCGGTGAAGGCGCCGGCCTCGTGGCCGAACAACTCGCTCTCGATGACGGTCTCCGGCAGCGTGCCGCAATTCAGCGCGACGAAATTGCCCTTGGCGCGGCGGCTCCAGCGATGCAGAAGGCTTGCCACCACCTCCTTGCCAGAGCCGGTCTCGCCGGTCACCAGCACATCGACGTCGGTGTCGGCGATCTGGCGTAGTGTGCGGCGCAGCCTGTCCATCGCCGGCGTCTGGCCGATCAGCGGCAGGCCGTCCTGCGCCTCTCCGGCCGCCTCGCGCAAGGCGCGGTTCTCCATCACCAGGCGGCGCTTTTCCGCTGCGCGGCGCACGCTCTGTACCAGCCGGTCGGCGGCGAAGGGCTTTGTGATGAAGTCGTAGGCGCCGTCCTTGATCGCCTTGACGGCCATGGCGATGTCGCCGTGGCCGGTGACGAGGATGACGGGAATGTCGGCATCCAGCCGCAGGATGCGATTGAAAAGCTGCAAGCCGTCGATCTGAGGCATGCGGATATCCGACACCACGACGCCGGTAAAACCGGCGTCGAGCCCGGCCAGCGCCTCGGCCGCCACCGCAAAGGCGGAGACCGAGAAGCCGGCAAGCTCCAGCGTCTGCACGGTGGCCTTGAGGAGATCGCGGTCGTCGTCGATCAGGATCACCGGCGCGGCATTATCGTTCGTCATGATGGCTTACGCTGCTGTCTGGAGATGAATGGTGAAGCGGGTGCCGCTGTCGTCGCTTGAGACCTCGATGCGGCCGCCATAATCGGCGACGATGTCCTTCGAGATGACGAGGCCAAGGCCAAGGCCTTTTTCCTTGGAGGTGTTGAATGGCGTGAACAGCGATTTGAGGATCGCGGGTGGAATGCCGGGTCCGTTATCGGACACGCCGACCGTCACGCCGTCCGCGGTCTCCTCGACCGACACCTGCACATGAGCGTCGTCGCGGCCGTCGAGTGCTTCGAGCGCGTTCTGGAAGAGGTTGATCAGCACCTGTTCTAGCCGCACCCGATTGCCCATGACCTTGAGGCTCGGCGGCGGCAGGTCGATGGCCAATGCGTCGAGCCGGCCGGCAAAGCGGCTTCTCAACAGCATGACGGCGCCTTCGATAACACCACGTAATTCGACAGGCTCGGCGGCGGTGCGGCCCTTGCGGGCAAATGCCTTCAACTCCTCGGTGATTGAGCCGATGCGTTCGGTAAGGGCTGCGATAGCGCCGAGGTTTTCCTCGGCCGGCCGGGTCTGCTTGCGGTCGAGGAAGGTGCGGGCATTGTCGGCATAGGCGCGTATGGTGGCGACCGGCTGGTTGATCTCATGGGCGACGCCGGCAGCGACCTGGCCGAGGATGGCGAGGCGGTTGGCCTGGACCAGATCCTGCTGCACGATTTGGAGCTTGGCTTCCGTGCTGCGGTGGCCTGTTATCTCGGCCTGCAACCGGTCGCGGGCGCGGCTCAAATCCTCGGTCCGTTCGACGACGCGGCGTTCGAGTTCGGTGCGGGCCGCCTGTTCGGCGGCAATCCGCATCTGCGCCGACTGCCGGCGCCACAACAGATACGCGGCAAGGCCGAGCAGCGGGACGACGACGCCGAGCGCCAGAAGCCGCATTTCGCGGACGGCGGCGGCGATCGGCGCTTCAGCCGGGATCAGATAGTCGAGCCGCCAGGGGGTCGAAGGGATCGGTGTTGAAAGGCTGAGATACTCCGTGTCGCTGCCGCCGGGCGTCACCGCGTGGACGATCGACACATCCGGGCTGAGCGCCTGCGGGTGCATGATCGGCAACGGAACAAGTGGCGCGTCGCCGAACTGTTGGCTGTCGCGGATCGCGGCTTGCTTAGGTGCGGCCAGCGGTGCGGTTGTCATGAAGCGCCAGGACGGCACGCTGGTGATCAGCACGACGCCGTTCTCGTCGCTGACATAGGCCGGGCCGTTTGCCTCGCGCCAGTCGGCTTCGAGCTGGTCGAACTCCATCTTGACGACGACGACGCCGAGCGGTGCGTCTGTGTCGCCGACGCGCCGCGAAATGTAGAGGCCGGGGCGCTTGCTGACATTGCCGAGCGCAAAATACTCGGCGGTTCCGGCCTGCATCGCGCCGGAGAAATAATCGCGGAAACGGTAGTCATTGCCGACGAAGCTGATCGGCTCGCGCCAGTTGCTGGAGGCGATCGCCAGTCCATCGGTGCCGACGACATAGAGTACCGACGCCTTGGTGCCGGAGACCAGCCCCTCGAGCTTGCGGTTCAGCACATCGATTGCCGCGGCATTCTTCTGCGACAGCGCGTCACGCACTTGCTGGTCTGCGGACAAAAGCAGCGGCAGGGCGCGCGGGCTTTCGAGCACCGCGCGCAGCAGCGCGACCTTCAGATTGGCGTCGGTACGCCCCTGCGCCGCCAGGGTCCCGACCTCGGCGGTGCGGCCGTAGAGGCCGGCGCCGTAGAGCGCTGCGGTGACGATCAGCAGGGCGACGGCCGCAAACAGCAGCCAGGCTCGGCGCGCCCGCCTGGCGAGTTGCTCGGGCGTCGAAGACAAGGCACCGGCGGGGCGTTGCAGCATCGCCCATTTGTGCATGAACTCGCACAAAACACAATTCGACCTATGCGGAGAGTCGCACTTGACCATGCGTCCGGCAGTGCGGACGTTTGCGAATGCTCAATAAAATCAATGCTGAAGCACTCTTCTGCGTATCTGGCACGGGTGTTGCAAACACGAATTCAGCAGTCGCGAGGCTGCTGGTCAAAACAACTGCCCCGGGGAGTCGAGCTTTCGATCGGGGCGCCATGGAGGACGTCATGCAGACAGCAATCGCTGCCGCCGAGCCGCGCGGCAAACTTCCCTTATACCGGCATCTTTATGTGCAGGTGCTCGCGGCGATCGCCGCCGGCGTGCTGCTCGGCCATTTCTATCCCGAAACCGGCGAGGCGATGAAGCCGTTCGGCGACGCCTTCATCAAGCTGGTGAAGATGGTGATCGCGCCGGTGATCTTCCTGACCGTGGCGACCGGCATCGCCGGCGTTTCCGACCTGCAGAAGGTCGGCCGCGTCGCCGGCAAGGCGATGATCTATTTCCTGGTGTTCTCGACGCTGGCGCTGGTCGTCGGCCTGGTCGTCTCCAATGTCGTCCAGCCCGGCGCCGGCATGCACATCAATCCGGCAACGCTCGATACCACCAAGGTGGCGGCCTATGCCGAGAAGGCGCACGACACAACCATCGTCGGCTTCCTGATGAACATCATCCCCGACACCATCACCGGCGCCTTCGCGCAGGGCGACATTTTGCAGGTGCTGTTCTTTTCGGTGCTGTTCGGCGTCGCCCTGGCGCTGGTCGGCGATCGCGGCCGTCCGGTCGTCGATTTTCTGCAGGCGCTGACCACGCCGATCTTCCGCCTCGTCGCCATCCTGATGAAGGCCGCGCCGATCGGTGCGTTTGGCGCCATGGCCTTCACCATCGGCAAATACGGCATCGGCTCGATCGCCAACCTCGCCATGCTGATCGGCACGTTCTACTTGACCGCGCTGCTGTTCGTGCTGGTGGTGCTCGGCGCGGTTGCCCGCTACAACGGCTTCTCGATCCTGGCGCTGATCCGCTACATCAAGGAAGAGCTGCTGCTGGTGCTTGGCACCTCGTCCTCGGAAGCGGCATTGCCGGGCCTCATGGCCAAGATGGAGCGCGCCGGCTGCAACCGCTCGGTGGTCGGCCTGGTCATCCCGACCGGCTATTCCTTCAATCTGGACGGCACCAACATCTATATGACGCTGGCGGCGCTGTTCATCGCGCAGGCGACCGACACGCCGCTCACCTACGGCGACCAGATCCTGCTGCTCGCCGTCGCCATGCTGAGCTCCAAGGGGGCCGCCGGCATCACCGGCGCCGGCTTCATCACCCTGGCGGCGACGCTTTCGGTCGTCCCCACCGTGCCGGTCGCCGGCATGGCGCTGATCCTCGGCGTCGACCGCTTCATGTCGGAATGCCGGGCGCTGACCAACTTCATCGGCAATGCGGTGGCGACAGTGGTGGTGGCACGCTGGGAGGGAGAACTCGACCAGACGAAGTTTGCCGCCGCCATGGCCGGCGACTTGCCGGAGGAAGTCGACCTGTCGCTGCCGGGTTTGCAGGCCGCCTGACCGTCTAGGCCACATGACCACAAGGCCCCGGAGGCGGTTCGCCGGCTTCGGGGCAACAGCGGCGGCGGTCGCGGCATGCCGCCTGAAACGCAACCTGAAGTGGCGCTATTTTCGATGCGGGGCTTGTTCCAGCCGCATTTGCAGGCCAGTATCCGCCGTGCCTTCATGGCACCGTCCGCTTCGCTCCCGACCTGATCGCGAGGCGAGACATTTCCGTCGGGCTCGGTTTGCAACATCATCCTTGCCGAACCGTCGGAGCTTTTGCTGCCGACCGCGTTCTGACTATGGCGGCAGCCCTCGAAGGCAATGGCGGCCTCACTGCGAAGTCGCAAGCGAAACGTGACCCGTCTCCTGGTGGAAAGCGCAAGCTTTTCTGAGGGGAACTCGTCGCGCCTGAAGAGGGGCACTTGAAGAGGGGCAGGCCCATGAGGGCCTTTGCCGAACCAAAGCAAGATGCGAGGTCAAACGCGATGCAGCCTGTCATTCCGGTATCCATCATCATCCCGAACTACAACTATGCGCGGTTCCTCAAACGCAGCATCGACAGCGCCCTCGAGCAGGACTACGCGGATGTCGAAGTCGTCGTCGTCGACGATGCATCGCAGGACAATTCCACGACAATCATGGAATCCTATCGCGACGAGATCCTCGCATGCCCGCGGGCGCAAAATGGCGGACACGCGGCGGCGTTCAACACCGGCTTCGCGGCGAGCTCGGGCAAGATCGTCCTGTTCCTCGACGCCGACGATTATCTTTATCCAACCGCCGTCTCCACCATTGTCGAAACCTGGGACGAGGCAACCGCTCAGGTCCAGTCCAGACTGCATATCGTCGACGAGGGGCAACGCATCAAGGATGTCTTTCCGCCGCCCGAATTGCCTTTCGACAGCGGTGACGTCATGCCGAAACTCCTGCACAAGGGCCGCTATCAGACGACAGTGACCAGCGGGCTGGCCTTTGACCGCGCAACGCTCGAATCGATCATGCCGATACCGGAGCCGGAATTCCGCCAGGGCGCCGACGGCTATCTGGCAACGCTGGCGCCGATGTACGGGCATGTCCAATCGATCGACGAATGCCTCGGCGCCTACCGGATCCACGGCGCCAACCATTCAGTCTTCGGTGAAAAGCTCGCCGAGCGGGCACGCTGGCGGGTAACCCACGATTTCCGCCGCATGCAGGCGCTGTCGGACCAGGCCTCGGGGATCGGCCTGACCATCGTGCCGTCGGATGCTGTCCGCCACGATCCGGTCCACCTGGAAGAGCGGCTGGCGTCGCTCTGCGCCGACAGCGGCCGACACCCCGTGGCCGATGATTCCCGGCTGGCGCTCGGGGCGGCCGGCGCCGTCGCCAGCCTCGAAATGACCGCATCCTTGCGGCGGCGCGCCATCCTTGCCGCCTGGTTCCTGTCGGTCGGGCTGTTGCCGCGGAAAATGGCGACGGCAGTGCTGTCGTGGAAGCTCGACGCATCGTCGAGGCCGGCATTTTTGAGCCGCCTGTCCAAGACTATTCGCCACGCCATGGGATAGCGGATAATGCCGTGACATAGGTCCGCCAGGTATTCGGCTGGCCCGGCTCAGCATCCAGCGGGCGTAGCTATTGCCTCCGATTGGCTGGACCATTCTGTAAATCATTTGCTTACACCTGCTTGACCCGCGTCAGCAATATGCTTACATGTTGCATGATCAAGTCGTTCAAGCACAAGGCGCTGGCGGACCTCTTTCAAACCGGAAAGACCGGAAAGATAGACGCCAAGATGCATAAGCGCATCCTTGTCCGTCTTGACCGCTTGGAAGTCTCGGAAAGGCCTGATGACATGGACCTGCCCGGCTTCGACTTCCACGCTTTGGAGGGCTTTAACCCGACCCGCTACACGGTGCATGTCAACGGGCCGTGGTGCATCACATTCGAATTCGACGCCAATGATGCTGCCCGCGTCGATTTCGAACAGTACCATTGAGACGGCTTAGATTGGAGAATCGATTATGAGCGTGTATGAGCCGATGCGTCCGATGGAGCGCTGCCCATCCCACCCTGGAGCGCTGCTTGACGACATTATCCCGGCAACCGGAAAGACCAAGGTGGAGATCGCCAATCTGCTCGGAATCTCGCGCCAGCAGCTTTATGACATCATCCGCGAAAAGAAGCCGGTGTCGCCGGCTGTCGCTGCCCGTCTTGGAAAGATGTTCGGCGACGGCGCCGCGATCTGGCTCAGGATGCAGGCCGCCTATGATGCCTGGCACGCGGAACGCGAGGTTGACGTCAGCGCCATTCCAAGGCTGCATGCTGCCTGAGATGCAATAGATCGGCCGAACCACCGAGGCTCTCACAAATCGATCACGGTCCCGCCTGCCTGGACCGGTCCTGCGGTTCAACGGCTCGCTCAACCAGGACATGCGCTTCCCGCGCGGCCTCGATGAACGCGTCCCTGGCGGCTTCGGTCCAGCGGTCGTCGCTCATGGCACGGCGGCATGTGCGCAGTGCCAAGCCGTGTTTGGCGCTGCCGGCGTCACGCCAGTGGGCTGTCAGCAACTCGACAGCCTGCCGTGCGTTGGAAATGTTGCGGATATCTCCCACGATGCCGACCGCAACCGCAACCGGCTTGGCAAACCATCCCTGGTTCATGGCAGAGCCCTCGACGTGTTGAACCATCTATAACGAAAATCGTAGCGCAAGGTTTCATTCGCGCCAGTCACCACGGCGTGAGGCGGCCCTCACTGCGCCTCGCGCAGCCTGACCACGACGCTGCGCGCCACAAGCACCAGCACGGTGATGACGATCAGGATCACCGAGAGTGCGGCGATCGCCGGGTCGATGTTGTCGCGCAGGCCCATCCACATCAAGCGCGGCAGCGTGATGGCGTTGACCGAGGTGATAAACAGGGTGACGCCGATCTCCTCCCAGGACAGCACGAAGGACAACAACGCCGCGGTGACGATGCCGAACTTGATATTGGGCATGATGATGCGGGTGGCGCGCTCCCACACGGTGGCGCCGAGGCCGCGGGCGGCGAGGTCGATGCGGCGGTCGAACTGGCTGAGCGACACCAGGATCAGCACCGTGGCGAAGGGCACCGTCATCACCGCATGCGCCATGGCGACACCCAGCCAGGTGTCATAGCCGAAGAACGACGAGAAACCCGAGATCGAGGTCAGCAGGAAGTAGAGCGTGATTGCCGAGACCACCGGCGGCACCACCATCGGCAGCAGCACGAAACCGACCAATGCTGCCGTGAAGCGCGGCTGGAACATCCAGATGCCGAGGCCGAAGCAGAGCGCCAGCACGGTGGAAAAGGCGCTGCTGACGATGCCGATCCTGATCGAGAGCAGGATCGAATTGATCCAGCGCGGATCCTCGATCAGCGCCCGGTAATGGCGCAGCGACAATTCGCCCGACGGCATCGCCAGCATGCGGCTCGGCGTCAGCGATACCGGGATGACGGCGAGCAGCGGCAGCAGCAGGAAGAGCGCGACCAGGGCGGCGAGGATCAGCGAGACGGGACCGGGGCGGTAGGTCGGCATCGCGCTACACCAATTGCTTTGGTCTGATATAGCGGAAAAGCAGCGCCATCAGCGCGCCGACGAACAGCACCAGCACCACGCTGATTGCCGCACCCAGGCCCCAGTCCGGGCTCTGGAAGATGCGGAGATAGATCAGCTCGGCGATCATCACGCTGCGGCCGCCGCCGAGGATCGCCGGCGTGACGAAGAAGCCGAGCGAAAAGACGAAGACGATCAGCGCCGAGCCGATGATGCCGGAGCGGGTCATCGGCACGAATACCGACCAAAAGGTGCGCATACGGCTGGAGCCGAGGCCACGCGCCGCCAGCAGCACGCGATCGTCGAGGCTGCGCATCGATGAGGCCAACGGAAACACGGCGAAGGGAATGAGGAAATGCGTCATGCCGACGATGACGCCGAACTCGTTGCGCACCAGCGCCAGCGGCTCCGAGATGAAGCCGACCGCCTGCAGCCAGGTGTTGATCAGGCCGCGATTGGACAAAAGCGCCACCCAGCCGAAGGCGCGCGTCAGCACCGAGATCCAGAACGGCACCAGGATGCAGAACTCGGCCACGACGCGCTGCACCGGCGTGCCGCGTACCCAGACAACGGTGATGGCGTAGGCGGCGGCAACCGAAACGATGGTGACGATCGCGGCGATGCGCAGCGTGCGGATGAAGACCGACTGCACCAACTGATCCGTGAGCAGCGCATTGTACTGCCCCAGCCCCGGCGTGGGCAGCGTAAAACTCCATTTGACCACGCCAAGGAATGGCCAGGCGTAGGCCAGCACAAGAAAGAGGAGCAGCGGCGCCATCAACAGCGCCGCGCCCATCCTGTCGGAGAGGTATGCTCTCATCCGATTATCCCGGCTTGTCAGGCGGAGATGATCTTCGTGTATTCGTCGAGTGCCGCCCCGTAGTTCTTGGCGTACCAATCCATGTCGAGCGGAATCTGCTTCTTCATGTTCTCGGGATCGACCGGATTGATGCGCTTCTTGTCGGCGGGGATCAGCGCATCGGTGGCCGGATTGGCCGGACCCTGGCCGAGCTTGTCGAACATGATGAGTTCCTTCTCCGGGTCCTGGGTGCTGGCGATGAACTTCATCGCCGCGTCCTTGCCGCCGGGATTGCCCTTGAGCACGGCGAGCGCGCCGGGCGAGATCAGGCCCTGGTCCCAGATGAACTTGATCTTGCCGCCGGAATCCTGCTCGATGAGCGAAGCCCGGGTCGACCAGACGATCGCCATCGAGGCCTCGCCATTGAGCAGCACGCTCTGGCTTTCGGCGCCGCCACCCCAATAGGCGACGACGTTTTCCTTGAAGGCGGCGATCTTGTCATGCGCGCGCTTGAGGTCGAGCGGGTAGAGCGAGGCCGGCGCGATGCCGTCGGCGAGCAGTGCCGCTTCCCAGCTCGACACGCCCCATTTGTAGAGCGAGCGCTTGCCGGGGAATTTTGCCACGTCGAAGAAGTCGGCCATGCCGGTCGGTGCCTGGCTGCCGTATTTCTCGGCATCGTAGGCGATGACGTAGGAGAAGAAATAGGTCGAGGCAGCGTACTCCCAGCCGAATCCCGGCCGCATCTTCTTCTTGTCGACGACCGCATAGTCGATCGGCTCGAGCATACCTTGGGCGCCGAGTGTGATGGCCGAGAACGGATCGACGTCGACCAGGTCCCAGGTCGGCGCGCCGCTCTTGAACTGCGCTGCGATTGCGCCTTCGGTCGGGCCGGAACCGTCCATCTTGACGGTGATGCCGGTCTCCTTGGTGAAGGCCTGGCCGTAAGCGGCGTCATAGGCGGTAATGGCGTCGCCGCCCCAGTTGACCAGCACCAGTTCCTTAGCCGCGGCAAAGGCGCCGGTCGAGCGCAGCAGCATCGGCGTGCCGGCCAGCACCAGTGCGGCCAGCTGCGTGAACTGCCGGCGCGAGATCTCGCCGCGCACTGCCCTGGCGGACAGCGCCTCGATGGAATTTTTCTTGGTTTGGTTTGTCATGTCAGTTCCCCTTTTTTGTCGTTGGTATTTCCTGAATGTCAGCTTGGCGAATTCGCCACGCCGATCGTCATTGCTCTCCATCCGGAAGGAGGAAGCCTTTCTCCGCGGGCCAGGTCAGCCAGACGGAATTGCCCTTGCTGAGGGCAGAGGCGGCGACCTCGTTCGGCACCGAGACCGTCACCTTGGCGCCTTGGCGCGTCGTCAGATCGAGCCGCGTTGCAGCGCCGAGATAGGTCGAGGCGACGGCAGTCGCGGCAATGCCGTTCTCGCCTGCCGCGGCTTCGCGGGCGATCGACATGTATTCCGGCCGGATCGCCAGGATGGCATCGCCACGGACCTTCTCTGCCCTGCAGCGCATGCTGATCGCGCGGTCTTCGCAGAGGCCCGTCGAGCCATTGTCGGCCGGGCGCACGCCCTTCAGCGGCAGCATGTTGATCTCGCCCAGGAACTCGGCGACGAAGCGGTTGTCCGGCCGGTCGTAGACCTCGTCCGGCGCGCCGACCTGCAGCAATTTGCCATGGTTGAAGATGGCGACGCGAGATGACAACGCCAGCGCCTCGCTCTGGTCATGGGTGACGAAGACGAAGGTGGTGCCAGTCTCCTGGTGCAACCGCTTCATCTCGGCCTGCATCTGGCCGCGCAGGCCCTTGTCGAGTGCCGAAAACGGCTCATCGAGCAAAAGTACGCCCGGCTCGAACACCAGCGCCCGCGCCAGCGCCACGCGTTGCTGCTGGCCGCCGGACAATTGCGACGGCAGTTTCTTCTCGTGGCCCTTGAGCCCGACGCGCTCGATCATTTCGCCGACGCGGCGTTTGATCTCGGCCGCCGGTTTCTTGCGCACCTTGAGCGGGAAGGCGATGTTGGCCTCGACGCTCATATGCGGGAACAGCGCATAGCCCTGGAACACCATGCCGGCGGCACGCTGCTCGGCCGGCCGCTCGGTGATGTCGACGCCGTCGCTGTAAAGGCGGCCGTCGGTCGGCTGAATGAAGCCGGCAAGGATCATCAGGAAGGTGGTCTTGCCGGAACCGGAGGGGCCGAGCAAGGTGAGGAACTCGCCACGGCCGATATCGAGCGTCAGATCGTCCAGCGCACGGAACGAGCCGAAGCTCTTGCCGATCCCGATTGCCTTGATCTCTGCGGCCCGGCCGGGTTGCTGCATCCTGCCCTTTCCTTAGCGTAGGCGAAATCGTAGGCAGGGCGGCGGCTCACCGCAACCGAATAGTTTTCGCCTGATCGGCAAATTTGATTCATCTATGCGCCAATCTCCCCCCTCGAGGGGGAAATGTCGCCGAAGGCGACAGAGGGGGTCGCTTCGCTTGAAGTGCCAACCTCCTCTGCAGCAGCAGGCCGAGCCCAGTTGGACCGACCCCCTCTGGCCGCTTCGCGGCCATCTCCCCCTCGAGGGGGGAGATTAACGCTGGTTCTCCGACAGCTTCGACCTCAGCCACCGCCCAAACGCCTCCAGCACCGGATGCGCCGCCTTGGCGTGCTCGGAAACCAGAAAATACGAGCGCGGTGAATTGATCGCTATGTCGAAGGGGCGGACCAGCCGGCCTTCGCTCAGTGCCCGGCCGCTGGTCAGCTCGTCGCCCATAGCGATGCCTTGGCCGGCGATCGCCGCCGAAAAGACCAGGTTCATGTCGGAAAAGAAGATGCCGCCTTCCGGGTCGGGGTTCTCGACCTTGGACAGCGCCAGCCAGCGCGCCCAGTCCTCGGTGTCACCGAGATGCAGGAGATTGGCGCGCAGCACGTCTGCCGGCTTGGAGAAGCCGCCGATCTTGTTGAGCAGCGTCGGGCTGCACAGCGGCGTAAAGGAGATCCCGCACAACAGCTCGACCGCGCGGTTCGGCCAATTGCCGACGCCGAAGGCGATGAAGGCATCGGCCTCGGCATTGCTGACGTCGTCGAGACGGCGCGGCGTCAGGATGCGCAGCGCGACATCGGGGTACATCTGCCGGAACTCGCCGATATGGGTGCACAGGAACAGCGAGGCGAAACCCGGCGTACAACTGACGCTGAACGAGCCGCCGATGCCGGTGCCGGCATGGCGCGTCACCGCGTCGCCCAGCACCGTCAGCGCCTTGCGCACGTCGCTGGCATAGCGCTGGCCGCGCGGCGTCAGTGCCACGCCCTTGCCGATGCGCTCGAGCAGGTCGAAGCCGAGATCGCGTTCGAGCAGGCGAAGCTGATGGCTGACTGCGCTGCGGGTCAGATGCAGTTCGTCGGCGGCGCGCCAGACGCTGCCGTGGCGGGCAAAACTGTCGAGGGCGCGCAGCGCCTGCGTCGAGGGAATTCTCAAGAGGTGAACCGAATTTGCATGAGCCGGAAAAACATATCACTTTTTGGCGAGGCGCTTCACTGCTTTCTTTGACGGATGAAGATACCGGTGACCTCCGCGCAAGCGACCACGCTTGCCTGTCTGGACGACATCCAGCCGTCGCTGTCGGCGTGGACGCGGACGATCTTCGATTTCGGCGAGACCGCCTGGCGCGAATACCAGTCGGCGGCCTGGTATGTGGAGCAGTTGAAGCACGAAGGGTTTTCGGTCGAGGAAGGATCGGGCGGCATGCCGACCGCCTTCTGCGCCCACTGGACCAACGGGACCGGCCCGACCATCGGCATGTATGCCGAGTACGACGCGGTGCCTGGCAATTGCCAGGATGCGGCGACGGTGAAGCGACCGCGTCCGGGCTTCGGCGAACAGGCCGGCGGCCACACCGATCCGCATTCCGGCCTCGGCATTGCCAGCCTCGGCGGGCTGCTGGCGACCAAGGCTGCGATGCAGCGCCACGGCATATCAGGCACGCTGCGCTTCACCGGCGAGCCGGCGGAGAAGGTGAGGGGATCGAAGCCGATCCATGCCGCGAAGGGCTATTACGATGGGCTGGCGGGCATGGTCTCCTTCCATCCTTTTTATATGCTGCCGCTCTGCAATACCGCGCGCTGGGACACGCATTGCGGTGCGGCCTATGCGATGATCTACCGCTTTGTGTGCGACGAACCCGAAAATTGGGTTCGCGCAAGCGATGCAGCACCCATCCCGCAGGCGCATTCGGCGGTCAGGGCGCCCGGCGCTAACGACGCGCTGATGATGATGTATATGGCCTCCAAGGCGCTACGCGATTCCATGCTGCCGCATCAGGGCGGCTGGTCGATCAGCGAGGCGATCCTGACGGCGGGCCAGGCGACCGCCGACAATCTGCCGGCCGGGCTGGCCGAGATCCAATACATGATCCGCGTGCCGACGCTGGCGATGGCCGAGCAGGTCACCGCCATGCTCGACCGCAATGCGGAAGCCGCAGCCAAGATGAGCGGCTGCCGCCATGAGCGGCACTGGGTGTCGAAGTCGCGGCCGGGGCTGGCCAACCATGCCATGGCAAGTATCGCCTATGAAGCGCTGTCGACAGTTGGGCCGCCGCATTGGGACGAGGCGGCCAAGGCGATCGCCCGCGAGATCCAGGTCAATGCCGGCGGGGCGGCGACCGACGAGCCGTTCATCGCCGAGCTGGAGCAGCTCATTGCGCCGCAGGATGCAGAGGCGATCCTGCGCCGCGACCTGCCGCCGTCGCAGCTCAATTCGACCTCCGACGATTACACCGACATGTCGTGGCACACGCCGACGGCACGATTCTACGTCGCCCGGCCGGCGCTGCGATCCGAGAACGGCCACGCGTTTCCGTCCTGGGCGATGAATGCGCTGGGCGGCATTTCTGCCACCATCGATCCGATGGTCATCTGCGCCGCAAAGACGGTCGCGCTGGCAGCACTTCGCCTGTTGGAAGACGAGGCTGCGCGCGACGCTGCGATGGATGAATTCGTCACCCGCACCGGCGGCGGCATCGGTGGCTCGAACTGGATCGCGCCGCTCTGCGACTACGATCCGCCAATCGGATTTCGCTGGCCGGAATACATCACCACCCCGCGCGGACGGGATTGGTGGATACCAGGCAACCAAGCCGCATGATCAACCAAGCCGCCCTTCACGAGGAGAAACCCCATGACCGTCCATGACCGCATCGTCACCGAGCCGTTTTCGCTGCAGCGCCGCAACCCGGCCGGCGGAACCAAGCCGCTGACCGCCTGGGGCTTCGCCAACGAGACCGACGTGCTGACCGACGTGCTGCTCGGCTCGCCGAATTTCCTGCGCCATCTCTCGACCAGCTCGCTGTCGCGCAAGCATCTGCGCGAAGCGCCATGCAACGTCCAGATCGCGCAGGCGCAGCACAAGGACCTGGTCGCCGCCTATGAGCATTTCGGCGTCAACATCCACTGGCACGAGCCGACGCCGGAGCTGCCGATGCAGGTCTACTCGCGCGATTCCAGCGTCATGACGCCGTATGGCGCCATCATCACCGCCATGTCGCAATGGTGGCGGCGCGGCGAGAACTACGCGGCGATCCGCACCTATGAGAAGCTCGGCATCCCGATCTACGACATGGTCACCGCGGGCACGTTCGAGGGCGGCGACTTCAACGTCATCGAGGACGGCGTCGTGCTGATCGGCTGCGGTGGCGCCCGCACGCAGGAGGAGGGCGCGCGCCAAGTGCAGGCCTGGTTCGACAAGGAGGGCTGGGAGACCCGCATCGCCTTCATCGACGAATATTATGTCCATATCGACCTGATGGTGGTGCCGATCGCTGAAAAACTGACCGCTGTCTGCCTCGCCTGCACGGAGCCGGGCATCGTCGACTGGCTGAAGGGCAAGGGCCACGAAATCATCGACGTGCCGTTCCAGGATACCATGGCGCTCGGCTGCAACTTCATGTCGCTGGGCAAGGACCGGGTGATCGCGCCGACCTCGAGCCAGACGCTGATCGGTCAGCTCAAGGCGCGCGGCTTCGAGGTGGCGGCCATCGACATGAGCGAGATCTCGAAGACCGGCGGCGGCATTCACTGCATGGCGCAGGCGCTGAAGCGCGAGCCGGCCTGAGGGGCCGGCCTTTAGCTCGGCCGCTTGCGCGAAAGCGCCATTGTCAGCACCGTCGATCCCGCATGGCTCGCGGCGCGCGCCTACAGCACGATGAGCTTTCCCTTGCGCAGACGCCGGGCGCAACGATAGGCGAGGTCGGCGGCGACCATGTCTTCCATGGCAATGCCCATCGCCTTGTAGGTGGTGATCTGCTGATCCGAAACGCGACCCGGCGCGCGGTCGAGCAGCATGGCGCCAAGCTCGGTGCCGAAAGCCGGATCGAAGCCGGCAAGCTCGCAAGAGCCGACCGGGGTCGGTTTGAACGCATCCTTGGTTTCGACAAAAAGACTGGATTTGCCGATGAGCTCGATCGGCATTTCACCGCCGGGCGGTGCCACCCCGACCGACGAGACATGCGTGCCCGGCTGGACCCAGCCTGCGTCGATCACCGGCTGGTAGGAGTGGGTCGCCAGGCACACCACGTCGGAACTGCGCACTGCCGCCTCGAGGTCGGCGACCGCCACCACCGACGGATGCAGCCGGGCAAGCGCTGCCGCATCGTCGAAACTCTTTGAAGCGACACGGATTTCGGCAAAGTCGCGCACCAGCGGCAACAGATGCAGGTGCTGGTTGGCCTGCACGCCGGCGCCCACCACGGTCGCTATCCTGGCATCCCGGCGCGCAAGCGCGCGCACCGACAGCACGGCGGAGCCGGAGGTTCGCACTGCGGTTATGAAGGTGCCGTCCATGATGCAGACCGGCAGGCCGGACAGCGGATCGAACAGGCTGATGGTGGCAAGGTGGCTGGGCAGGTTCTTGGCCAGGTTGCCTTCGAAGACGTTGACGATCTTGACGGTCAGGTTCATGCCCTCCATCCAGGCCGGCATGGCGAGGCTGTAGCCGGCCCCGGGGATGTCGAGTTGTGGTCGGGGTGGATTGACGACCTTGCCTTGTGACAGCACCTTGAAGCCGTCTTCCAGAACATCGAGAAGCTGGCTGAGGTCGATGCATGCCATCACGTCGGCTTCGCTCAGCACCAGGATCTCGGTCGCTCCCTTGCTGATTTCCGCCGCACTCCTGCCGGCTGGGCTGAACGCTTGTTTGGTCATCCTGCACTCCTGTGGTCGTCGAAATCGGCTCACCGCGTTTGCTTAGGTGAGAGAGGGAAGCGCAGGTTATTGCGACGTTTTATGTGATGAAATACGTTGTTTTTGGCATCTCTGCGTGAAATAAGCACAAAAATCTCTGAGATAGCGTGGATTGTGGAATGGAGGATCTCGACCAGATAGACCGCAGCCTGCTCAGGCTGCTCCAGGAAGACGGCCGTCGGACGACGCTTGATCTTGCCGGGCGCGTCGGGTTGTCGCCGACCGGAACCAGCCAGCGGGTGAAGCGCCTGTTCCGCGACGGGTTCATCACCGCGGTCAGGGCCGTGCTTGATCCGCGCAAGGTCGGCCGGGGAACGCTGGTGTTCATCGAGGTCCGGCTTGACCACACGGCGCCGCATGTCTTTGACCGCTTCGCCGAAGCCGTGGCGAAAGCTCCGGAGGTTCTGGAGTGCCATATGGTGGTTGGTGGTTTCGATTATCTGGTCAAGGCGCGGATCGCCGATATGGCGGTGTTCCAGGATTTCCTGCAGCGGGTCATCCTGCCACTGCCTGGCGTGCGCGAAACGCACACTTTCGCCTCCATCGCCGATGTCAAGCCGAACGCCCTCTTGCCGGTGTGATCAGGTGGAGGGGGATCAGAGCGACCTGCATCGCATCTTCGCCTAGGTGCAGAGATGCCGGAGACCGGCTCTAGCCTTGCTGGGTCAGCAGGTTTGCGTCGCGCGCGAGCCGCCACTCACCATCCGCCTCCTTGCGCAGGAGCGTCAGCGCATATCCCGATCGATGGACCGGCTCGCCATTCGGCGGAGTCGCGGTCATATTGATGCGGCTGCGGATGAAGGCCCAATTGCCGAGAAGCTGTAGTTCCACGATATCGCTCGTGCCGTCGATATGAACGCCGGCCGTCTCCCGCGCGGCTGCCGCGAAGATCTCCTTGTCGAAGGGTTCCCGGCCGGGAACCATGAAGATCGCGTCGTCCGTCATCAAGCTGAGGACGGTCGCGATGTCTCCACGCTTGCTCGCATCCATCCACGTCTCGACCAGCTTTCGGATTGCTTTTTCGTCGCCCGTCATCCGTTACCTCCCTGGCATCTCGCCGTCATCGATGGCGCACGGCGCTCCTCCCTCGCTGCTACATAGGGCTTAGATCGCTCTCGTCATCGATTGCAGTGCGTCGCGCCGCGAGTAGCACGGTCCGCGAGCCGGCAGGTTCGCGCCCTCCATGCCTATCGCCAGCCACCGGAGGCGGTGATGCGCTCGCCGGTCAGCCAGGACGCTTCGTCGGAGGCGAGGAACACCGCGACGCGGGCGACGTCGTCGGGCAGGCCGAAGCGACCGAGCGGCGTCATGGCTATGATCTGCTTCTCGAATTCGCTGCCGACGATGCCGATGCGCGCGAGGCCCTCGGTATCGATGCCGCCGGGCGCGATGGCGTTGACGCGGATGTTGCGTGCGCCGAGCTCCCGCGACATCGACAGCGTGATCGTGTCCACCGCACCTTTGGTCGCGGCGTAGACGAGCGAGTTCGGCTGCGGATTGCGGCTGGCGACCGAGCTTATGTTGATGATGCTGCCGCCGCCCGCGCCAAAATGGTTCACCGCTGCTTGCGTGGTCAGAATGATGCCCAACACATTGGTGTCGAACTCGCGATGAAACTCGGCCTCGGTAACCGCTTCCAGCGGCTCGAATGCGAAGACTCCGGCATTGTTGACCAGTATGTCGAGCCCGCCAAACTCCAATTTCGCCGCCTCGAACAGGCGGCGCACATCAGCCGCTTGCGACACGTCGCCCTGGACGGCGACGGCGCGGCCGCCACGGTCCTCGATCTCGGCGACGACGCGGTCGGCGCCTTCCCGTGACGAGGCGTAGTTGACGACCACTGCGGCGCCGGCCGTGGCAAGACTCTTGGCGATGGCGGCGCCGATACCCTTGGAGGCGCCGGTGACGATGGCGACCTTGCCGTTCAGTTTGCTCATCAAATCTCTCCTTTGTTGGCGATGAGCGGTATTTAATCATGATCGAAACGCGTATTATGGTGCCCACAATCCGTTCTTTCGTGCCTGGAATTCCGGAATGACCACCATCCTCGAAAAGACCGCCGGTCTCGTCGCCTTCGTCCGAACCGTCGATGCCGGCTCTTTCCATGCCGCCAGCCGGCTGGTCGGCTCCAGCCCGTCGGCGGTGTCGAAAAGCGTGGCGCGGCTCGAGCGCCGGCTCGGCGTCAGGCTGATCCAGCGCTCGACGCGTCGGCTCGGGCTCACCAGCGAAGGCCTCGCCTACTACGAGCGCGTGGCGCCGCTGCTAAGGGCGCTGGACGATGCCGAAGACATCGTCCAGATGGCCGATACGGCGCGCGGCCTGCTGCGCGTTACAGCGCCGGTCGAACTCGGTCGCGGCCTGATCGCCGCATGGTCGCAAGCGTTCCTTGCGCAGCATGGCGAAGTGAAGGTCGAGCTCAGCGTCACCGACCGCCACGCCGACCTGATCCGCGAAGGCTATGACGTTGCGGTGCGCATGGGGCCGCTCTCAGACACTGGGCTCGTCGCGCGCAAGATCGCCAATCTGCCGATCATGCTGGTGGCCTCACCAGCCTATGTCGAGCGGCGCGGCCGTCCGGCATCGGTCGAGGATTTACGGGACCATGAATTCGTCCGCCACCAGATGGCTGGCCGGCCTTATCCGGTCACGTTTGCCGACGGTACGATGATCGTGCCGGATGGGCGGTTAGACACCGACGACGGCGGCGCCATCCGCAATGCGGCACTTGCCGGCGCCGGCATCGCGCATCTGATGCGGTTTGCCGTGCAGAACGATCTCGACACGGGTCGCCTGGTCCGCATCCTGCCCGAGGTGGCGATGCCAACCATGCCGGTGCACATCGTCCATGCGTACGGGCGACAGCTGCCGGTCCGTGCGCGGCTGTTCGTCGATTTCCTTGCAGGCCAAATGGCTGCGCTGACGCGATAGGACAGACGCATGGTCTATGACGCAAACACCCAGCTTTTGCCAGAGACCAACCGTGCCGGCCGTTTGCGCAAGCGAACCACCCTTACCGGAAGCTAGAAGGTGATCTTCACTGAATCGGCGCTGCGGCTGGCCGGGCCGTGGTGGACGGCCTCGATATTGTTGCCGTCGGGGTCGAGCAGGAAGGCGGCGTAATAGCCGGGATGGTAGGATCGTTCGCCGGGCGCGCCATTGTCGGTGCCGCCGCCGTCGAGGCCGGCCTTGTAGAAGGCATCGACCATCGCGCGGTCCTTTGCCTGGAAGGCCAGGTGGTGGCGCCCGGTCAGCTTTCCCAGGGCCGCCGGGCTGTCGGGGCTGGAGATGAACAGCTCGTCGGCCCAGAAATAATCATTGCCGGCGCCACCGATCGGTATGCCGAGCACGTTGAGAACCGCCTCGTAGAAACGACGGCTGGCCTTGAGATCCCTGACCACCAACTGGAGGTGGTCGATGAGACGGCCGCGATGAAGTTCCTGATTTGCCATGCTTGACAGCTCCTGATCGCCGGTTGGAAATCTAGCTTCGAATGGTGCGCGGTCAATCCAGAAAGCCGTGGAACGGCGCCATCGCGCCGACTGGATAAAAAATGCAACCGGATTGTCGGATTCAAGACATGTCCAACGTCCTTCGGACGCAAGCGGCTCGGCGGAGCTCGAAAAGGTCGTGCCGTATCAACGCTTCCGGCATGGGAGAAAAGTGAAATGAGCCTTCCCTATCGTTGGGTTATCGTCGCGGCTGGCGCGCTGATGACCTGTGTCGCCCTCGGGGCGATGTTCTCGCTGGCGATCTTTCTCGAACCGATGGCGCTCGACACACAATGGTCACGCGCCGGCATATCGAGTGCGATGACGCTGAACTTCCTGGTAATGGGCCTCGGCGGCTTCGCCTGGGGCGCCATTTACGACCGCTTTGGCGCCCGCATCGTCGTCATGACCGGCGCCGTGCTGCTCGGCCTGGCGCTGGTCCTGGCCAGCCGCACCGGTTCGCTGCTCGTTTTCCAGTTGGCCTACGGCGTGCTCGTCGGCCTCGCGGCAAGCGCCTTCTTCGCGCCGATGATCGCGCTGACCTCCGCCTGGTTCGACACGAACCGCAGCCTCGCCGTCTCGCTGGTCTCGGCCGGCATGGGCGTGGCGCCAATGACCATCTCGCCGTTCGCCCGCTGGCTGATTTCGGCCTACGACTGGCGCACCGCGATGTTCGACATCGGCTTAACCGCGTGGGTGCTGCTACTGCCGGCCGCGCTTCTGGTGCGCCAGCCGCCCCAACCCGCTGCCGACAGCGCTACCCCAAGCGTTGCCGCCGAGGGTGCCGGCATGACGGTTCCGCAGGCGCTGCGCTCGCCGCAATTCATCGTGTTGGGACTGACCTTCTTTGCCTGCTGCGCGGCGCATTCCGGGCCGATCTTCCACATGGTGAGCTATGCGATGCTGTGCGGCATAGCGCCGATGGCGGCGGTCAGCATCTACAGTATCGAGGGCCTGGCAGGGCTGGGTGGCCGGCTGCTTTACGGCGTGCTTGCCGATCGGTTGGGCGTCAAGCCGGTGCTGATCACCGGGCTGGCCATACAGGCCGTGGTCATCGCCGCCTATCTGGCGGTCAGCGAGCTTGGTCAATTCTACACGCTCGCCGTCATCTTCGGCGCCACCTATGGCGGCGTCATGCCGCTCTATGCGGTGCTGGCGCGGGAATATTTCGGCCAGCGCATCCTCGGCACGGTGTTCGGTGCCGTAACCATGCTGTCCAGCCTCGGCATGGCTTTCGGCCCGCTCGCCGGCGGCATGGTGTTCGATGCCTATGCCAGCTATTCCTGGCTGTTCATCGGCTCGGCCCTTGTCGGGCTTGGCGCGATGGCGATTGCGATCGCCTTCCCGCCGCTGCCGCGCAGGGAGTTGCAACCGGCTTAAAGCAGGATCGGCGGAAAAGGGCGGCCGCTTGGATGGCAAGCGGCCGCGATCCAAAAATAGCTGGCAGTGTTCGGCATTATGAAACGCGAATTGCTATGCAAGCAGAGGCACCACCTCGGCGCCATCAAGCGTGTAGCGCGCATAGCGGAAATCGCGAATTCTCGCCAGTCTGTCGCCGGCCCATTCCAGCATGATGAAATATTTTAGCCCTCTGGCCGAGTCGTCCGGATCGATCACCAGAATGGCTGGCTGCCGATCCACCAGGCCTGGAAGCAGCCGCCAATCGTGGATACCCGCGTAATTATGGAAGTACCGGCCCACTTTCGTGCGGCCACTCGCCCGGAGCCGGTTGACGAGGTCAAGCCGGACGTCCTCGGCCAGCATGTCGCGGATCGCATCGAAGTCGCGGGCGTTGAACCGCTCTACATAGGCTGCCAGACGCGCCCGTTCGGCCTCGGCCAACACCGGCACAGGCCGATCGTGAGGCTCGCCGGCGACCTGGCGCAGGCGCAAACGGCCGCGATGCAGTGCGGCTTTCACCGCCGGAACGCTGCTGTCGATAATGTTGCCGACCTCTTCGATCGTATAGCCGAGCACATCCATGAGGATGACGCTGCTACGCTGCGTCGCGGGCAGGCGCATGAAGGTCTGCAGGCTTGCGGCTGCGGTGTGTCGACCCTCGGCCGACATACCGGGGTCAGGGATCATATCGATATCCTCAACGATATGCGCGGCATCCAACCTGGCACGACGGCGTAGGTGGTCGAGCGCGGCATTGTGCGCGATGCGAAACAGCCAGCCCTCGACATTGGCTATCGGCCCGGTCCCGGGGAACGCCTCGAGCGCCTTGACCGTAGCTTCCTGGACGACATCCTCGGCATCGATCACCGAACCGGTCATGCGGGCGCAATAACGGTGCAGTTTCGGCCGTAATTCGCCGAGCAGCCGGTCAAATGGCTCCCGTCCTTCTGGCGTGCCGATTGCGGATCCGGTCATCGCACAAGGGTCGATTTCATGCGTATCTCCCAGGCAGAGGCGCCCGCCATCGGGCGCAGCGTCCTATAGACGCTCGACGATGGCAAAAGGATTCGGTCGAAAAAACTTTCTCTAGCTGGAATCTTTTCATGATCCCTACGCGTCTCTGGATCATGGGCTCGTGAACTTGGCTAGCCCTTTGTTCAAGCCGGAGGCGCCATAGTCATGAGCAAGCAAAGTGCGGGATCAACGAAGGTCTGGGTTCTCGCCCTCACGTCGATAGGCTCCTTGATGGTCGTTCTCGATGCGATGGTTGTGGCGACCGCATTGAGCACGATGCGGGTCGAGCTCGATGCCTCGCTGGAGACGCTGCAATGGACGATGAACGCCTATAATTTGAGTTTTGCCGTCCTGCTCATGACCGGGGCTGCGCTCGGTGACCGGTTCGGCCGCCGCCGTACGCTCGTTGCCGGATTGGCGTTGTTCGTCGCAGCGTCGGTTGCCTGCGCGCTCGCTGGCAATGCCGGATTGCTGATTGCGGCCCGTGCGGTCCAGGGCGCAGGTGCCGCAATGGTCATGCCGCTGGCCATGGCGCTGCTGAGCGTCGCTTTTCCCCCGGAGGAGCGAGGCAAGGCGCTGGGTATCTTCAGCAGCATCACCGGCCTGGCCCTGATCATCGGCCCGATGGCGGGCGGTGCGATTTCCGAAGGGCTCTCCTGGCACTGGATCTTCTGGCTCAATGTCCCGGTCGGCATCGTTCTCATCCCGCTGGTGATGCGTCGGATTCCGGAGAGTTACGGGCCGGGCACGGCAATCGATGTCCTCGGCGTCGTGCTGGTAACTGCGGCGGCATTCGGAGTGGTCTGGGGCCTGATGCGCGGCAACATCGTGGGCTGGAGCAGCTCTGAAGTGCTGTCGGCGCTGACGGCCGGGCTGCTTCTGGCCATCGCATTCGTCCTTTGGCAGCTGCGTACCCGTGAGCCCATGCTGCCTTTGCGGTTCTTTCAGGCGCGCGCATTCTCCTCGGGCGTAGGGGCGAACTTCCTGCTCTGCGCCGCCATGTACGGGCTCGTGTTCCTGTTGCCGCAGTTTCTGCAGTTTGCCCAGAGCCGTGGGCCGCTCGGCGCCGGCATGGGATTGCTGCCTTGGACCGCCACGCTTTTCGTGGTCGCACCGATCGCCGGCAGCCTGATCAACCGCGTTGGCGAGCGCTGGCTTGTCGTGGCCGGATTGATCCTGCAAGCGGCTGGAATGGCCTGGCTGGCGCAGATCGCAGCACCTGATCTGCCCTATATCCAGCTAGTCGCCCCGCTGATCATTACCGGTGCCGGCGTGTCGATGGCCATGCCTGCCGCGCAGAACGCGGTTCTCAATGCGGTCGCCCGGCCGGAGGTCGGCAAGGCTGCCGGCACGTTCAACACATTCCGCTTCCTCGGTGGCGTATCCGGGATCGCGATCGCCGGTGCGGTGTTCGCCGGCACTGGAAGCTTCTCGTCCACCGACGCGTTCAGCGATGGCTTCACCTCGGCAATCGACGTCTCCGCTCTGCTCTCGCTCGCCGGCGCGCTCGTCGGATTGGGGCTCCCGGAGCGTCGCGCAGTGGTGCTCGCGAATGCCAGCAAGGAGGCGTAACTCGGAGGCGGGAAGCTTGCGCTTGCTCCCACTGTTGTCGCGTTAACAGCAGGCCGCGCCAGCGCAGCAAAAAGGTCGCCGAGCGTCGGTTGCCGGCCGGTCCTGTGGGGGGCATCTGTGTCCAGACCCAGATCTTGCGCGCCCGTGATGGCGGCGAACATGCTGCATCGCAGCACCCTGCCGCCGATATCGGCGGGCCAAGGGAGTGCGAGAAAATCGTCAAAAATGGACAATTCGGGCTGGTTCCTGCTGTTTTTGGCTTTTATTAGCCGTGCCTCACGTTCCTGTTTCAAATGTGTCAACTTTTTGTGTTGCGTTGCACAATGGTGGTCCTATTCTGCGCAAGGGGGGCGCTTCCGATTGGAATGCGCCGTGAACGAAGCCGCTATATTGACCGATTGGCAGTTTCGCCGTCCCGCCGGCGTACGTCACTAATGGGAAATGCGCGCGACACCCAATTGGACGCGCTGAGGGCCATCGCCGTGACGATGGTGCTGTACTCCCATTTCTTCGCGGCTGGAGGGTCCTCGTTCTGGGGCCATATCGGCGTGCGTCTGTTCTTCGTGCTGAGCGGCTTTCTGATCACCCGCCTGCTGCTCGAAGCCCGCTCGGCCGCCGAATTCGAAGCCGGACCGGCGCTGAGATCCTTCTATATCAGGCGGGCGCTGCGGATATTCCCGCCCTATTTCGCCGTGCTGGGTTTCGTCTGGTTGGTGGACCTGGAGCAGTCTAGAGGATCGCTGGTCTGGCATGCGTTCTATCTGTCGAATTTCTGGTACGCGGCGCAGAATGAATGGACGCCCTGGCTGCTCTGCCATTTCTGGAGCCTGAGCATCGAGGAGCAGTTCTATATCGTCTGGCCGCTGATCGTCCTGCTGGCGCCGCGCCGGCGCCTGGAATCGATCTGCATCGGCGTTATCGTGCTGTCGCTGGCCTATCGGTTTTATTGGCCGATCGCTGGAACGCCGGGTTTGGCACGCGACCTGCTGCCGCCGGCGTCGATGGACGCATTGGCGTCAGGCGCGCTGCTTGCCGCCTACCGGTCAAGAACAGCCGGCTTGCCGCAATGGCTTCGAAATGGCTGGCCGGGGCTCGCGGCGGCGTTTTTCGTTCTGCAGTGGTTTGCGCCGGCGCCGGCAAATCCGGTGCAGGAATGGGGCCTCTGGCTGCTGTTGCAGATCCTGCCTCTCGTACCGCTGGTGGTCATCGTTGCAAGCTGTTCGACAGGGGTTGGCGGCTATATCGGAAAACTTCTCGAACTGCCGCCGCTGCTTGGCCTTGGCCGCATCAGCTACGGCGTCTATCTCTACCATCCCATAGTGCTGGCGCTGGTCGTCAAATCGCAGCCGTGGATCCCGCTCAACGTCTCGGAGCAAGGGCCCGGGCGGTTTCTGGTGGCGGGAACGGCAACGCTCATGCTGGCTTCGGTCTCGTGGCTGCTTTTCGAGAAGCCGCTCAACAGCCTCAAGCGCCACTTCCCCTATGTTGCTCGAAAAGGCCGCGGCGCCATCCCGGCAGGCATTGACGTGGGCAATGCCGGATGGCTCGCGGCGGGAGCATATCTGGGCAGGCCGCTTGATGGTGGCACTTCACCGTTGCCACGCAAGCTGCGACGAACCGATCGGAGCTGATCATGGCTGCTCCCTTGGTGTCAGTTCTGCTGCCGATCTACAATGCGGGACCTTATCTCGCCGCTGCGCTGGGCAGCATCCTGCGGCAGGATTACGATCGTCTGGAGGTCATCGCCATCGATGACGGCTCGACCGACAACTCGCTGCAGATCCTGCAGAAATACCGCCAGGCCGACAGCCGCATCTCGATCATCTCACGCGAAAACCGTGGCCTGATCGCAACTTTGAACGAAGGCCTGGCCGTGGCGCGCGGCGATCTGGTCGCCAGGATGGACGCCGACGACATCGCCTATCCCCAGCGCCTGTCGCGGCAGGTCGCGCTGTTCAACCAGCAGCCTGACCTCGCTCTATGCGGCGCGGGTTTCGATACCTTGCTCGGCAACCGCGTCGTCAGGGGTTCGCCCGATCCGATATTCCAGGACAATCCGCTGCGTATATTGTCGATGTTCTTCACGATCTTCATGCATTCCACCGTGGTATACAACAGGAATGTCATAGAAGAAGATGTTCTATATTACGATACCAGCTACAAGCATGCCGAGGATTTCGACCTGTTCAGGCGGCTGACCGACCGCTACCCGGCGGCCATGATCCCCGAAAGCCTGATCGCCTATCGTATCCATGACGACAGCGTGACCAACAGGCACAAGCGCGAAATGCGCAGGACGCATTTGAAGATCGTCGCCGAGAACCTCGAGCGCGAAGGGCTCGTACAAGAGACGCAGGACCTCCGCGGCATCGGTGAAGTCCCGTCGATGGACACGGTTCGCCGTGCCGCCGAATGGATCCTTGCGCTTGAAGAAAGGATTGCCGCGCTGCCGGCCGAGACGAGGCCGAGCTACCAGGCTGGCACGCTGAACCTGTTCTATTTCCTCTACCAGCTGATATCGGGGGAAAGGCAGCCGCAGCTGATGCACGAATTCCTGACGCGGACGGCGAAATGGAAACTCATCCGGCGGCGCGAGCAGTACGTGTTTCGCACCGGTGCCTTCGCGCCGCGCTTCAGTCTCGCCTCGATGTCGGTCACCAGGCAGGTGGATGCCTTGTCGCGGTATCTGCAGTCCGTGCCGGCCGCGGCGGTTTTGCCTTCGAACCAGTTGAGCTAGCAGCGCATGTTCGTCAAATCCCATCAGCTCCAGCAGCGCGGCCGCTCGACGGTGCCGGCGGCCATGTCGCCCCGGCCGCAGCACGGGCCGGCACCGGAGGTCAGCTTCATTGTCTGCACACGCGACCGCGTCAACGTGCTCGAGCCTTGCATAAAGTCGATCCAGGCCGCGTGCCGCGCCTACGCTGCCTTCTCTGCCGAACTGGTGGTTGTCGACAATGGCTCGACCGACAGCACGGCCAAACGGCTGGCCGGCATAGCCGAACTTTCGGACATTCCGTTCACGGCCATTCGCGAGCCGCGACCCGGATTGGCGGCCGCGCGCAACGCCGGGCTGGAGCGGGCGCGGGGCCGCGTGCTGGTCTTCGTCGACGATGATTGCGCTGTCCACAAGGATTATCTGCGCGATCTGCAGCGGCACTATGCGGCCGGCGAACGGGTCATCCGCGGTGGCCGCGTCGAGATCGGCGATCCTCGCGACCTGCCGTTCACCATCAAGCGGTCGCCGGTGCGCGCGCGGCTTACGCCGGATGTCCATCCCGGCGGCTTCGTGCTTGGCTGCAACATGACGATGCACCGCGATGTTGCCGCCCGCATCGGCCGTTTCGACGAACGGTTCGGCGCCGGCGGCCCGCTGCGCTCCGCCGAGGATACGGACTATCTGGTGCGGGCGGTGCTGCTTGGGATTCCGGTCGAATATGTGCCCGACATGACCATCTATCACCATCACGGCCGGCGCGACCGCAAGGCCATCGAAAAGCTGCACCGCGACTACAGCATGGGTAATGGCGGGCTTTGCCTGAAACATATCCGCCACGCGCCGTGGCTGCTTCGGCATTGCTACTGGTCGATGAGGGCGGCCTTGCGCGAACTGGTGAAAGGCCCTCTGTTCGACCGTGAACTCAAGCTGTCGCACTGGCCGATCGTCGGCATGAATTTGCTCGGCGCAGCCAAATTCGCGGTGCTTTTGCTGGCGAAATCGCCGCAGCCGGCGCAAATGCGACAGGAGCAACAGGCAAATGCCGAGGCGAGGTGATCCGCCACCATGCGATTGATGCCGCCCAGCCTGCCGATGCTGCGCCGCGCGCTCGGAAGAAAGCAGTTGCGCCTGCTTCCTGCCGTGGTGGTGCTCGGGCTGCTCAGCGCCGCGCTTGAAGGTTTTGGTATCGGCCTGATCATTCCGTTGCTGAACATAATCATGGGGCAACAGGGGCAGACCGGCATGGCTGGCTTCTCCGCCGTCTTCCAGCATGTCGGATCGAGCTTGAGCGAGCGCGACCGGCTGATCGTCATTTCGGTCGCGATTCTCGGCTCGATCGTGCTGAAGAACCTGTTCGCCTTTGCCAACACGCTGCTGACCACCTTCATCTACGGCAAGGCAAGCCATTCGATCCGCAGCGCGCTGTCGGAGCAGCTGCTGCGGGTGGGCTACCCGTTCTTCCTGCAGCAAAGCCCCGGACGGCTGCTCAACATCATCTCCAACGAATCCTGGCGGGCCTCGGATGCCATCCAGATCACGCTGGGAGCAATCGTCAACGCGTCGGCCGCAATCATCCTCCTGACCTTCCTGCTGCTCCTGTCGTGGCAGATGACGCTGCTGGTGACGCTGGGGCTGGCGCTGGTCCAGGTCGCGCACGCCGTGCTGTCGGCCAATCTGAAGGCGCCGAGCCGCAGCGTCGCCTCCCGCAACAGCCAGCTCGCATCGCAGATGCTGCATCTGGTGCATGCCGGGCGGCTGATCCGCATTTTTGGCCAGGAGCAACGCGAGAAAGCGGCTTTCGACCAGGCATCCGACGCGGTGCGCCGGGCGGCGTTCGTGCTTTTAACCCGCCAGGGAGCGTTGCCGCCGCTGACCGAGGTTCTGCACGCCATGCTGTTCCTGGCGGTGGTGATCGGCGCCTGGTTCGCCAATGTTTCCTTCCCGCTGATCGTCGCCTTCGTCATCCTGCTCTACCGGCTGCAGCCCTACATGCGGTCGCTGCAAATGGCCTGGAGCCAGCTGCAGGGCCTCAGCGGATCGCTGGAAGAGGTGACGTGGATGCTGGACCCGTCCGACAAGCCCCAGCCGCCGCAAGGCAGCGCAGCGTTCCCCGGGCTCAGCCAAGGCATCAAGTTCGAGGACGTCACCTTTACCTATTCCGGCTCGGAGCAGCGCGCGGTGGTGCTGCATGCGGCGAGTTTCGATATCGGTAGCGGCCGCTCGACCGCGCTGATCGGCCGGTCGGGCGCCGGCAAGACGACGATCGTCAACCTTTTGTGCCGCTTCGTCGAACCGGATAGCGGCAGGATTCTCGTTGATGGATCGCCTCTGGACCGCATCGACCCCAGCCAATGGCGAAAGCACATCGCGCTCGCCAGCCAGGAGCTGGAGCTGGTCGACGGCACGATTTTCGACAACATCATCTACGGCCAGGACGCGGCCTCGGCCGATGACGCCGAGCGCGCGGCAAAACTGGCCGAAGCGCATGGCTTCATCGAGCAACTGCCGCAGGGTTACTGGACGGTCGTCGGCTATCGTGGCGTCAATCTCTCGGCGGGACAGCGGCAGCGGATCGCGCTGGCCAGGGCGCTGGTGCGCGATCCCGATATCCTCATCCTCGACGAAGCCACCAATGCGGTGGACGGCCTGTCGGAAGCGGCAATCGTCGAGACGCTCAAGTCGCGCGCCGGCCGTCGCACCACCATCGTCATCAGCCATCATCGCAGCACCATCTCGTTCTGCGACGACGTCGTGATCCTGAGCCACGGCCGCGTGAAAAAGCAGGCACCGTTCGCCGCCCTGGCGACGCTCAGCATGGACGAGCTTTACCAGCACGAGGCGCTGGAAGGCTGAGGGCGACCCCGCTGCATGCGCGCGCTGGGAGGTCGTCTCGGATGTCAAGCCAGGTCAAGCATCTCAGGGGCGAGGAAGACCTCCGCCATATGTCTCTACGGGATTTCTGGGATGATGAGTGATCCCGAGCTTACCCGCTTTCCATCTGGAGCGTACCGAACCAAGGGTCCGCCTGCCAAATCCAGCAATGGCAGGCGGACCCTAATCAGCGCATGAAGGGACTGATTCTGCGCCGATGTCTCCTCGAGGAGGTGACGCCATCAACTGAAGACGGGCGCAGTTGTTCCCGACGCCGGCCGTACACAAGACCATTGCGCAGGCAGGTCAGACTTAGGTCCCTGTAAACGCGCATCGCTGGCTGGAGTGAACATCGGATCGGCTCGGTGGTAGCGAAACTTCGGCCGGAGATAGATGCAGCCATTGGGTTCCGGGGCATGACCGGCTCGGCGCTGATGATGGGCGGCGATCGATCCCCGCACGACTGATGCCGAGGGGCGCTTGCAGTCCTGCGGAATACGCATCCACCGGCGCCAGTGAAGTTGTCCAAGCGGTACGGGCTCAGCGGTCGTCAAGCTGTTGCTAATATGCAGCACAGGCAGCGCTCTATGAACGGGGTCGCTTGGAACCGCTACCTCCGACCAACCGTTAGTGTCACAATGACAAACCAAAAAGTGAGGCTGATGATGGACCCGATGCAAAACAACACGTTGGAGATCTGGTGTCTTGCGGCCGTTCCGCTGTCGCTGCTCCTTACGGTGTTATTAGCCGGATTTATCCTTTAGCCGGACCCAAAGAGGCCGGCTGCGGACCGGGGCCTGGAAGATGAAAATGCCGGCCATTTAGGCACGCTAGGCGTCGCGGACACCTCGTAGCACCAGGCCGTGGCAGCCTTTCCAACATTGCCATCATAATCGGCTCTTTCGACCGGTCCGGTCGGCGGCGATTGCTCGCAGGCCCGTTGCGAGGGCGAGCATGCGAGCTCGTACGTTTTTTACACAATCTCTGATTGGTGGACTCGCCCGCCGCCATCGACGTTAATTTTGCGTTAGCGACAGGAGGGGGGAGATCGCTAACGGGAGGAAGAAAATGAAAGAAAACTACGATCTGACGATCGACTACGACGAACCTTACGACAACAAGCCTTACGATCTAGCCACATTCGCAAGGAAGCACGGGCTCAACATTCGAGCCGCCGAGCTTCTTCTTTTCGCCAAAGGCCCGTCTCGAGCGGCCTGCGATGCCGCGGCGAGGGCTTTTCTCGCGGCGGTAGCCGCACAAGCTATGAGACAATCGGCGCGGTAGGTCTCACAAAGCCATTGCTGACACGGCCTGCCGTGTCAGCAACCCAACGGACAGCGCTGGAAATTCCAGGCCGTTTCCAACAAGATGCCTGAGCATCCGGGAACGGCCTGAAAATGTGCAATCTCTACAACATCACGACCAGCCAGGAGGCTATCCGCCAGTGGACCCGCGCCTTGCGCGACATCCTCGGCAATCTCGAACCCTCCATCGACATCTATCCCAACCAGCCCGGCCCGGTGGTGCGCAACGCGCCGGACGGCGAACGCGAATTGGCCAATCTGCTGTGGGGCATGCCGACGCCACTGGAGCGGGTCAAGGGCAAGGCCGACTACGGCACCACTAATATCCGCAATCCGCAATACGGCCACTGGCAGCAATATCTCGGCATCGAGAACCGCTGCGTGGTGCCCGTCACCAGCTTCGCCGAGCCCAGCCCGACGCCCGGCGACAAGGACCCCGAGACCGGCATTCAGCGCAACTACTGGTTTGCACTCGGCGAGGACCGCCCGCTATTCTTCTTTGCCGGCCTGTGGACGCGCTGGCATGGCCTTCGCAAGGTCAAGGACCGCCCTGCCGATCACCAGGTCTATGGCTTCATGACGACCCAGCCCAACGCGCTGGTCGCGCCGATCCACGAAAAGGCAATGCCGGTGATCCTGGCCACGCCGGAAGAAACCGAGACCTGGCTGACGGCGCCATGGTCCAAGGCAAGGCATCTGCAGCGCACGGCGCCCGATGATGCGCTGGTGATCGTCGACAAGCCGGCGACGCAGATCAAGTTTCCGCAACAGGCGCCGGTGCAAGGCTCATTATTTTAGCGCTTGAACTTCTGCAGCACCCAGATGTAGCCCTTTGGCGGATGATCCTGGTCGATGAACTGCGTCTTCACCGTCGTGTCCTTGCGGCTGCATCGCTTGCACCTGAACCTGATCGCTTCCAGCGGCTTGTTCCAGCCCACCACCTGGGCCACGTCATTCGCCCTGAACCGTCCGACATGGTAGCAATGGCCGCACTCCACGATGAGCAGCATGTTGGCCTTGGCGGCACGCCCAACGCTGTCCATCGGCCCGGCCATGGCTCATTTCCGGGTCGAGTAATCCTCGGGCAGCGGAAGCAGGCCAAGCTCCGCCATCCGGTAATCAGGCTCCTTCTCCGCGACGCTGGCCAGCACCCCGTGCAATTTCTCGAGAAGCCCGCAAAGCTGCCAGAACAGCTCGCCATGCGCCTTCAGATGCAGCTGCGACGACAGCACCGTCTTGCGCAGGCTCAAAGCGTCCCTGATGATCGCCTCCGCATCCCTCGCCGACAGCCTGTCAAACCGGCTTTTTCGTCTGCCCATCGCGGCTCTCCTCGATTTGTGAGCAACCGCCCCGCCTACTGACAAATAGGAAGGCATTCCTCGCAGAGTCAATTCGCTCTTGACATTTTTGTTCCCGTTTTGTTCAATTTCAACAGGAACGCTGGAGGCACCGCCAAGGACCACATCGTGACGCTGGACAGCCGCCAGGAGGCTGCCCTCCGGCGCGGCTGCCTGGGAAGCGACAGCACTCCCCTCAATGCCTCTTGAAATACTGCACCTCGCGTTCGTGCTTTTCGGCGGCCTCGCGGGTATCGAAGGTGCCGAGATTGCGGCGCTTGCCGGTCTTTTCGTCCTTCTTGCGCGAATAGAGGCGGTATTTTCCGTCTTTGAGTTTTCTGATCATCTGTCACTCCCCGAGTTGCTGCTTCCCCTTGAGGTTGCGCGCGGCTTGCTCGATCGCCGCCCGGTCGTTGCCCAGCCTGTCGATCAGCTCCTGCGCCTGTTCGCCCGATATGCCGGTGCGTATCGCCAGGGCCTCCACCGTCAAAACGTCGGAGCTCGCGACCTCGCGGGTTTCCGGCAAAGCATCGCCTGCCGTCAGCGGCAGGGCTGCCTCCCTGTCGATCTCGGCCTCGGCCTGGTGCCAGTGCCGCTCGGGATCGCCATGGATCCCGCCTTCGCGTTCCCAGATCTGGTATGCGCGCTCACGAATCTTGTCTTCCCGGTCGTCGCCCATGTTGATTTCTCCTTTGGGTATCGGATGAACGCCACGCCAACCCGAACGATCCAAGAAATCTGCGTGATCGTTGGGTGGGGTCGCACAAGGCGCCATGCACTGCGGCCGCCAGCCACCCCACGGCCTGCCTACTCGCACTGCCTGCGCGGCCCGCCCGAATACGGCTGATAGCTGTTGTCCTCCGGTCGATATGACCGGTAGCGGCTGAAGCAGTATTGCACGTGGTCGAATGAGAGCTCGGCGGCGCCGGTTTCGTCCGATGGCGGGTAGCCCTCCAGTGACGACCTATCGCTCGCCTCGACGTAGCTGCCGTCATCGGTGATGTCGAGATAGGGCGAGATGCAGGGGCGCTGTTGTCCGCTGTAGGACGTGTAGCGGTTGTCGTCCGGCCGGTAGGAGCGGTAGCGGCTGGCGCACCATTCGACATGGGCGGCGGGTAGCGTCTGCTGCTCTTCCGCTGGTGGCTGGATAGAGCCGGTCGCGGTGATATCGGTTGTCGACGCTGCGGCATCGGCGGGTTTCGAGCTGCGATCAACTTCCGAGGTGCGAACGGGGACCGGGCGGGCCGGGAGGCGCTCCAGGCGCTGCGAGGCCGGGTTCACCGGTCGCGGGTCCCTGGTCCACAGTTCGGCGACGCTGGAGACCGGGGCGGCCGGCCGTACCGGCTTGGCTATTATAAGCCAGGTGGCGAAGGCGAGGCCGCTGGCGAATACGGCGAGCGTCAGCACGAAGCCGCCAAAGATTGCGAACAAAGCTTTCATGCCGCGCTCCTTCGCCTCCCGGTTAAGGAAATGCGGGGGCGGGGAATCCGGTTCCAGGAAGAGCGTGGGGGCAGGGCACTTAAGGGCACTTATAAGGAGGGCCCCTCTCCGTCTCGGCTTCGCCGAGACACCTCTCCTCGCTTCGCGGGGCGAGGAATCCAAGCCCTCTTAGGCGGCTTTCAGTGCAGCCCGAATTCGCGCAGCAGTTCCTCGCGGTAGCGCACGAAACGGCTTTCGCTGCGCTCGCGCGGGCGGGGCAGGTCGATGTCGATCAGGCGCGCCGCGCCGCCTTTCTCCTTGGGCAGGATCAGCACCCTGTCGGCAAGGTAGATTGCTTCCTCGAGGTCGTGCGTCACCATCACCATGGTGACGTTCTCCTCGCTCCAGATGCGCGCCAGTTCCTCCTGCATGCCGATCTTGGTCATCGCGTCGAGCGCGCCCAGCGGCTCGTCAAGCAGCAGGATTTCGGGCTGCACGGTCAAGGCGCGGGCGATGCCGACGCGCTGCGCCATGCCGCCCGACAGCTGCCGGGGAAACGCATCGCTGAATTCGGCGAGGCCGACCAGCGCGATATAGAAGCGCGCCCGTTCCTCGGCCTCCGCCTTCGGCACGCCGCGCACTTCGAGGCCGAAGGCGACATTGCCGAGCACGGTCAGCCAGGGCAGCAGGCGCGGCTCCTGGAAGATCACCGCACGCTCGGCGCCAACGCCGTGCACCGGCTTGCCGTCGATGGCGACGCCGCCGCTGTCGGCAGCCTCCAGCCCGGCTAGGATGCGCAGCAGCGTGGTCTTGCCCGATCCGCTGGCGCCGACGATGACAAGGCATTCACCCGAGCGGATGTCGAGGTTGAGGGTCCTCAACACGGCGAGCGAGCGCCCACTGATGCTGAACGATTTGGACAGGTCGCGTATGCTGACCTGACCGCCGCTTGTGCTGCTCATCGCGCTCGTCTCCCAACTGGTTGGTCGGTTGCTTTTGTCAGTTGGTCTTGGTTTCGCCCGGCCGGTAGAGGATGTCCGCTGCCTTCAGCTTACCCTTTGGCAGGCGGCCGTCGCGCTCGAGCACGCTGACCCAGAAGTCGATGTCGCGGTCCGTCGCCTTGGCGCCATGGCGCAGGCCGAAGCCGGTCCAGTAACGCGCCAGCTCGCCGTTTTCGCCGCGCTTGTCGAGGATGTTTGCCAGCACCTTGCGCGCTTCGTCGGGGTTCTGCAGCGACCAGTCGGAGGCGCGCGCCGATTGTTCGACGAAGTTGCGGGCGGCGTCGGGATGCGCGGCGATGAAGTCGCGCCTGAGCACGACGAAGCCGCCGGCCAGCTCGCCCAGCACGTCGGTGTCGTTGAACACGCCACGCACGCCGCCGTTGTCCACGAGGGCGCCGGCAAACGTCGCCTGCCAGTAGCCGAGCGCCGCGATGTCGACCTGACGGGAGCGCAAGGTCTGTTCGAGCTGCGGTCCGGGCACGACGACGAGATTGGCGGCATCCGGCGGCAGGCCGACGCTGTGCAGCGCCTCGCGCACGGTGTAGTCGAGATGGGCGCCGAGCGTGTTGACGGCGATGGTCTTGCCGGCAATGTCGGCGATCGATTTGATCGGGCTGTCGTCGAGCACGTAGAAGACGCTGCGCACCTTGCTGTTGATGCCGTTGCTCGGATAGACGGCGACGAAGTCGTTGCCGCCGGAGATCGAATTGATCACGGCGGCGGTTGCGGCCGATCCGATATCGACGCTGCCGGAGGCGAGCGCGAACAATGATTCCGGGCCGCCGCCGGAATAGCCGACATTCTCCACCTCGATACCGAGGCCTTTGAAATAGCCGAGCTCGCCGGCCAGCTCATGCGGAGAGATGCTGCCACGGCTGGCGAGGGAGCGGAACTTGACGGGTGCGGCTTCGGCAAAGGCGAAGCGCGGCAGGCCGGCGGCGAGAAGGCCGGCGGCGAAGGGCGCGCCGGCAAGCAGGGAACGGCGGGTGATTTTCATGGTCCGGGTCTTTCCTGATTTGAGTTCTGGCCTGGTTGAGATTGGTAAGGGCGGGTGGTCAGTCGACGGCATTGCTCCAGCGGCAGAGCCGGCGCTGCAGGCTGACCAGCGCCTGGTTGGCGATCAGGCCGAGGCCGGCGAGGATGACGATTGCCGCAAACATCAGCGGGATCTGGAAGTTGTACTGCGCGTTCATCACCTGAAAGCCGATGCCCTTGTTGGCGCCGATCATTTCGGAGGCGATCAACAGGAGCAGCGCCGTGGTGGCGCTGAGCCTCAGTCCGACGAAGATCGAGGGCACAGCGCCGGGCAGCACGACGCGGCGGAAGACGGTGAGCTGCCTGGCACCATAGACGCGGGCCATCTCCAGCAGTTTCGGATCGACCTGCTTGACGCCGCCGATGGTGTTGAGCAGCAGCGGGAACAGCGTCGCCCAGAAGATGACGAATACCTTGGACGCCTCGCCGAGCCCAAGCAGCAGGATAAATACGGGATAGAGCGCCAGCGCCGAGGTCTGGCGGAAAACCTGCAGGATGGGATCGAGCGCGGTTTCGACTGTGCGCACCTGACCCATGAACAGGCCAAGTGGGATGGCGACCAGCACGGCGGCCGCGAAAGCGAGACCGGCGCGCTGCAGGCTGATGGCGATGTCGCCGAGCAGAGTGCCGCCGGCCAGCCCCTTCCAAAGTGCTGCGACAATCATGTCGATCGGCGGCAGCACGGCCGCGTTGACCCAGCCCGCGCTGCTCGACACTTGCCAGATTGCGAGGAAAGCGATGAGGACGCCGTAGCGCGACAGGAAGCGGATGCCCGCCTGGCCACCGAGGCGCAGGAGGTCCGTGCCGAGGCTTGTCGTGCTGTCAGGCGTGCCGAGGCTGGCGGCCTGTTCGATGTGCTGCAAGGTCATCGTCTTGCCTCCTGCTTGGAAAATATCGGGCTTCTCGGGATTATTCGGCGGCCAGCACCGCCGAGCGGGCGGCGGTCCAGGGGTTTTCCGGCCGCCTGAGGCCGAGGTTCTCGCGCAGTGTCCTGCCTTCATAGGCGGTGCGGAACAGGCCGCGGCGCTGCAGTTCGGGGATCACGAGCTCGACGAAGTCGTCGAGCCCGCCGGGCAGCCAGGGCGGCAGGATGTTGAAGCCGTCGGCGGCTTCGTTGCCGAACCATTCCTCCAGCTGATCGGCGACCTGCGTGGCGCTGCCGATGACGGTATAATGGCCGCGGGCCGTTGCCACCCATTGGTAGAGCTGTCGGATGGTGAAGTTGTGCTCGTCGGCAATCTGGCGGATCAGCGCCTGGCGGCTCTTCATGCCTTCGGTCTCCTTGCTCGGCGGCAGCGGTCCATCGAGCGGATAGCCGGTGATGTCGAGCGTCTGGCCGGCCAGCCCGTTGAGCAGGGCGACGCCGTCTTCGGGCAGGATGAGATCGTTCAGTTGCTGGTACTTGGCGCGCGCTTCTTCTTCGGTGCGGCCGACGAAGGGTGCCACGCCCGGCATGATCAGCACCTGCTCGGGATTGCGGCCGGCGGCCGTCACGCGCGCCTTGATATCGCGATAGAATTCCTGCGCCGACGCCAGGTTCTGATGGGCGGTGAAGATGACTTCCGCCGAGTGGGCGGCGAGCTTGCGACCGTCTTCCGATTGCCCCGCCTGCACCACGACCGGGTACCCCTGCACCGGGCGCGGCACGTTGAGCGGCCCTTTCACGCTGAAATGCGCGCCCTTGTGGTCGATGTCGTGGAGCTTGTCCTTGTCGTAGAAGCGCCCCGATTTCTTGTCGCGGATGAAGGCATCGTCCTCCCAGCTGTCCCACAGCGCCTTGACCGTCTCGACATGCTCATGCGCGCGGGCATAGCGCTCGGCGTGGGCAGGCTGCGTCTCGCGATTGAAGTTGCGCGCGGTTTCGTCGCCGGCCGAGGTGACGACGTTCCAGCCGGCGCGGCCATTCGACAGATGATCGAGCGAGGCGAATTTGCGGGCGAGCGTGTAGGGCTCCTCGTAGGTGGTCGAGGCGGTAGCGATGAAGCCGAGATGCGTGGTGAGCGGCGCCAGCGCAGCAAACAGCGTCACTGGCTCGAAGCCAGCGATCTTGGCATTGCCGCCTTCGCGGGCGCCGAGCCCGACGGTCAGATTGTCGGCGAGGAAATAGGCATCGAACAGGCCGCGCTCGGCGGTCAGGGCGAGCTGCTTGTGGAACTCGAAATTGGTGGCGCCGTCGGCCGGCGCCTCGGGGTGGCGCCAGGCGGCGATATGCTGTCCGCCGCCGGGCAGGAAAGCGCCCAGTTTGATTTGCCTGGATTTGGTGGATCTGGTCATCGCGGCGTGCTCCTGGACGGATCGGAAAGGGGATCTCGGGTCAGTGGTGCGTTCAGGCGGCAAGGCCGACGCCGTAGGGCACCCCGGTTACACGGCATGCCTCGGCGACCGCCTGCCGGGCGCGGGCGTGGATGGCTTCCGACACCAGCACGCCATTGGCAAAATCCTTGTCGGAGGCGTAGATCGCGGTCGGCACGGTCAGCGCCTCGAAGAAGCCGAACAGCGGCCGCAACTGGTGCTCGACGATCAGCGAATGGCGCTCGCCGCCGCCGGTCGCGGCGAGGATGACGGGCTTGCCCCTCAGCGATGACGGATCGAGCAGGTCGAAGAAATGCTTGAAAAGCCCGGTATAGCTGCCTTTGAAAGTCGGCGAGCCGGCCACCAGGATGTCGGCGCCCAGCAGCCGTTCGACGATGTTGCGCGCCGCCGGGTCGAGATCGCCGAGGCGCCTTGCCTGCGGCAGGGACGCGCCGAGATCCTCGATGTCGAAGACGGCCGAGGCCGCGCCGATGCTTTCGGCGGCCTGCCCGACAATGTGGCTGACGAACGCCTTGGTCTTCGATGGCCGGGTCAAGTTGCCCGACAGCCCCACCACGAGCTTTTTCGACATTCCTGGCTCCCTCTCAAGCGCTCTATTTCAAGATCTTGGGTCTAGCGATCTATTTTAAGTCTAGAGAGTTTGTAGAATTAAAAGAGCGAGAAAATTTCAAAAGCTGGGTGATGAGCGAACTGAGTTTGCGGCACATCGCCCGCAATTGGTTCATTCAACGCGCCGCAGCGCGTTGCAAGATCCGCCGCAGCGCCTTCAGCCGCGATGGCGCAGCGCGTCGGATAGAGCGCATAAACAGCCGGCCGGACATATCAGGCAAGTCGCCCTCGGGCGCTCCCGGCGAGACGTCGGGGAACCATGTGCCTGTGGTACAATCCCTCGACGGCCTAGCGGTCCTCGGGGAGGATGCAAGCAAGGCACAGGCCACGGCGCTGGAGTGGCTCCGCGGCTGCGGTGAATCAGGTCAATTTGATTTAAATCCGGCTGTGGATATTTGCTTTTGGCTAAATCGAGGCGGTCATCTTGCCGGCGGGCGGGCAACAGGGAGATGCCTATGACAAGCGACTTTGCCGCCGCACACCTGCACCTTGAACGAGCCTGCCACTATTTGAGCGGCGAGGACGAGACGAGCCGCACGGCTCGTGCGGCTCTGGATCTCCTGATCGATGCAATTGTCGCAGCGCAATACAAGCGGCCGGTGGGAGATGTTGTGGAGTTTCCAAGGTCGGCAAAGCTGGGGCAATCCGCAAGCGGGAACGGGTAATCCAACTAGCGGCGTCCCTTGTCCTGCCGGATTTACATGAACCAGGTGGCCACCAGGCCGATCGTCGCCGAGAAGATGGCGGCGGTCGTTGCCCAACCGAGTATGTTGGTGCTGCGGCTGTTCACCTGCTCCCCCATGATCCTGCGGCTGTTCGTCATCAGCATGATGAGCAGCAGCAAGGGCGGCGTCGAGAAGCCCTGAACGATGCCGGACCAGACCAGCGCCTTCATCGGATTGAAGCCGAGGAAGTTGAGGCCGGCGGCGATCGCCGTAAAAAATCCGATGGCGAGATAAAATTTGGGCGCTTCTCGAGCCCGGGCGTGCAGGCTGTTTTTCCAGCCGATGGCTTGTGCCACGTCATAGGCAGCGCCGGTGGTCATGACAGGAACTGCTAGGAAACCGACGCCGATCACGCCTGCGGCGAACAGAACGCTTGCGGCCTGGCCGGCGAGTGGGCGCAGCGCCTCCGCGGCTTGCGCGGCCGTGTCGATATCGTGATGCCCCGCCTTGTAGAGCGTCGCCCCGGTCGACAGGATGATGAAATACATGATGAGATTTGAAAACGTCATGCCGATGAGGATGTCCCGGCGCGAGCGGCGGAGTTCGCCGGCGGTGGCGCCCTTCCTTTGCCTGAGCGTCGTTCGCCCTTGGGCAATCTCCTCCTCGACCTCCTCATTGGACTGCCACGTATAGAGATAGGCGGACAGCGTCGTACCGATGATGGCGACCAGGATCGACAGGAACTCCCGGTTGAATTCGATCCTGGGAAGCAGCGTTCCGCGCAGCACCGCCGCGGCATCCGGCTTGGCCAGAATGGCGGCACCGACATAAGCGAGCAGCGCCAGCGCCAGCCAGCGAAAGATGTTGCGGATCAAAGTATAGGAGCCGAAGACCTGGAGGGCGAAGATGAGGGCGGCGACGAACAGCACGATCAGCGGAATGGGAAGCGGCACGAATATGTTGATCGCCGCCGCCATTCCACCAAGATCGGCCGCTGCCTCGATGGTGTTGCCGACGAGCACACCCAACAGCACCGACCAGAGCAGCCACCGCGGGTAGAAGTCCTTGATGACGTGGAACAATCCGCGCCCCGACACCTGGCCGAGCTTCGACGACAGGTAGACGACCGCGTACATCATCGGCAACGTCACCGGAGCCGTCCAGAGCAGGTCGGGTCCGAAACGGGCGCCGGCACTGGCATAGGTGCCTATTGCGGAACAATCGTCGTCGGCCGCCCCTGTTATCAGTCCGAGGCCGAGCGCTCGTCCTATGCCACCTTTGCCCTCCTTCGGTGGGATGGAATGATCGGAACCGGCCTGCCTCATTGCGACCGGACCGGGTTGCGAACGAAAGACGCGGCCTGCCATGCAATAATGGTAAGGATCGGTCGCGGCGCTGGTCTCATTTTGCTTCCTTCACAACTTGCCCAAACCCGGCGTGCCATGACTTGTTCCGCGACGACGGGACAGGGGTTTTGTCTCAGGCAAAAAAGTTCGGGTTGACCGCTTCCGAACGCGAAGCGACTATTCGTTCGAGGCGAAGATCGCAGGAGGAAATGCAATGGACGAGCCCGGTCAGTGGCGCCACATGTCGAGCGCGCCAAGGGACGGCAGCAGAATCCTTGTCACGGTTCGGCCGTCCGAACAGGGTCCGGCCGAGGTCGACATGGCTTACTGGGCCCGCGCCGATCAGTTCGGCAGCGAAGGCTGGCGCGCCTCCGACTCGTCTCCAGGACGCATCGTCGAATATGCCGAACCCGAACTGAAGTGCTGGATGCCGCTGCCGTCGGCCAATCTCAGCAAGGGATCGATGCCGAGCCCCTGGGAGGGCGAAGATGTGCCGCTGGTGGATGGCTCCGGGATATGAGCTAGCGGGAAGGGTAGTTTTGATCGCTGCCGGGACAGCGCCCCCCTCTGTCCTGCCGGACATCTCCCCCACAAGGGGGAGATTGGCCCTCATCGCGGCCTTCGCTAATCTCCGACGCTGCAAGAAGGGCGCGGCTATTGAAGCTGCCGATCTCCCCCCTTGAGGAGATGTCCGGCGGGGCAGAGGGGGGTGTGAAGGAATGCCAACGTCCGGGTTGGCCCGCCTCGTTAGAACAGGAATGCGGCCGTGGCGGGGTTCGGGCCGGTGCGGCCGTCGGGCGAATCCATGCCCCGGATAAGCTCGAGGTCCTTCGCTTCCAACTCGAAATCGAAGACCTCGAAATTGGCGGCGATGCGGTCCTGGTGGATCGACTTTGGAATGACGATCAGCCCTTCCTGAAGGTGCCACCTGACGATCGTCTGCGCCACCGACTTGCCGTGTTTCCTGGCGATGGTTTCAAGCGTCGGATTGCTCAACAGCCGGCCGCTGCCCAGCGGGCTCCAGCTCTCAATGCGGATGTTGTGCCTGTCGTGGAATTCACGTTTGTCACGCTGCTGGAAGCGGGGGTGGAGCTCGATCTGGTTGACGGTCGGCGTGACGCCGGTCTCGCCGATGATCCGTTCGAGGTGGTTCTGGTTGAAGTTCGAAACGCCGATCGACTTGATCCGGCCTGATTGCCTGAGTTCGATCAGCGTCTTCCAGGCCTCGACATATCTGTCCTGGCTGGGCACCGGCCAATGGATCAGGAACAGGTCGATCTGTTCGATGCCGAGCTTGCTCATCGTCTCGTCGAAGGCGCGCAAGGCGGCGTCGCGCTGATGTGCGCCGTTGCGCAGTTTCGAGGTGATGAACAACTCGCTTCTCGGCACGCCGGCCGAGCGGATCGCCTGCCCGACACCTTCCTCGTTCTGATAGCCTTCGGCGGTGTCGATCAGCCTGTAGCCGGCCTCGATTCCCCAGCGCACCACCTTGGCGGTGATGGCTGGATCGACCTGCCATACGCCGAGGCCGATTTGCGGAATGGCGGAGCCGTCGTTCAATCTGATCTGTTCAGGTCTATTCAGGGTAATCTGTTCAGGCATGTTCAGGTCCTTCTGCATCGTTCCGCCCGGCGCAGGCTCTATCTAGTCTGAATGGCCGCCAAAGCCAGTCGATATCAGGAGAATGTGAGGAGACGGACGTGAAGCGCTGATCCTCCGCTTCGGGCCGACAGCTCTCTGTGACCCACGGGCTCCAGGGAACTCAATGCAGGACGACCCCACTATCGCGGATTCTGTGGTATTCTGTGAACTATCCGAGGAGGCGACTGCGTTGACCAACAGCTTGGAAGCCGAAGGGGCAAGAGACTGGTCGCCCCTGCTGGTCGCGGCAGAACAAGGCGATGCGGAGGCGGTTCGATCGGAATTGGCGGCTGGCGCCGACATCAATCAGTCGGACGACGGCGGCTGGTCTGCACTTCACCTTTCAGCCCTCAATGACCGCACAGCTGTGGTGGAGGCGCTGATCGAAGACCCGGAAATCGACGTGAATTCCAGAAACAAGTGGAAGAGCACGCCCTTGAGCCTTGCGTCGGCCAAGGGACATTACGCGTGTATCTCTGTCCTCGTGAGACACCCCCAAATAGAGATCAACGCGCGAGCTGACTACTACGGCAGAACGGCTCTTATCGAGGCGGCGAAGAACGGGCATCTCGAAGTCGTCAAGTTGCTCGTGGTGAATGGCGCGGAAGTAAATCTGACCGACAAGACGGGGAGAAACAACGCGCTCATCGAGGCTATCAAGGGGCGGCACTACGAGATCGCGGAATACCTGCTGGATTCTGGGAAAGTGAGCTTTATCAACAAAGAGATGAGGCTAAACGCCCTGATCTGGGCTGGCAGCTGCCACAACCCTCAGCTTATCGAAAAGCTGGAAGCCGCGATCCACAGTTTCTTCGACGGCAAATAAGGGCCTCGCCCTTGCTGTCGCGGGGCGCGTCCGTATCTCCCGTCACGTCGACACGCTCGATGGCGCAAACGGCCCCGCGGCGCTTCACAAAAATTATTCAACCAAACGGTTGACTATCTCAAAGCGTGCGTCTATATTCAACTACATGGTTGAATTAGAGACACCCCAGATGGACGCGGTTTTTCACGCCCTTGGCGACGCCACCCGGCGGCACATGCTTCGCGATCTCGCCGATGGCGAGAAAACGGTAAGCCAGCTGGCGGAACCCTTCGTGATGTCGCTCGCGGCGGCCTCCAAGCACATCAAGGCGCTGGAGAACGCAGGGCTTATTCGTCGAGAGGTGAGGGGCCGCACGCATCTGTGCCGACTAGCCCCTGGACCGCTGGCCAGCGCCCATCAGTGGCTCAGCTTCTACGAGCGCTTCTGGACCGGTCGTCTCGATGTTCTCGAACGCCTTCTTCGCGAAGAGGACGCACGCAAAGCCCAGGATGAGTCCAGGAAATCGCCCAACCCGAAAGAAGGAGACGAGCAATGAACCAGATGAGAACCATCGACGCCTATGGCGAGCTGAGCGAGCCCGCCACGTTCACCATCCAGCGCCTCTTGCCCGGCCCCATCGAGCGCGTCTGGGCCTATCTCACCGAGAGTGACTTGCGCCGGCAATGGATGGCCGCGGGCCAGATGGAAATGAAGGCCGGCAGCTCGTTCGAGTTGGTCTGGCGTAACGACGAGCTGACGGACCCGCCTGGCCAGCGACCCGCGGGCTTTCCCGAAGAGCATCGGATGGCGGGCCGGATCACCGAACTCGATCCGCCGCGCAAGCTTTCCATCACCTGGGGAAACACCGGCGGCGTCTCCTTCTTGCTGGAGGCGAAGGGTAGCGATGTGCTGCTCACCGTCGTTCATCGCCGCCTGCCGGAACGTGCAATCCAGCTCAACATCACGGCCGGCTGGCACATACACCTCGACCTGCTGGCCGCCCGCCTGGCGGGCAAGACGCCGACCTCGTTCTGGGACGGCTGGAGCCGCCTGCGGGAAGAATACGACCGCCGCCTGCCGGCCTGATGTAACTCGCGGCGGCCATCCCTGAGGTCGCCGCCAGCAACACGAAGCAACGCTGAAACGATGAAACGTGCTTGCATCCCGCAAGCCTGATGGAGGAAGTCATGCGCAAATTGATCGCTGGAATGAAGATTTCCATCGACGGCAAGATGGAGGGGCCCGAGGGTTATGCCGATTGGGTCGACGCGTGGTCGGACGAATACGGCCTGACGCCGCAAATCGACGCTTGCCTGCTTGGCAGCGTCATGTATGCCGGCTACGAGCGCTACTGGAGCGCCATCCAGAACGAGCCCGACAAGCCGCTGCCGATGACCGGCAAATTGCCGAAGCCGGCCGAGCTCGAATGGGCCCGCTTCGCCGCGCAGACGCCGCATTATGTGCTGTCGAACACAATGACTTCGGCGGCCTGGCCAAAGACGCGCTTCGTGCGGAATTTCGAGGATATCGCTGCGCTGAAACAGCAGCCCGGCAAGGACATCTACCTTATGGGCGGCGCCCGAATTACCGCGAGCCTTATCGATGCCGGGCTGGTCGATGAACTCAGGCTGATCGTCTATCCGCTGCTCGCCGGTGACGGAAAGGCGCTGTTTGGAACGGCGAAGAATCGTCGTGGGCTCGAACTGCGCAAGGTCGAGCAGCTTTCGGACGGCCGCGTCGGGCTGGTCTACGGGATCGGCTAAAGCGCGTCGCGTTCGATCGGCCTCATGCGACGCGCTTTTTGCGCGGCATGCATTAGCGCCAAGGTCAGGCAACGACGCCGCGGCAGGCCCAGGCGACATTGGCAAAGGACCTCGGGCCGTCGGGCCGGCCGGCCTCATAGGCGTCGCGCATGGCGGCGTCGGTGCGCGCCCGCTCTTCCGGGTCGAGCGTGGCCACATACTTACCGAGCGGCCCTTCGCCGGCGGCAATCGGCGCCCAGTAATCATCGAAATTTTGGTAGTCCATGCGGATCATCAACTGGGTTTCCGTAACGTCGCGGAGACCCTGTTCGACAAAGGTCCGTTTCATTTCACCCGGCTGCATCATCGGCTGCGTGCAATAGCGGGCACGCAGCTGGCGTCCGCCTTCACTGAGCACCGCCACCGTGTCGATCATCATGCGCATCCCCGGCATGCCGCCGAGATGGTCCCATACCGTCGCCGCGACGACGCCGCCCGGCCGCACGACGCGGCGCATCTCGGCGACTGCCTTGCCGGCTTCCGGCACGAAATGGAGCACGAGCAGGGCTAGGGCACGGTCGAACGCGCCATCCTCAAAGGGCAGGGCGCAGGCATCCGCCTGACGGATTTTTATCCGCGGATCGGTGTTGCGCCGGATTGCCTCCTCGACGAAAACGGCCGAAAAGTCGATCGCCGCGACCTCACCGAGGTCAGCGGCCTTGACGAGCGCGAAGGTCAGACTGCCGGTGCCGCATCCGACGTCGAGGATCTTTTCGCCGTCCTTGAGGCCCGCGAAGCCGATGAACAGCGGCGCGAGCTTTTGGCTCCAGCGGCCCATGAGCTGCTCATAGCCGGCAGCATGGTGAACGTTGAAACTTGAAGTCATCGAAGCCTCCTCCCAAAGCCGTATGCTAGACTTCGGCAGCCGCTGACGAAAGCCACTTTTGGCGCGTGTTGGTTCGGCAGCCCGGAGCGCGCGAAGACATCGCCGGCCGGATTTGATGGCGCCGGCCAGCCAGCCTCCGTGGCCTCGACCACCTATTCGGCGGGCAACCCGCGGCGCTTCCATTCGCTGCGCGGCACCGGATCTCCGACACGGAAGGCGAAGGAAATGACTTTCGTCGCGTCCGGATCGACCTCGCAACGATAGCTCAAATCGTACCACTGCCCGTTGGCACGGAAGGCGGTCCTGGGAACTTGCATGATAGTGCCTTCCTTCAGCCTGAATGAACGCAAGAGGTCGGGAAAATAGGGGGGCGAGGCGCGGCGCAACTGTTCGCGCAATTCCGTGAGGCAGAGCTGACCGATCCGCACGGGGCGGGGTATATTACCCATTGCGCTTGTCGCTATCGGATCACCGGTTGCTGCTTCCGAGAACAACGTCTTGGCTTGCTGAAGCTTCAAGGGTTTTTGCTCCTTGGCGACGTTCGCTGGCTTGGGCTTAGGCGGCGCGGATACGCCAGGCGGCGGAGCCGAGACTTTGCCGCCGACCGCGGTCACGTCCGGCGCCTGTGCAAGGTCCTGTTTATTGGGATCTTGCGGCGCTGGCGGTTGTTCCGAACCATCCTCCGCACTGTTGCCGTCCAGAGACTTGCGAGGACCGGCGTCCTTCTCACCGAATTCGAAGACAGCTCTCTGCGCGGCGACCTCACGGCTCGTCGGCGTCTCGACCTTGGCTTCCGGCTGCTTTTCCGGCTTGGGCGGTTCAGCGGGGGACGGAGGTTTGGTTTTTTCCGGCGGTTTAGGGGGCGGCACAATATCCACTGCGATGGGCTGCTCCTTCTGCGGCTGCGGGGGCGACAGCGGCAGTGCGGACAAAAGAAGCGCGGCGGCGAGCAAATGCACGACCGCGGAGGCAGGCAAGGCCCACCCGAATACCCGGCGCTGATCCCTTATGTCGTCTCTCATTGTGACCGGTGTGTGGAATGAAATATTGGCGGCATCAAGCATCGATGCCGCCGGACGTCGAACTAACCCGTTGCGAATCGAAAGTCGGCGGCTGCAATACGGCGCGCCATCCAATCGTGTGGCGTCGGCGTCCGTGCAGGGGACCGGGCCAGCAGCGCATGCAGCAAGTCGTCATTTCAGGCGGCTAGCAGGCACGCCCTGCCGGCACGGTGTCGCCGGTTGAAATCACAGGGAAACCGATAGCCCGCCGTCAACCGCCAGCACGTGCCCGTTGACGTAAGCGGCAGCGTCGGAGGCGAGAAACACCACGGCTCCGCCGAGCTCCTCAGGCTGGGCCCAGCGGCCCGCGGGGGTTCGTGCCTCGACCCATTTGGTGAAGGCCTCGTCGCGCATAAGTGCGGTGTTGAGCTCGGTGGCGAAATAGCCGGGGGCGATCGCGTTGACGGTGATGCCGTGACGGCCCAGCTCAGCGGCAGTGGAGCGTGTCAGCCCGTGCAGGCCCGCCTTTGCCGCCACATAGGCGTGAATGGTGGGACGGCCAAGGATCGCTGCGACCGATCCGGTGTTTATTATGCGCCCGAACTTGTTTGGCAGCATCAGGCGCACCGCGTCGCGCATCATGCGGAAGCAAGCCGACAGATTGACGGCAACCACATGGTTGAAATCCTCGTCCTGCCATTCGACCAGCGGTTTCCGATGCTGGATGCCGGCGTTGTTGACCAGAATATCGAGGCGGCCGTGGCGTTCGACGATTCCTTCGAGCGACGCCCTTGAGATCGCCGCGTCGGTGACATCGAACGGCAGGGCTTCTGCACCGATCCTTTCGGCGGCCGCGGAAAGGGCGGCCATGTCGCGCGCATTGACGATCACCGTCGCGCCGTTTTCCGCAAGTGCCTTGGCCATGGCAAAACCAAGACCACGCGAGGCACCCGTGACCAATGCGACACGGCCCTTGAGCGAGAACAATTCCGGCATTGAGATCCCCTATGAAAAGGGCGGGAGTTTCCTCCCGCCCAAAAGCACTATTTGGCGACGCAAGTGTCGGCTGTCTCCGGAGTGCAGACATCGAGGCCCGTGTAGGTCGGGTCGGCCGGCGGAGCCTTGCCCTCCTTCATTTCCTTCAGCGCCATCATCGTCTTGTAGCCCATCTCGAACGGCCGCTGGCCGACCTGGCCAAGGGAGAAACCTTCCTTCATCTGGTCGATCTGTACCGGAAGCGTGTCGGCAACGACAAGGGCCAGGGCTTTCGAGGCGATCTTGTCCTTGTACGGTGCGACCGCGGCGCGGTTGGCATCGGGAATGAACTGCGGGAAGCCACCGGTTGGGACGAATGCGTCGAGGTTCGGGTTTTTCGCCATGATATCCTCGAACTGTTGCACCGAAAGCGGGAAATCATCGTTGGTGTAGAGCGGACAGCCTTCGATTTCGGTCCAGCCGTTCTGGCCCGTCAGCCGATCTCCGGGCGAGGCCGCCGATTTGGTGCCCGAAAGTGTATCGCGAATGCCCTGCATGCGCTCGTTGTGGTTGGCCGCCGCGGCGCCGCCGGACTGGATGCAGATCGTGCCGCCTTTGGGCTTGATCTGCATGACAAGCTTGGCGAGGTTCTCGCCGATCTCATAATTGTGCGTGCCGATATAGGCGACGCGCAGATCCTTGTTTTCGGGCAGGAGGTCGGAATCCCAGGTGAGGACCGGGATGCCGGCTTCCTTGGCGGCCTGCAGCGCAACCGCCATCGCCGCGGCGTTCGATGGCGACACGGCGATGCCGTCCACCTTCTTGGCCACGAGATCCTGTACGATCTGTACCTGCTCGTCGCCGCCGCCATGCTCGCCGGGGCCAATATACATGCACTCCACGGCGCCATTGGATTCGGCTTCGGCCTTCTTGCAGCCGTCGCGTGCCTGGTCGAAGAAAGGATTGTTCATGTTCTTCGGCACCAGGGCGAAGGTGTATTTCGCCTGGGCGCCGGAAACGGCGAGCACCATTGCGCCAAGCGCCACGGCGGCCGTCAGCAGATGTTTTTTCATGTGACGTTCTCCTCCTGGGTGTGATCCCGCAAGCCTCCCGCCGGCGGGTTTCTAGCGGCGTTTTTTGGGCATCAAGACTGCCAGCGACGCGGCGAGAATCGATTTGCCGCCGGTTTGCATGCCCAAAAGAACCGCAAGAACGATGAAGGCGCCGACGAAGGCACCCTGCCAGTTTGAATCGATGCCGGCCATCAGCAGCGCATTCCTGATCACCTCGAGGAAGGCCGAACCGATGATCGCACCGAAGGCCGTGCCGGCGCCGCCCATGAGGCTGGCGCCGCCAATGACTGTCGCGGCGATAACGCGCAGCTCGTAGCCTTGGCCCATGGCATTGATGGCCGAGCCGTTATAGCCGAGGAGCAGGAGCGAGGCGAGCGCGGCGGTGAAAGCCGAGAAGACATAGGCCTGGAATTTAATCCAGTTGACCGGAACGCCGGTGAGCCGTGCCGCCTCCTCATTGCCGCCGATGGCGAAGAGATGCCGGGCCCAGGCTGTGAAGTTGAATACGAAGCCGACAATCAGGGCCAAGATCACCATGGTCCAGAATTGTGACGACAGTTCTGGTATCCAATGCGGTGCCCAGTCGTTCGGACCATGCCGCGGCCATTTCCACTGACCGATTGCCTTCACGATCGGAGCATCGGGCCCGAACTGGTAGAGCATCTGGTTGGCCGAGAATACGACCGCCAGCGAGCGCGCGACGGACAGCATACCGAGGGTGACCACAAAGGACGGCATCCCGACATAGGCGACAAAGAATCCGTTGACCGCGCCACAGGCCAGACCGGAGAAAAGGCCCATGGCGAAGGCGACGTACCAGGGATAATGCCAGGTGAGGAACAGGCCGGCGACGATGACCACGAGACCCATGACGGAGCCGACCGACAGATCGATACCGCCGGTGATGATGACGATCGTCATGCCGAGGGCCATGATGCCGAAAGGTGCGAAATTGCGCGTCACATTGGCGACGTTTTCAGAGGTGCCGAAGCTCGGCTCCATCGCAGTCATCAACATGACGAGCGCGATGAGCGCGATCGTCACCCAGAAGGGCTGACTTGAAATCACACGCTGGAGAACTGTTTTTTCCTTGGTCGGGACGAAATCCGACATGGCCGGCCGGCCATGTTCTTCGACTGAGCCCTGAACGCCAACTGACTCCTGAACACTATTCGCCACGGATGGCCCCCGTTATCAGTCCAGTGATTTCCTCGGGCGATGTTTTGTCGGCTGGCTTGTCGGCAACTTTCGAGCCCCGCCTGAGGACGATAATGCGATCTGCCACGGCGAACACGTCAGGCATTCGGTGACTGATCAGCATGACGCCGACTCCTTGTGCTTTGAGGCGTCGGATCAGTTCGAGTACTTCCGCCACCTGGCGCACGGAGATGGCGGCCGTTGGTTCGTCCATCAGCACCAGCTTAGCATTTGAAAGCCGGGTCCGCGCGATGGCGACCGCCTGGCGCTGCCCACCCGACATCTTCCTGACGAGGTCGCGCGGCCGGGTTTCCGATTTGAGTTCCTTGAACAGCGCTGCCGAGCGATCGATCATCGCCTGCTTGTCAAGAATCCTGATCGGCCAGAAGCCTTTCTTGATCTCGCGCCCCAGAAAGACGTTCTGCGCGGCCGTCAGATTATCGGCGAGCGCCAGGTCCTGATAAACAACTTCGATCCCCTTGGCGCGGGCCTGCACGGGCTGGTGGAAGTGGCACACCTCGCCCTCGACTACAATTTCGCCGTCGCTCGGAGGAAAATTCCCGGCCACAGTCTTGACTATCGTCGACTTGCCGGCCCCGTTGTCCCCCATCAGACCAACGACTTCGCCTCGCTCCACCTGGAAGCTGACGTCAGTCAGGGCCTGGATAGCCCCGAAATTCTTGGAGACGTGGCAAACCTCAAGCACCGGCATCGCGGTCCTCCCGGGACAACATTTATCGGTCTTGTCCCTGGTCAATGCACAGCAGCTAATCAGCGAAACGTATTCAACACAATCATTTATTAGGTCAGGCCTTCCGGCCGTAACGCGCCTCGTCCGAGTGTGACTTGTAGCTGCTGCAGAGCACCGAGGCGCTCGGCCGATCCTTACAACAGTCACCAGGCGATCCTCATGCTTGCGCCGCTTCATATCCGTTTCGGGTGAAATGAGTGGGCATTTTTCGAGCGGTGCCAACGCCTCGGGGATGGAGCGCGGCAGAACACGTCATTCAAACACACGAGGACAGTGGCCAAGCCTGTCCCTAGCGTGCGTCGGCCAGAGCGCACGTCAGGAGATGAACCCGCATTCGGGGGAGGCGAGGGTCAAGTGTTGAAAGTCCGCTCCTTAACGGCGCTGCACGAGAGGGATATTCGGTCATGAATTTCAAAGGTTTGATCAAGCGTGCCGAGACTGTGGAGAGAGCGTTCAAGGAGCTCGAAACCGATTTGGCGGATGCGTTTAGCGAATGTCTCAACGTGGACGATCAGTCGCCGTTGAACGACGTCACTGTGCCGGATGAGACTGTATCGGATGAGAATCTCCCGGCAACGGATCACAGCTCGCAGCTCGAGGCCAATGCGGACGCCTTCGAGACCGCACGGCGGCTGACCCCCCATACGCAAACCCGGCTGGCTGCCTTAAGTGCGGTCGATGGGCTCTTTCACGACACGCAGGAGTATCTGGGGGAGATCAATGCGAAACTGTCGGAGATCGCGACCTCGCATCATCTGACAGGCGAATTCCTGAAACTCCTCCACGGCGACATTCTTCGCGCCAACGAATTGGAGCTGGCAAATACCGGCCTGACCGCGCAGCAAAGAGTGCTGTCCGAACAGCTCCACGAAGCGACCAGAAAGCAGCGCGAGCGCGACAGCGCTATCGAGGCCCTGCAGCAGCACGAGGCGAGCCTGGTCGAGGACAAGGAAGCACTTCGCGGCGCGCTGGCTGCAGCAAGGCTGGAACTCGTCGTGGCAGGCAATGCGAGCGCAAAACGCGAAGCCGAGTTCGGCGAGCTTGTCAAAACGCTCTCGGCCAGAGCGGTCGAGGCCAACAGACGCTCGCGCGAGAACGATATGCTGCGGGAGAAGCATGTCAGTCTGTCGATCGATCTCGACAAGGCGGTGAAACGGGAGGCCGAGGCGCGGCACAGGCTGGACGAACTCTCGACTATCCATGCCAATGACGCCGCGCAGGTTTCGGAACTGCTGGCCGCGCTTGGCAAGAGCGAGAAAGAGGAAATGCGGCTGCAGAAATCGCTCGATATGGCGCAGACGAAGCTGTCGGAAATGACGGAAGCGGCCCGCATCAGGGACGGTGACAGGGAAGCCGAACTTGCACGCGGTGTCGCGGAGATGACCGGCTTGCGTTCTGAAATCGAGGATCTCCGATCGCGACTGGAAGCCGCCTCCAACCACAACAGCGAAGCCGTCACCGAGATCGCCAGGCTCAAGGCTCAAGCGAGCGACGCGGTGGCCGAAAAGCAAATTGTCGAGCAAAAATTGTCCGCTCTCACGAAGGAGAGCGAAAACGACAAGATGAATCTTTCCGCGGTCAGCGCGAATTTTTCGCAGCTTTCCCTGCAGCAGGCTTCCGAACAGATACAGTTCGACGTCCAGAGGCAGGAATGCGAGGATCTGCGAGCCGAAGTCGCGTCGCTTCAAGCCCGGGTCAAGGAACTGTTGCCCTACGAGCGGCTCCACAAGGTCACCAACGCCAGACCGCGTGAAGACGGCGTGGTCGAGATCACCGCCGCGGTGGCGGAGAAGGCCCGCGCCAGCAGACGGCGCCTCCGCATGCGTGCCGCATCCTAGCTCAGGCGCGGCTGTCTGAATTTCGACTGGTGTGAAGCGGACATCCGTCAATGGATGGCGGGTCGAGCGTGAGGCTGGCCTTCCCTGCGTCGGCCTGCGATAGTGCACGCCGGTGAAGCGGAGGGGCTGAGCATGCGGCTGTTCACAAACCGGAATCACCTCCGGTGGAGGATGTTGGCCTTCATCGCAATCATGGTGCTTTTGCCGAAGGCGGCGTCGGCCGATACCATTCCACCCGACAGGATCGCCGCGGCCATTGCGAAGCTCGAATTACTGGCCGAAGGCGTCGTCGCGGATGGTAGCGTACCTGGTCTCGCCATCGGTGTCGTGCACGGCGACGAGGTGATCTTCCTCAAGGGTTTTGGGCATCGCGAGGCCGGCAAGCCGGAGGCCGTCGACGCCGACACGGTGTTCCAGATCGCCTCGCTCTCCAAGCCTGTCTCCGCCACGGTCGTGGCGGCGCTGGTCAGCGGGGGGATCGCTTCGTGGGATTCGAAGATCGCCGACCTCGATCCGGCTTTCCGGCTCGCCCAGCCCTATCCGACCAGCGAACTCACGGTCCGCGACCTGTTTGCGCACCGCAGCGGGCTTCCCGGCACCGCCGGCGACGACCTCGAGGACATCGGCTATGACCGCGCGGAGATCCTGCGCCGGCTGCGGTTCGTGTCGCCGTCATCGAGCTTTCGTGCGGGCTATTCCTACAGCAATTTCGGACTGACCGAGGGTGCCGTCGCGGCCGCGAAGCCGACGGGCAAATCGTGGGAAGAGGTCGCCGAAGAGAAGCTCTACCGTCCGCTTGGAATGGCCTCGACCAGCTCCCGTCATTCGGACTTCATCAAGCACGCCAACCGCGCCGAGCTCCACGCCAAAATCGATGGCGCCTGGACCGCGAAGGTCCAGCGCTATCCGGATGCGCAGGCGCCAGCAGGCGGCGTCAGCTCCACCGCACGCGACCTCTCGCAATGGATGCGCCTTGTGCTCGGCAACGGGGTCTATGCCGGCAAGAGACTCATTGCCGCCGATGCGCTGGAACAGACACATATTCCCTTGATGGTTCGCGGCAAGAACCCCGTCTCCGGAGGCGAGGCCTTCTACGGCCTCGGCTGGAATATCGAATTCGGCCGGCACGGGCTGATCTGGGGTCATGCGGGCGCCTTCAGCACCGGCGCACGCAGTCTGGTGATGCTCTTCCCCGAGGAGAAGCTTGGCATCGTCGTCATCGCCAACGCCTTTCCGACAGGCGTGCCGGACGGGCTGTCCGACAGCTTCGCCGATCTCGTCTTCGACGGAACGCTGGGCAAGGATAAGATAAAGGCATGGAATGATATCTATGCGAGCATGTTCGGCCCGGTGATTGCGGCGGCCAAGGCCACCTATGCCGCGCCGCCTTCTCCAGCAAGTCCGGCCGAGCCGGCCAGTGCCTATGCAGGCCGTTACTTCAACGACTTCTTCGGCGAAGCTATTGTGTCGGGCGAAGGAGACGCTCTTGTCCTTAAGGTCGGGCCTGCCGGTGCGCGGTCTTATCCACTGAAGCATTTCAACCGCGACCTCTTCGTGACCTTCCCCGATGCCGAGATGCCGGACAGGCCTTCGGCTGTCAGCTTTGCCCTCGGCCCCGACGGCAAGGCGTCGGCCATGACCGTTGATTTTCTCAACGACAATCATCTCGGTACGCTGCAGCGCGTGGGGGATTAGCCACCGGCGGTGAGGGAGCCTATGCCGGGCCGAACTGAAGCAATTTGAAGCAATTGTCGCTTCCCGACTTCAACTGCGTCAGGAAGGGTTTCGACCGGTCGAGCCATTCCTGGTGCGATCTGGCATCGGGTTCGATCTCATTGGCCGGTGCAAGCTTGACGAAGTCGCGCCCCTTGCTGAAAAGCCAGCACGCGCGGCCAAGAAACCGCCTGCTGCGCTGGCGCAGCAGATCGGCATCATAAAAGACGTCGAGCACCTCCTGCTTGATCTTCCGCTCCTTTTCGGGATTGGCAATCGCAACCTCGATCGGCTCGCCGCCGATCGCATCCTGCAGGTCCTTGTAATCCAGGGCGATCTGGGTAGTGGCATATTTGATGTCGCTCTCGTCCCGGACGATGTTGAACCAAAGCATTGGGTTGAGCTCGTTGACGACGAACGATGCTTCGAAATCGCGCGACAGATTCAGGATATCGAACCCCTGAACATCGACGTCGCGCTCGACCAGAAGGATCTGCGAAACCTGCTTGGCGAGCGCCGTTCCGTGGGCGCTGACGGCGGCATTGTTTCCACCGAGTTCCGGACTGACATAGGCGCCGCCATCATCCAGCAGCTCATCGAATTCGCCGAGGGCCTCCACGACAGCGCTGTCGCGGGCAACACGCGCCGCCAGTTTGGCGAGAACCTGCTGGAGCTCCGTTTCGCGTTTGCGCTGGTCCTGATAGTTCTGCTGGAAAAAGAAGATGAACAGGGACACGCCAATCCCGATCAGGATCACGCCCAGCTGCGAAAAGATATTGCGATAATATTCCAGCAGCTTTTCACGATGGCGTACGTCGTCACGCACACTGTGCGCCACGCGAAGATTGACGATCAGCGAAACGACCAGGAGCCCGGCGCCGACCAGGATCAGGCCGCCGATCAGCAGGTAGCCATGGCGTGAGTTGAAGTCCATTCCTTTGCCGCGCTCCCGAAACCCCAGACAGCGCAGACTAATACCATTCCACCTCAACACCTACGATCATCCCCACCATTCGGCCACTGTTCTTACAGCCAGGACTACGCTCGCCATCCGCCTCGTTTCGTGGCGGTCTTCTCGCAGCCGGATTCAGGCCGCGTGCTTGGAACCAATGACGGGCGAGACTGTTCAGCTATGACTTTGATACGACGCCGACGTGCCCGGCCGGCTGGGCATGCGGCGATCTTGAGGAGTTCTCATCATGAAGATTTCGTCCAGATTTCGTTCAGTCGCAGTTGCCGTCATCGCTGCGGCGGCAGTTAGCTTTGCCAGCGTCGCGCATGCCGACAGCGGTACGATCCGCTTCGCCGTCTACAAGGCGGCCTTTTTCATCGGCGGCTCCGGAGGCGAGGGCACACTGACCTTCCATGGTCGCCGATATCCCATCTCGGTCGGCGGCATCTCGGGCGGCCTCGCCTTCGGCGCCTCCAAGACCTATTTCAAAGGTACCGTGCGCCACATACGCCGCGCCCGGGATGTGACGGGGGTGTACGGTGCAGCGGGCGGTGGCGGCGCGCTCGGCAAAGGAGCCCAGGTGATCGTCATGACCAATGACAAGGGCGCCCAACTCGAACTCACGGGCAGGCAGGTAGGCCTGCAAGTCAATGCCGATCTCAGCGGTATGAGCATCTCGCTGAAATAAGGACAGTCACTGCATTCGTTATTCCTTGGATGGGTCGGATTTGGCCGCTCCAAACCGCAGCCCATCCATCAGCAGCGACACCAATCGGCGCGAGCGGTCGCGCCAGTCCTTGGTGTCCGGGGCCGAATAGATGCCGCCCAGCGCATGCAGCACGTCGGAGGCATCGACATCGCCGCGGATCGAGCCGTCGGCGACCGCGGCATCGATCAGCCGCCGCAAGGCGAGCGTCACCCTGCCCGAAACGTCGGAGAACAGGGTTGAGTTGGTCGTGAGCAGGATGCGCAGGCTTGTCGACAGCCCGCGCTTGGTGGCGATGTAGTCGACGAAGCGCTGCATCCATTGTTCGAGCGCCAAGTCGGGCGCATGATCGCGGGCGAGTTCGTCGGCCGCCTGGCACAGTCCTTCCACTTCGCGCCGATAAACCACCTCGACCAGGTGCTCGCGGGTTGGGAAATGCCGGTAGAGCGTGCCGATGCCGACGCCGGCCTGGCGCGCAATCTCCTCCAGCGAGGCATCGACGCCTTGCGCGGCAAAGGCTTTTGCCGCGACCTCGACCAGCGCATCGCGGTTGCGCTGCGCGTCGGCGCGCAGCGGTTTTGCAACGGCGGCTTCGGTTTTGTCTCCAGAAATGACGGGCGGCTCCGCGGCCAATTTTTTCTCCAGTGCTGATCCGAAGCATACCCGGATAGGCAGGCCCCGTTTCAAGAACGCAGACGCTTCCACCTTCGTTACGTCTCCGACAAATATAATCGCAAGTAAATATAATCACAGGATCGAGTCTGGGCCGGCGTTCCGGCAGGCGAGGCATCTTGCCCGCCTCCGGTGCACGGCCGGTGGATGACGACGGAGGATATTTCCTCGCGGCCGGCACTCCTCATCTGTTCGGCCGATGCCGTGGGGCAAAAATGAGCCCACGTTGAGCACGATCCCCTCAGGATCATTGGACTGTCCTGCCCCTACAGACAGTTCAGAGAGCACCACCGGCTTGGGCCGGTGGTGCTTTTTTGTCTCCAGGCATGACGGCTGGCTGCCCTGCCAATTTTCTCCAATTTTGATCATTTTCGATCCTGGGCTTGAACACGGCGGAGCAGGCCCTTAGGTAATAAGCGGAGGCGCCTCCGATTGTGGAGCGCCTTTCTCATGTAATCACGGGATCGGGTATGTCACGTCTTTCGACCTCGCAAGCCGCAGCCCTCCCCGAGGTCGCGCCAAGTCGAACCGACCCCCTCTGCCCTGCCGGGCATCTCCCCCGCAAGGGGGGAGATTAGCTCACCTAGCCATAAGCTGATCTTGCCGCTCGCCGGCCGGGCACCAGATCATCCCCTCCCGCGTCAAGCAACTGGAGCCAGACGCCCCATGACAAGCAAAACCCGAACTCCAATCCAACTTCGAATCAACGGACATCGACATGAGCTGGAGGTCGAACCGCGCGTTACCCTGCTCGACGCCTTGCGCGACCATCTCGGGCTGACCGGCACCAAGAAGGGCTGCGACCAGGGCCAGTGCGGCGCCTGCACCGTTCATATCGACGGCCAGCGCGTGCTGGCCTGCCTGACGCTTGCCACTCAGGCTGAAAGCAGGGACATCACCACCATCGAAGGGCTTGCCGGGGAGGATGGCACGCTGCATGCGGTGCAGGCCGCCTTCCTCGAACAGGATGCCTTCCAGTGCGGCTATTGCACGCCGGGCCAGATCATGTCGGCGGTCGCCTGCATTCGCGAAGGCCATGCCGGCTCGGATGAGGAGATCCGCGAATACATGGCCGGCAATCTCTGCCGCTGCGGCGCCTATCCGCATATCGTCGCCGCCGTGCGCCAGGCGGCCGTGGAGGCCGCGTCATGAGGGATTTTTCGTATCTCCGCGCCAGCTCCGTCGATGCAGCCCGTGAGGCAGCAGCACTTCCCGGCGCCATGCTTTTGGCCGGCGGCACGACGCTTGTCGATCTCGCGAAATGCGGCGTTGCCGAACCCGAGACCGTGGTCGACATCACCCATCTCAAGGGACTGGACACGATTGCCGTTGATGACCGGGGCGCCACGATCGGCGCGCTGGCCAGGATGAGCCGCGTCGCCGACCATGCCGATATCAAGAGCCGGTTCCCTGCCGTTTCGGAGGCGCTGTGGCAGGCGGCATCGGCGCAGCTGCGCAACATGGCGACGATCGGCGGCAATCTGATGCAGCGTACACGCTGCCCCTATTTCCGCGATCCGGCGAATTTCCCCGCTTGCAACAAGCGCTCGCCCGGCAGCGGCTGCTCGGCGATCGGCGGCATCACCCGCGGCCATGCCGTGCTCGGCACCAGCGAGGCCTGCATCGCCACCTATCCCGGCGACCTGGCGGTTGCACTCGTCGCCTTCGACGCGATCGTTCATCTCGGCGACCGTCAGGTCGCCGTCGATGATTTTTTCCTGTTGCCTGGCAGCACGCCCGAAAGGGAACATGCGATCGAGCCCGGCGAGATGATCACCGCGATCAGCATTCCCGCTTCGGCCGCCGCCCGCCGCTCGACCTATCTCAAGGTCCGCGACCGCCAGTCCTATGAATTCGCCGCGGCAAGTGCTGCGGTCGGCATTGAATTCGAGGCCGACGGAAGGACAATTCGCGATCTGCGCGTCGCGCTTGGCGGCGTCGCCACCAAGCCATGGCGCGCCCTTGCCGTCGAAGAGGCGCTGAAAGGCAAAGTGCTCGAGCCGAAGGTCGTCAGGCAAGCCAGCCTGCTCGCCGTCGAGGGCGCTGTCGACCATGGCGCCAACCATTACAAGATCGAACTGGCGCCGCGCGTCGTCGCCCGCGCCATCCTCAAAATGGGAGAAACGGCATGACCGTTCACGAGTTGAGAACAAGACCCGGCGATGCCAAACGCGGCGACGCTTCGGACGGTGCCGTCCTCGCCGATCAGGTCGGCGGCCGGCTGTCGCGCGTCGACGGCCCGGCCAAGATCACCGGTGCCGCCAAATACGCCGTCGAGCAGCAGCTCGAGGGGCTTACCCATGCGGTGCTGGTCGAGAGCACCATTGCCGCCGGCCGGGTGCGTTCGATCGACACGGCCGCGGCCAAGGCGTCGCCCGGCGTGCTGCTGGTGCTGACGCCCGACAATATCCTGCCGCTGAGAACCGCAACGGACTGGCTGGGTACGCCGCCGCCGGACGTCGCCTATTGCCCGCTGGCGCGCGACATCACCTTCAGCGGCCAGCATGTCGCGGCGGTGGTGGCCGAGAGTTTCGAGCAGGCGGTCGCGGCCGCAGCGCTGGTCAAGATTGCCTATGACGAGGCGCCGGCGATCGTCGACCTCAGCGATCCAAAGGCCGGCGACGGCATCCCCGTCGATGCGATGACCAAGGAATGGGGCGAGGCGGAGACAGCGTTCGCCTCGGCTCCGGTCAGGATCTGCAACGGCTACAACACGCCGCGCGAATACCAGGCGCCGATGGAGCCGCATGGCCTGATCGCAAAGTGGCAGGGCGACCAGCTGACGGTCTGGGAGCCGAGCCAATGGCTCGACGGCATGGCGCGGACCTATGCCGAATGGTTCGGCGTGCCGTTCGAGAATGTACGACTGGTCTCGCCCTATATTGGTGGCGGCTTCGGCTCCAAGGCGTTTGCCTATGGCTACGGCGCTGTAGCGGCAGTCGCCGCGAAAATGCTGGGACGGCCGGTGAAGCTGGCGGTCACCAGGCCGCAGACCTTCACCGCCTATGGCGGACGGGCGGCGACGCGCCAGACCGTGGCGCTCGGCGCCAACGCGGAGGGCCAGATCCAGTCGATCGTGCATCGCGGCGTCAACGAGACCTCGGTCGACGGCATGTGGGTCGAGCCGCTCGGCTCGGTCACCTCGGTCATGTACGCGACGCCGAATTTCTCGTCGCGGCAGAACGTCGTGCGGGTCAACACGGTGGTGCCGGGGGCATTGCGCGCGCCGGGCGAGAACCCGAGCGCCTTCGGCATCGAAAGCGCCATCGACGAGCTCGCCTATGAGGTCGGTATCGATCCGCTGGAAATCCGGCTCAGGAACTATGCCGAGCAGGATCCGCATGCGAAGAAACCGTGGTCGACACGGCAGCTGCGTGAGGCCTTCGCGGCCGGCGCCGAAGCCTTTGGCTGGTCGAAGCGGAACCCCCGGCCGCGTTCGATGCGCGACGGCAACCAGCTGATCGGCTGGGGTGTCGCGGCAGGCACCTACCCGGTGCGGCGCGCCTATGGCGAGGCGGTCGTGCGCATTCTCGCCGACGGCTCGGTCGAGGTCGAAAGCTCATCGATCGACATGGGGCAGGGCACCTACACGATCCTGGCGCAGACCGCCGCCGAGGTGGTGGGCGTGCCGGCGGAAAACGTCGTCGTCAAGCTTGGCGATTCCCGCTATGCCCGTGCCGGCGTCACCGGCGGTTCGCGGCTGGCCGGGGTGATGACCGGCGCCGTCCACAAGGCGGCGAGTGCCGCGCTCGACCAACTGATCGGGCTCGCCATCAGCGATCCGGCTTCGCCGTTCCATGCACTGCAGGCCAACACGCTCGTCGTCGCCAATGGCCGCATCGCTTCACCGCGCGGCAACGGCCCTGAAGTTTCCATCGCCGAACTGCTCAGCAGCGTCGGGCGCGAGCATATCGAGGCGAAGGGCGACACCATGCCGGCCAATTCGACGGTCGAGGACCGCTACAAGAACTACACCACCATAGCCATGGCGCTGCCACACACCGAGGGCGACCATTCCCGCCACAGCTGGTGCGCGCATTTCATCGAAGTGCGCGTCGACGAGGACTTTGGCACGGTTCGTGTGTCGCGTGTGGTGTCGGCGCTGGATTCGGGCCGGCTCTACAACCCCAAGCTCGCCGAAAGCCAGTGGAAGGGCGGCATCATCATGGGCATCGGCCAGGCGCTGCTCGAGGAAGGCATCGTCGATCGCCGCCACGGCCGCATCGTCAACAACAACCTCGCCGACTATCTCATCGCCACCAATGCAGACATTCCCGACATCGAGGTGATCTCGGTCGGTATTCCCGATCCGCATTCCTCGGTGCTGGGCGGCAAGGGGGTCGGCGAGCTGGGCATCGTCGGCGTGGCGCCGGCGATCGCCAACGCGGTATTCCACGCCACCGGGAAACGGGTGCGGGATCTGCCGATCACGCTGGAGAAGCTGATTTAGGCGGAGGCGGTAGAACTGCCAATCCCCTCTCGTGGGGGAGATGCCCGGCAGGGCAGAGGGGGGCGTGAAGGATCGCCGGCGTTCAGTTCAACTTGATGAGCTGAGAACCTCACGTGGGTGCGCGAACTGCTATTGCCTGATAGGCTGGAGGGAGAGCGCCCCCTCTGTCCTGCCGGACATCTCCCCCACGAGGGGGAGATCGGCAGCTTCAACGCCGCTCCTTTTTCAGGCTCACCACGACAGACTGAACGCGAGCTTGCCGAAATGCCGGCCGCCGGCCGCCATATGGGCGTAGGCCTCGGTCGCCTGGTGCTGGCCGTAGACCGTGTCGATGACCGGATCGATACGGGCGGCGCCGATGGCGCGCGCCGCGTCGCGCAGGTCGGATACCGAACCGGTGTTGTTGCCCACAACCTTGAGTGCCTTGATGATGATCGGCAGCAGGTTCGTGGTGGCCTCGGCGCCGGTGACGAAGCCGATGGCGAACACCGTGCCGCCGGGCGCCGCGGCATTGATGGAGCGGGCGAAGGTGGCCGAGCCGCCGGTTTCGACGATCAGATCGGCGCCGAGCCCGTCGGTCAATTCGAGCACCTTGGCGTCCCAGTCCGTTGTTTCGCGGTAGTTGATGAGGTGATCAGCACCCAAAGCCTTGGCGCGGGCCAGCTTTTCGTCCGACGACGAGGTGATGATGACCGTGGCGCCGGCTGCCTTGGCCAGCTGCAGGGTCAGGATCGAGACACCGCCGGTACCGAGCAGGACGACGACCGACCCCGGCCCGGCATCGGCGGCGCGAAGCGCATTCCACGCGGTGGTGCCGGCGATCGGCAGCGTCGCTGCCGCTTCGAAGGACAGATGCGCCGGCATCGGCACAACGGCATTGGACGGCAGCGCGACGTATTCGGCGAGCGAGCCGGGCAGCGTCAGCCCGCGCATCTCTCTGGTCTCATAAGGCCGCGGACGGCCGCCGATCCAGCGCGGTTTTGCATGGGCGATGACGCGGTCGTTGATGGCGAGCCTCGACACGCCCTCGCCGATGCCGACGATCTCGCCGGCGCCGTCGACGACGGGAATGAGCGGAAAGCTCGGACCTGGATAGTTGCCGCTCGCTATCGCGACATCGACAAAATTGAGGCTTGCGGCGCGCAGGCGGATCAGCACTTCGCCGCGCTGCGGTTCAGGCGTGGGAACGGTGGCCGCGCGAAACGCGTCCAGTCTCGGGGCAGTCAGTTCGATCGCTTTCATGTCTCACTCCGGTTGATGGCCGATTGACGGGCCGGGATTGAGTGAAACTAGCTGCTGCGCTATTGGTATATAATCCTTGGCTTTTACATTTGAGCTCTGCGCCTGATGCAGCAATCGCACGAACCGGCAGCATTGGTCGAAATGGCCGCCTTCGCGGCAATCGCCGAAGCACGCTCCTTCACCAAGGCGGCTGCTCGCATCGGCCGCGACGCGACGATCCTGTCGCGGCGCCTTGCCTCGCTGGAAGAGCGGTTGGGCGTGCGCCTGCTGCACCGGACGACACGAAGCGTGTCGCTGACCGAGGCGGGTTCGGAATTTCTCGTCCGCGTCCGCACCATCCTGGCTGCGGTCGACGAGGCCGAGGCTGTCGCGTCGGCGCATGCCGGCGGCGGGCCGCGCGGCGTGCTGCGGCTGGCGCTGCCCGGCTCGTTCGGGCGCATGTGGATCGGCCCGCTGCTGCCCCAGTTTCTCGCCGAATTTCCCGACGTTCGTATCGAGGCCGAGTTCTCCAACCGCTTCGTCGATCTCGTCGCCGAGAATTTCGATGTCGCCGTCCGTCTCGGCGCACTGGAGGATTCGCGGCTGGTGGCGCGCAAGGTCGCGACACGGCGGCGGCTGCTGTGCGCCGCGCCGTCCTACCTCGCCCGCCTGGGCACGCCGACTGCGCCGGAGGCGCTGCTGGAACACAGCTGCCTGGGCTTCTCGGGTTTCCAGACCTTTCCGGCCTGGGAGATGACCGACAGTTCGGGCCGGCGCGTCAGTATCGAGGTCTCCGGGCCGCTGGTCACCGACGACGCCGAGGTGCTGGTCGAAGCCGCCGTGCAAGGCGTCGGACTGATGATGAGCACGGATTGGCTGGTCGGACGCGAACTCGCCGACGGCCGGCTGGTGCCAGTGCTGGAGGACTGGACACTCGCCGATGAAGGCGCGGTCTATGTCGTCATGCCTTCGGCCAAGGGGCAAGCCGCCAAGACACGTGCCTTCGCCGACTGGATCGGCAAACGCTTTGCGCCGGTCCCGCCGTGGCGGAGGTGAGGGTGCTGATCTCCCCCCTCGAGGGGGAGATGTCGCCGAAGGCGACAGAGGGGGTCGCGGCGCGTGGAGCGTCAGCGCCATCTCTCGTGGAGGAAGGCGTCGGCGATCTATGTGAGACGACCCCCTCTGGCCGCTTCGCGGCCATCTCCCCCTCGAGGGGGGAGATTACGCGCTCAGCCGCCTCCGCCTCCACCACCCTGCTTAATGAAATGACCGAGCAGATCCATCGGCACCGGAAACACGACCGTCGACGAGCGCTCACCGGCGATGTCATGGAGAGCCTCGAAATAGCGTAGCTGCATGGCCTGCGGTGCTTCGGCCAGCATCTTGCCGGCCTCGACGAGCTTTGCCGCCGCCTGCTGTTCGCCGTCGGCATTGATCACTTTCGCACGCCGCAGCCGTTCCGCCTCGGCCTGCTTGGCGATGGCGCGGACCATGTTCTCGTTGAGGTCGACATGCTTGATCTCGACATCGGAGACCTTGATGCCCCAGGCATCGGTGCGCTGGTCGAGAATCTCCTGGATATCGCTGTTGAGCTTGTCACGTTCGGCCAGCATTTCATCGAGCTCATGCTTGCCGAGCACCGAGCGCAACGTGGTCTGTGCCAGCTGGTTGGTGGCGGTCATGAAGTCTTCAACCTGGATCACCGCCCGCTCGGCGTCAACGATACGAAAATACAGCACCGCGTTGACCTTCACCGAGACGTTGTCGCGCGAGATCACGTCCTGCGGCGGGACGTCCTGGACCACCACTCGCAGGTCGACCTTCACCATCTGCTGCACGAAGGGGATGAGGATGATAAGGCCGGGGCCCTTGACCCCGGTGAAGCGGCCGAGCGTGAAGACCACGCCGCGCTCATATTCCCGCAGGATGCGAATGGCCGCGGATAGGAACATGACCACGACGAGCGCTGCTGCCAGATAGGCCACATAACCGATGATCATTGCCTTGCTCCATCGCTTCTCACATTGCGGCGCCGTATCGTCAGCACAAGATCCCTGACATCGGCCACCTCGACGCTGTCGCCCACTGCAAGCGGTTCGTCGGCTTTTGCCCGCCAGCGCTCGCCCCGGGCGAGCACGTGGCCCTCGCTGCCCTGCCAGTCGAGGACCTCCGCCGGCAGCCCCTGCATGGCCTGTGCGCCAACACGCGGAACGTTCTTGCGGGCCGCCCACAGATAGCTGCCGGTCAGCAGCGCCAGGCCGAGCGTCAGGACGGCGGCGGTGCCGATAACGGCCCACGACATCTCGAAGCCGGGCCCCTCGATCCTGAGCAGCATGGCTGCGCCCAGCAGAAACGCAGCCACGCCTCCCAGCCCAAGGACCACAGTCGGGTTCAAGGCTTCGACGACCAGGAAGATGATGCCAAGCAGCATCAAGGCAAGGCCGGCATAGCTGATCGGCAGGAGATTGAGCGCATAGAGGCCGAGCAGAAGGCAAATCGTGCCGATCACGCCGGGCGCGACCGCGCCCGGGCTCGTGAATTCGAAGACGAGGCCATAGACGCCGACCAGCATCAGGATGACGGCGATGTTTGGGTCCGTGATGACGGCGAGAAGCTGGATGAGCCAGCCTGGCTCGAGCGTTTCGACCGGCAGCCCTTTCGTCGCCAATGCCTCTTTCTTGCCGGCGATCTCGACGGTCCGGCCGTCGGCCAGTTGAAGCAGTTCGGTGGTGTCGCGGGCGACGAAATCGATGACATGCTGCTGCAGCGCCGCGCCGGCCGACAGGCTGGCCGCCTCGCGCACGGCCTTTTCTCCCCATTCGGCATTGCGCCCGCGCAATTCAGCCAGGCTGCGGATCAGGGCAACGGCATCGTTCGTCGCCTTGGCGATCATCGCATCGCCCGCGGGTGCGTTCTTCTTGTACTTGTCCGCCTCGGGGCCATCGTTCTTGCCGCCGGGAAACGATGGCAGCGGCCCGCCCATCTCGATCGGCGTTGCCGCGCCCAGATTGGTGCCGGGCGCCATCGCCGCCAGATGGGTGGCGTAGAGGATGTAGGTTCCGGCGCTCGCCGCGTGCCCGCCGGCGGGCGCGACATAGCCGATGACGGGAACCGGCGAGGCGAGAATGCCGGCGATCATCTCGCGCATGCTGGTGACCAGCCCGCCGGGCGTGTCCATCTGCAGGATGAGAGCCTGGGCGTTTCGGTCCGCGGCCACCGCCAGCGCTTCCTCGAGCTGCCTGGCACTCGCCGGACCGATGGCGCCGTCTATCTCGACGCGCAACACAATTTTCTCCCGGCCGTCCGCCTCTCCGGTTGCGGAAGAGGGACAAACGGCCGCAACAGCCACGAAAGCCGCGGCAAGCAGGACCACACGCGCGAGTTTCACGCTCAAAGCTCCACATCTAGGAATATGGGCTGGATTTTGCCGAAATCCATGATGCTTCGCGGCGGGTGACGCATCGCACGGTCCTGCTGGGCGTCGGCCTGCTCAGCGGCGGCTACGGCACCGAGAAGCTCCGCCAATCGGGCGCGTTTCGCGTCTATGAAGATCCCGACGACATGCTGCGCCATTTCGACGAAGTCGGCGGCCGCACATGAAGGCGACCGGCGGGCTGTCGTCGTCATTCGATCATACCTATGTCTCTTGCGCATTGGAGCCATCTCTAGCGGGCTTCTATTGCGCGGCATCCTCCTGGATTGTCTGTTCCTGGATTCGGGCGGGTGCCCCGAGACACTGATCGTAGCCGATGGTGCAATTATTCAGACATTCGTTGCGTCCCTTGATGGATCGGACGCTATTGTAGTCGATCGGCACAGCCTGGCATTTCTTCTGGCACGCCTGGTCCTTCTCGGCGCAATTCGTGCCGTGGCCCTTGGGGTACTTCTTCGTGGTCGCTTCAGCGTTCAATGGCATGACGGCCAGCAGCGCCAGCAGCGTCGGTATCAGTCGGAGCATACGCATGGATCCTCCCTTGCGCGTTAGACCCTCTACACTTGGAGGCAATGTTAGCGCGCCACTTCCGCTGGCCGCGTCACCCGTGCGGGGGATGGACGGCAGCGGGGCCGCCGCTAAGTCCAGTCGATTTCCCCGTGATCGGTTCTTGTCGTTATCGCTCCGGCCGGCAGCCGATCACAAAACGCGACGATGTTCAGGCAGTCATATCGCGCGCTGGGCACGATCAGACCGTCATAATCGAGGAAATGCGCGACCTCGCCGATGTCTTGCGACCTCGGATATTCGGCGTGCTTTTCCTGATACGAAAGCTGCCCGTAGCGCGCGGTGTCGAGGCCAAGGGTCTGCAAGGCTGCCAGGTCGAGCAGTCTGAGCGTCCGGTCCAAAGCAAGATCGATCTCGAAGAGATTGTATCTGACGCGCGAAGGGATCACTGGCTGCCCCCGCGTCAGGTGGAATCTCATCTCGCTCAAGGCACCTTCGCGCTCTTGCGAGGTGTAGAGCACGTCGAACGTTCCATCGTCCCAACGGCCGCCGGAGCTCGAGCACTGGATCGGGCTGCGGCCCTGGCGCACCACACGCCAAACCGTCCGGGAGTATTCGACCGGAACCATTTCCTCGATAGCATCGATGAGCCGACTGTCTCGTCTCATCCGCCCGGCGATCGCCAATTACAGAAAGACCTCGTTCTCAAGCCGGTCGATGACTTTGAGCACGTCGAGGGCGCGGTCGTCGTGAATGAGATCTATCGCCCTTTCACCGTTCAATTGCGGGTGGCGAGCGTAAAGCCAGGTGCGGATATCGCTTGGCTCGTAGAATTCCTGCAGTCGGCCGACGATATAGTGCAGGTCCGACAGAATGAGCTCGCTGCGCGGCTGGGGCTTGATGTCGCCGGCCTTCCACCTCGAAACCGTGGCCTTGGACACGTCGGTGATGTTTGCAATATCGGTTCCCTTGAGGCCGCCAAACGTACCCAATTCGTCCAGGAACCTGGGGACCGCCCGCAACGCCGTGCTCATGCTTTTCTCTCCGGCTGCCGAGCCACTTCGCGTCGGACCAGCCCTTCAATTGCGCTGTCGCATTTCGGTTTCATAAAAGGAAAATATGAAACAGGAATGTTAATGTCAATCACCCGTTCGGTGCGAAGGCCCCTGAAGCCAGCACTTCAGGCCTGAAGTAGCGCCAGCTCTTCCGCGCTCAGATGGCGTGCCTTGCCTTTGGCAAGCTCGCCGAGCTGCAATTGGCCGATCGCCACCCGCACCAGGCGCAGCACCTCGATATCGTAGGCGCCAAGCAGCCGGCGGATGTGGCGGTTGCGGCCCTCGTCGAGCACGATCTCCAGCCAGGCGGTGCTGGTGCCGCTTCCACTCGATCGAAAATCAATCGCCTGAATTGCTACAGCGCCCTGTCGCCGGTAATGCCACGGGACAATTTGTTTTGTATAGTCCTTGATGCCACGTGGCCGACGATGGTTCGATGACTTGGGAGGGGAAGATCATGCGAAGCGGATTGGCGAAATTCGTCGTGGCGAGTTGCGTCGCCGCTCAGGTCGTCCTGCAAGCGGCGCAGCCGGCGTTTGCCGCGCCGTGCGGCTGGACGGCGAAACTGGAGGAAGAGGAGGGCGGCAAAGTGCTGATGGCGTCGGTCTGCGGCGGATCGAATGGCGGCGCCCAGCTGACGCTGGCCTGTTTCGGCAAGCCGACGCTGAGCTATGATTTGGGCGACAGCGGTCCGCAACTGGAACCCGGCATCGCTTCGTTCGCGTTCAAGGCCGGCGGCAAGGCGGTGACCAAGACGCTTCAACTCGAAGAAATGTACAACACCTTCACCGTGGAATTGAGCAGCACCGACCCGCTGTTGGCCCTGTTGCGCTCCAAGGGCGAGGTCACGGTCGCCTCGGGCAAATATGGCGAGAACAGCTTTCCGCTTGCCGGCTCATCCGCCGCCATCGGCAAGGTGCTGGCCCAGTGCGGCAAAGCCAAGGCTTCTTCCGACAATGACAACTGATGAACCCCTTACATTTCAATTTGAATCGCGCGAGACGTTGGTGGCGAAGATAGAGCGTGATCCCGCTAACCTCGATCCCTGGACAGGGCTTGTCGAACTGGAGGCCGAGGAAAGCAGCCTGGACACCGCGGTGTCGGTTCTCTTGCGGGCAATTGATGCTGTATCCGACAGGGAACAGCTTTGGCGATTTGTCGACAATTTTGTCTGGTTTTGCGGAGTTGCCGAAGGGCCGACTATGGCTTTGAGCGAAGCGAGCGTCCATGCCTTCTACGAGCGGTGGAAAATCGATACGCACCGTAGCGCGCAGACGAGCCTTTTCTTCGCTCAGCAGTTCAAGAAGCTCAATCTCCCTGACTTATGTGCCGAGAACGTTACGCGCGCAGAGGGCGAGGTGCACACCGGGCGGGACTATATCCTGCTTGCCTTGTTCCTGCGCGACAAAATGGAAACGTTCCTGCGCGACAAAATGGAAACGCCGCAGCTGGCTTTGGCCGCCTTGCAACGGGGAATAGCCGCGCACCCGCGCAACGCGATCATCTGGGATTGCGTTGCCGACACACACCGCCTTGGGAACTCGGCGCGGGAGATCGCGGAATCCACCTATCAGTCATTCAAGCAATGCCGCCTCGATGCAACCACAGAAGATGCCTGCGTCGCCTGGGCATCGTTCGGTCAGATGCTCGATGCAATCGGCAACTATTTATCGGCTGAAGAGGCCTATCGCCAGGCAATAGAAATTGATCCGCGCTATCGCTGGGCGACAGGGAAGTTGTCGGGACTGCTACGTCGCCGGTTGGCCCGCTACCATGAAGCTGAAAAGCTTGCACTGCGGTGCGTTGAAATCGATCCGGAGCACGCATGGTCGTGGTTCAATCTCGGCTTTGTCTATCATCATCATCTGGCCCGTTTCGCCGACGCCAAGGCGGCGTATCGACGCGCGATTGAACTCAAGCCGGATTATGTCAAGGTGTGGGAAAATCTGGCAGCTCTGATGGCGTTCGAAACAGACACGCCCACAGAGGCTCAAAAGGCGTTCGACAAGGTGTTCGGACTCTCGGGCGTTTCAGCTTGGACCTATAATCAATACGGTATTTTTCTTCGCGAATTGACGGACCGGTACGACGAGTCAGAAAAGGCGTTGTTGCACGCGATCGAAATGGAACCGACCGAGTGGTCCCATAGGCTCGCTTTGGCGGTCCTGTATGAGAAGCGCTTGCTGAGGTTCGAGGAGGCTCGCAAATTTCTACTCGAAGCAAAGGAACATGGTGCTCCGATTGACAATATCGATTATCGCTTGGCCTTGATTGCACAACGCCGTCGCCCTCTGAAGGTAGTCAAGTAAAGGAACGGCCGTGAAACGTTTGGTGTGGTCGATTTTTGCCATCCTATTTTCGACATGGGCTCACGCCCATGTTCCACCAACAGGCTCGGCTTATGCGAAGGATTTGTTCGCCAAGTTGGATGAACTTTTGCAGCAGCGCCGGATTGAAGGCAAATTGCCAAATCTTGAAGATCCAACGGACCGGGATCTACTGCACAAGATTTGGGACGGCGGGGCTTTGATAGGTTCGCCGCCATACGATGAGGGCGACCTGGTAGCACTGTCTTTCGTAATGGACAGAAGTCGGTCGCTACTCGCGCTCTATAGCCAAAATAGCTCATTGCCTCTGCAGGATGAAGCTACGCAGACATTCGCGCTTTTGATTCGGGCTGCTGCCGCTTCGCAGATAGCTTTCAATGATTTCCTAGCGCACCAACCTAACGCTGCCGAAATGTTGCGCCCCAACGGAGCCAAAGCTCGAGGAGGCATAGAGAAAATGTTTCGTGGCGCCTCGATTTTTCTGGCTGACCCGGCTCTGAAGGAGGGAAACAAGATAGTTCTTGTTGAATCGCTGAGAGCAGATGGTCCCTATCTCGCGCAGAGCATCTCTCCAGACCATCGCCAGGCCCTGATCGATTTGTTTGTCCCGTTGGTTGGCCAGCTTCCCATGCCTGCCCAAGAATCGCTCAAGATTTTTATGCAGGAAATCAACGCCGCCGGCTGCGATCTGTGGTGTGCTGACGGAATGTAATACCGACAGACATTGGTATCGGTCGAACCCGTGTGAGCGGTCGGTCAGGAATATCCGCCAAAGCGACCCTTGTCCCGCCCGCGCTGCTTGCTGCGTCACGTGGGCTTCGACTGGCAGCTGCCTGACTATCGAGTCGCCGCCAGCCGGCTAGGCCTGAAGCATCGCCAGCTCTTCCGCGCTCAGATGGCGTGCCTTGCCTTTGGCAAGCTCGCCGAGCTGCAATTGGCCGATCGCGATCCGTACCAGGCGCAGCACCTCGATATCGTGGGCGGCGAGCAGCCGGCGGATATGACGGTTGCGGCCCTCGTCGAGCACGATCTCCAGCCAGGCGGTGCTGGTGCCGCCGCGCAGCAGCTCGATGGACCGGGCCGTCAGCAATTCGCCGTCGACTGTCGCGCCGGCGCGCAACCGCGCCAGCATGGCCTCGTCGGGCAGCGCGCCGATCTGCACGTGATAGGTCTTGGCGACATGCGAGGCGGGATCGAGCAGGCGCTGCGCGAAGCGCGTGTCGTTGCTCATCAACAGCAGGCCTTCGCTGGCCTTGTCGAGGCGGCCGACCGGCGAGACGAAAGGCAGGTCGAGGCCTGCCAGGCAATCATAGACGGTGCCGCGGTCCTGCGGGTCGTCGCGAGTGGTGACCAGCCCGCGCGGCTTGTTGAGCATCAGATAGACCTTGCGCTCGGCGGCGACGCGGCGGCCGTCGACCTCGATGCGATCGCGGCCTGGATCGACGCGCATCGAGCCGTTGCGCACGATCTTGCCGGCGACCCGCACGCGCCCCTCGGCAACCAGAAGCTCGGCCTGCTTGCGCGAGCACAGGCCAAGCTTCGACAGCGCGCGACAGAGGCTGACGCCGGGAGGCTGGGCCCGGGGGGCAGGGCGTTGCCGGGCAATGTTCGGTCGCGGCGACATGATGTTGCCTGTGGATTCTTGTATACGAGCATCCCACTATAGCCGGCCGCCGGCTATGTCCACGGAAGGGAACTGCATATCGTTTGAGTCGTGCGCAGCGGCTGCGAGGACTTGCATGAAAACAGCCATTCGCCTTTGCCTGCTGCTCGCCTTCCTGCCGACATCGCCGGCGCATGCCGGCTGGCAGGCGGTCGAGAAGGTCGAGACCTATGCCATCTCAGGGCAATCCGGGCCGGAGCTCTACGCCTCGATCGGCGGGCGCGGGCCGCTGCTCGGCGAACGCCGCGTCATCGCGCATACCAATTTCAAGCTGACCTGGGTGAGGGACTACCAGCCGCAAGGCGACGCCTGCGTGCTGGTGTCGGCGCAGCCGAAGCTGATCATCACCTACACCTTGCCGAAGCCGGCCGCGCGGCTGCCGGGCGCAATCCAGAAGAACTGGGAGGTTTTCGCAGCTGGCCTCGCCGCCCACGAGAAGGTGCACGGCGCCAGCATCGTCGACATGGTGCACAAGATCGAGGCGGCCACCATTGGCCTGACCGTCGCCGATGACCGTGGCTGCAGCAAGATCAGGATCGAAGTGACGAGACGGCTCGCCGGAATCTCGCAGGCACAACGGCAGGCGAGCCGCGATTTCGACCGGGTCGAATTCGGCCCGGGCGGCAAGTTGCGGCAGCTTGTGTTCACGCTGATGATCGGCGGATGATGCTGCAGGGCTGCGGGGGCGGCGCAGGGTACCACCTTTGCGGCCCTCACGCCTGCTCGGTCGGATAGAGCGTCAGGATGTTGACGTTGACCCGTGGCGGCTGGCTCACCGCATACAGGATGGCGGCGGCGATGTCCTCGCTTTCCAGCTGCTCCATGTCGCCCAGCCTTTGCTCGACCGCCTGGCGCACATCGGCGCGCATATTCTGGGTGAACTCGGTCTTGACGGCGCCAGGCTCGATGCAGGTGACGCGGATGCCGTCCTTGCCGATCTCGCGGCGCAGCGATTCCGCCATCGCGCTCACCGCGTGCTTGGTGCCGGAATAGACCACCGAAGGGTGGATGTAACGGCCGGTGCCGGACGAGACCACGACGATGTGGCCGGCGCCTTGCCGCTGCATCGACGGCAGTGCCGCATGGATCGGATAAAGCAGGCCCAGGATGTTGACGTCGACCATCCGGCGGTATTCTTCCGGCGTCGTGTTGCGGAACGGCGCGGCGACGCCGACGCCGGCAACCGCAAGCAGCATGTCGAGCCGGCCGTACTCCTGCTGGACCCGCTCGACCATCGCCGTGGCTTGCGTTTCGTCGGTGACGTCGACGGCAATCGGCAGTGCCGCGCTGCCGGTCTCACGGATCCGCCTCGCCAGGTCGTCCAGGCGCTCAGTGCGCCGCGCGGCAATCGCAACCGTGGCGCCCTCGGCCGCCAGCGCCAAGGCGGTGGCCTCGCCGATGCCGGAGGAGGCGCCCGTCACCAAGGCGATCTTGCCGCTCAGTTTTCCTGCGTGCATGTTTTCTCTCCTGACGCTTTGGACACGCCGCGAAGCTAGGGCGCAGGCTTTCTGGAACAATGCTGATCGAAAACCGAATCCACTGTTGGGGGTTTTGGCCCCAGCAAGCTCACGTCTGCGCACGAACGGGCCTTGACGCGACCGGAGGTGTTGCGTCTTGATATGGGGGCTGCGGGGCTTCGCATGAAAACAGCTGATCGACTACGTCTGCGGGTGGCTTGTTTGCATGCGACGCTTGCATGCACCCCCGCGATCCTCTCGCGACCGACAGGTCCGAGCGCAAGATGAAGGTCCTCGTCGTCTATTGCCATCCCTGCGCCGACAGCTTCAACGGCGCGGTGCGCGACACGGTGCTGGAGACGCTTGCCGAAAGCGGCCATCAGGTCCACCTGCTCGACCTCTATGCGACCGGCTTCGATCCGGTCATGCGCACGCAGGAATGGCGCGGTTACCACGACAAGGCGGCGAACCTGCAACCGGTGCACGAACATGCGCAGGAGCTGCTCTGGGCGGAGGCGGTCGTCTTCATCTATCCGACCTGGTGGTATGGCCTGCCGGCGATGCTGAAAGGCTGGCTGGAGCGTGTGCTGGTGCCGGGCTTCGCTTTCGAGATGCCGACGGCACGACGCGGCCCGCAGCCCAAATTGCGGCACATACGCCGGGTGATGGCAATGACCACATGTGGCGCCACGCCGCTGATGTCGTGGATCATGGGACAGCCCGGCCGGCGGACCCTGCTACGCGGCTTCCGCTCCGTCTGCCATCCGCTGTGCCGGACCAAATTCCTGGCGCTCTACCGGATGGACAGCGTCTCGGCCGCCGGACGCCAGGCGCATCTGCAGCGGGTCAGAAAAGCGGTTGCCGGTCTTGGCCGCGCTGATGCGGTCGCCGCCATGGCGCCTGGCTGATTTGGACCAGGCGAGCCGCCGCCGGCACAGGGCAATCGCTTCGGACAGGCGATAGCCTTCAGATTTGTGTTGGGGACGGCCAGTTGTCGAAGTCGGCGCCGCCCCTCATCGCCCTGCCGGGCACTTCTCCCCGTATAGGGACGGGGAGAAGGGGCTGACCGCGGCCTCGGCGCCCTTCTTGCAATGCTGGCGATTGGCGAAAGCAGCGACGAGAGCACCCCTCTCCCCGTCACTATACGGGGAGAGGATGCCGGCAGGCAGGTGAGGGGCAGCGCCAACGCTCGGAGCAGAGGGCGACTTCAAACCTCAAGCGATTGCATTGCGCCACCGACACCATGCGTTGACTCTATTCCCCATTTCTGGAATCCTGGAAATGTGGATAAGACACTCGCCCTTTCGGCGCTTGCCGCGCTCGGCCAGGAGACCCGGCTGGACGTTTTTCGCCTTTTGGTGCGGGCCGGCGCCGAGGGGGTGGCTGCGGGCGAGATCGCCTCACGGCTCGCCGCGTTCCCGAATACGATGTCGGCCCATCTCAAGATACTATCGCATGCCGGCCTGGTGCGGACCGAACGGGAAGGCCGCAGCGTGCGCTACTTCGCCGACATGACCAAGTTTCGCGATCTGCTGGCCTACCTCATGGAGGATTGCTGCAACGGCGCGCCGGAACTTTGCCAGCCTGTCATCCAGGCCGTGACCTGCAACTGCTAGCCAGATGAGCTCCGGCAATCTTCCCCGCCGCCTTGTTGCCGAAGCCCTCGGCACGGCTCTTCTGGTCGCCACCGTGGTCGGTTCCGGTATCATGGCCGATAAGCTGACCGACGAGGTCGCACTCACCTTGCTCGGCAACACCTTGCCGACCGGGGCGATCCTGGTCGTGCTCATCACCATATTCGGACCGATATCCGGAGCGCACTTCAACCCGGCGGTGACTCTGGTATTCGCGCTTCGACGCGAGATCGAAACGAACGCAGCGCTGGCTTACGTCGCCGCCCAGATTGCCGGCGGCATCGCTGGAACGTTGCTCGCGCATGCGATGTTCGAACTGCCGATCCTGCAAGTGTCGGCGACGGTGCGGACCGGAAGCGGGCAATGGATTGCGGAGCTGGTCGCCGCCTTCGGGCTGGTTTTCACCATCCTCGCCGGCCTGCGTTCCCGTCCGGATTCGATCCCCTGGCTGGTCGGGCTCTATGTCACCGCCGCCTACTGGTTCACCGCATCGACATCCTTCGCCAATCCGGCCGTCGCCATCGCCCGTGCGTTCTCCAACACTTTTGCCGGGATCCGCCCCGCCGATCTGCCGGGCTTCATCGGCGCCGAACTTTTGGGCGCGTTGCTCGCCATGGCATTGGCAGGGTGGCTGATCGTCCAACCGAAACCAGCCGGACAGATGAAAGCTGCGCAATGACCATCACCATCTATCACAACCCCGATTGCGGCACCTCGCGCAACACGCTGGCCATGATCAGGCAGTCCGGCGAGGAGCCTGAGGTGGTCGAATATCTGAAAAATCCGCCGTCGCGCGAAAAGCTCGTCGAGCTGATCGCAGCGATGGGCATGACGCCGCGCCAATTGCTGCGCGAAAAGGGCACGCCCTATGCCGAACTTGGCCTGGGCGACCCGAAGTGGAGCGACGACGAGATCCTCGATTTCATGCTGGCGCATCCGATCCTGATCAACCGGCCGATCGTGGTGACGCCGCTCGGCACCATGCTCGCCCGACCCTCCGAAGCGGTGCTCGATATCCTGCCCAATCCGGATATCGGCCCGTTCACCAAGGAGGACGGCGAGGTCGTCATCGACGCCAGCGGCAAGCGCGTCGGCTAGAGTATTTCGATATTTCTCGAAATTTGCTTTGACGCCACGGCGAACCGCACCTATTTATTTCGATAAAACTCGAAATAAGAAAGAAGCTTTGAAACCATGACGATAGCCGACCACGCCGATTCCCTGCCAAACATCGATATGGAGCAACTCCCGGCGATCGATGCATCTGCGCTGTTCGATGTGACCGCCTCGGCCCACAAACCTCGGATCTTGATGCTCTACGGCTCCTTGCGAGAGCGTTCCTATTCCCGCATGGTCACTGAGGAAGCTGCGCGTATCTTGACCTGGCTTGGCGCTGAAGTCCGCATCTTCAACCCTGCCGGTTTACCGCTGCCGGATTCGACGCCCGCCAATCACCCCAAGGTGAAAGAGCTGCGTGAGCTCTCGCTCTGGTCCGAAGGCCAGGTCTGGTGTTCGCCCGAACGTCATGGTTCGATGACCGGTATCATGAAATCGCAGATTGACTGGCTGCCGTTGTCGTTGGGCTCGGTGCGGCCCACCCAGGGCCGGACGCTTGCCGTCATGCAGGTTTCCGGCGGCTCACAAAGCTTCAATGCCGTCAACCAACTGCGTATCCTGGGCCGCTGGATGCGCATGTTCACCATCCCGAACCAATCGTCGGTGGCAAAGGCATTCAACGAATTCGATGCGGCCGGGCGCATGAAGCCTTCGCCCTACTACAATCGCATCGTCGACGTGATGGAGGAACTGATGAAATTCACGCTTCTTCTGCGCGACCGGTCGGCGTATCTCACCAACCGTTATTCCGAGCGCGTCGAAAGCGCCGAGGAGCTTGCCAAGCGGGTAGACCAGCGCTCGATTTGAGGCGGGCGGTTGGCGCAAACGAGACGGCGATTGCCAGGTTATTCGAGAATGTTCGAAATAAGCGTTGACGCCGTGGGGTCTCGGGGCTAAGACGTTTCCATGAAACTCGAAAAAGCAGCCTCGCAACTTGAAGCCCTCGGCAGCCCGACGCGGTTGCAGCTCTATCGGACGCTGGTGCGGGCGGGCGATGAGGGGCTGCCGGTCGGGCGTATCCAGGACAGATTGGGCATCGCTGCCTCGACGCTGTCGCATCACCTCAAGCGGCTGGTCGACACCGGCCTGGTGACACAGGAGCGGCAGGCGACCACGCTGATCTGCCGGGCCAACTATCCCGCCATGAACGGGCTCATCGGATACCTCGCAGACGAATGCTGCGCCGACGCCACCTGTGCGCCGGCATCGGCGGAAGCGGCCGCCAAAACGGCGGCATGATTTTTTTGCCATTATAATTCGAAATTACCGGAAGGATGGAAGACATGGAGATGATCGAAAAACTCCCCGTTGCGGTGATCGGCGCCGGGCCGGTCGGTCTGGCAGCAGCGGTCCACCTGATCGCGCGGGGCATTCCTGTCAAAGTCTACGAAGCCGGCAATGCGGTTGCATCCAATCTCAGGGATTGGGGCCATGTCCGTGTGTTCACGCCCTGGCGCTATTGCGTCGATCTGGCGGCTAGAAACCTGCTCGAGGCGTATGGCTGGCGGATGCCTGAGCCCGAGGCATTCCCGACCGCGGACGACCTCGTCGCGGATTATCTCGAGCCGCTGGCAAAGCTTCCGCAATTGTCGCCGTCGATCGAAACCGGCGCCCGCGTCGTTGGCATTTCGCGCTGGGGCGCCGACAAGGTGCTGAGCAAGGGTCGCGAGAACCGGCCGTTCATGCTGGCGGTCGAGACTGCCGATGGTACAAGACGCGACAGCGCACGTGCCGTCATCGATGCTTCGGGAACCTGGCAGATGCCGAACCCGCTCGGCGCCGGCGGAATTCCTGCAGAAGGCGAGGCCGAATTTGCCGACCGCATCGCCTACGGCATCCCCGATATTCTCGGCCGCGACCGCAGCCTTTATGCGGGGAAGACGACGCTGGTCGCCGGCTCCGGCCATTCGGCCGCCAATGCGGTGCTGGATCTCGCCAGCCTGGCAAATGTGGAGGCCGGCACCGCTTTCATCTGGACAACGCGCGGCACCGACCTGGTGCGCATCTACGGTGGCGGTGATGCCGACCAATTGCCGGCACGCGGCGAACTCGGCGCCGAAGTACGCGAACTCGCCGAGAGCGGCGGCGTCAGGCTGGTGACGGCCTTTGCGGCTGTTTCGATCCGCGATGCCAACGGCCGGCTGGTCGTCGAAGGCCAGACCAGGGACGGTTTGCAGGCGCTTGGCCCGGTCGACCGCATCATCGCCGCGACCGGACAGCGCCCGGATCTGTCGCTGACCCGTGAGCTTCGGCTCGAGCTCGATCCATGGCTGGAAAGCGTCAAGGCATTGGGACCGCTCATCGATCCCAACGAGCATTCCTGCGGCGACGTGCCGCCGCACGGCCACCGTGAGCTCAGTCATCCAGAGGAAGGGTTCTATACGGTCGGCATCAAGAGCTATGGCCGCGCACCGACCTTCCTGCTGCTGACCGGGTACGAGCAGGTCCGCTCGGTCGCGGCGGCGATCGCCGGCGACATGGTTGCGGCCGACAATGTCCAGCTCGTGCTGCCCGAGACCGGCGTCTGCACCGTGCCGAGGATCGGCATTGCCGACAAGGGGTGCTGCGGCGGTCCGGCGCCGGCAGCGGTGGATGCGTGCTGTGTCGCCGACGCCAAGGCGAAGGCGGTCGGCAAAGGCGGCTGTGGCTGCAGCGTCGCGGCATGAGCCTTCTGGCGCCTTCGCCCACCATCTTGCGCAGCCGCGGCGCGATCATCACCGCGCTTGGCCTGACGCAGATCATGGCGTGGGGTTCTTCCTACTATCTTCCCGCGGTCATCGCGCCGGCAGTCTCCTCCGATACCGGCTGGCCGCTGGCATGGGTTGTCGGCGGCCTGTCTCTTGGCTTGCTTGTGGCCGGATTGATCTCACCGCGCGTCGGGTCGTCGATCGAGCGGCATGGCGGCCGCAACGTTCTGGCGTTCAGCGCCGGATGCATCGGGCTCGGCCAGATCGGGCTGGCTCTTGCCCCTAACCTTGCGGCCTATATCGCTGCCTGGCTGGTCATCGGCCTGGGCATGGGGGCGGGGCTCTACGATGCCGCTTTCGCAACGCTTGGCCGCCACTATGGCCACGGCGCGCGCTCCGCCATCACCATGCTGACGCTGTTCGGCGGCCTTGCGAGCACCATCTGCTGGCCGATCTCAGCCTTGCTGCTGGGGGAGGTCGGCTGGCGCGGCACCTGCCTGGTCTACGCCGCCTTTCAGCTGGCAATTGCGCTTCCGCTCTATCTGGTGATCCTGCCCCGGGAGCCGCCGCAACCGGCAGTCAAACCAGGATTGAACGAGGCGGCACCCATTTTTTACAACCAAGCCGATCCGTCGATCGTGATCGTTCTGGCCGCGACCCTGACACTCGCAGCGGTGATCTCGTCGACACTATCGGTGCATCTGCTCACAATCCTGCAAGGCAGCGGCATGGCGCTTGCCGCAGCCGTCGGGCTCGGCGTGCTGGTTGGTCCATCACAGGTGGCGGCGCGCGCGATCGAGATGATGATCGCGCGCTACCACCATCCGATTTTCACCAAGTTTGCCTCGGTTACGTTTGTGGCGATCGGCGTTTCGACGCTCTGGGCCGGCATGCCAATCATCCCGCTGGCGCTGGGCTTCTACGGCGCAGGGATCGGCCTGGAATCCATCGCGCGGGGGACGTTGCCGCTCGCGCTGTTCGGCTCGAACGGCTACGCGAGACTGATGGGCCGCCTCGCCATGCCGAGCCTGATCGCCCAGGCGGCCGCACCCTCGGCCGGAGCATTGCTGCTGGAGCGCTTCGGCCCGCACGGGACGTTGGCCGCGCTTTCTGGTCTAGCGCTGGCCAACGTCATCCTCGCATGCGGCTTGGGCTGGCGGATGCTCCGCCGGCGGCAATCGCAGGTTCAAACCCGATAGGATTTCGACCTGCGTTCAGCGCCTTCAACTGGAGAGCGGGAGATCTTCCGAGGGATCGACAAGGAAAGACGCGGCGATCAGATCGTCCGCATCGAGGCGCAGTGAGCCTTTGGCGCCGCCCATAATGGCGGCAACCTTTTGAAACGTCTTGATCTCATGCTCGGTAATCTGGGCACTTTGCATTCTGGAATTGAGGTCAGCGACGCGCAGCCCCAAACTGTGGGACATTCCGATTTTACGGTTCGACATGGTAAGATGCTCCTCCCCGGCCCATGTTTGTTTTGCCACCCGCCCTTATTCGTATTTCCTCCGCCTGCCTAAATATGAGGCATCGCGATACAGCGCCCGAACGCCCGATGCAAGGGAAGGTTCCGGCGCGCAGAGGTCACGAAATAATAATACGAAGGAAGTACGGCCGATGGTCCGGCCGGTGGTAGGACTTAGGTACGACGCCCCGCCGGACAGAGGGCTCCGGTGCCTTATCGGCTCGCGAGGACCATGCGGTTGCCTTCGCTGTCGCGAAATTCCGCCACCGTGCGCCCCGGCTGCCACGGCGCCTCATGCGCTTCGGTGATGATCTCGACGCCGCCCGCTTGCATGGCCGCGATCATTGCCCCGACATTTTCGTCGACCAGCACCAATACCGGCTCCGCGCCGGGAGCGTCGTCGGCGCGCCTGACAAAATGCAGGTTCGTCACGGCATGCGGAAATGCCAGCTCGATCCAGCGCCAGCCGCCATCACCCATCTTCTGGTCAGCCATGACCTGGCAGGCGAGATGCCTGGTGTAGAACGCCTTGGCGCGGTCCTGCTCGAACACCGGAAGCTCGGCAAACTGGATATGCATGATCGTCTCTCCTGCTTGATGGCTGCCGCGCAGCCGCCCACGCGGGAAAGACGATGCGGGCAACCGAAAAGATTCTTCGGCAAGGAGAATCTTTTCAGCGCAGCCGGTCGTCCTTCGTTCATACCAACCAGTCAGGAGACGACGATGAACTACGCGCTCATTCGATACGGTGTGAACCAAGCCGACCTGGAAGATAACCGCGCGCTGGTCGAAAAAGTGTTCGAAGCGCTTGGCGAGGCGGCACCGCCGACGGTGCGTTATCTCGTGCTCGAGCTGGACGACGGCTCGTTCGTCCACATCGTCGGCCAGGACGGCGATTCGTCGGCGCTGACCGGGCTTGCGGCCTTCAAGGCGTTTACGAAAAACCACGCCGAGCGCCGTTCGACCCCGGCACTGCGATCGCCTGTCAAAGTCATCGGCAATTACCGTATGCTGGCGGATCAGAAAGCCGGGTAGCGCCTGCCGTGCCGCTCGCGCAGAAATGGGACGCTACGCCGAAAATGAACAGGGCGACTTTGGAGGCGATGCTCGTCGGGTTGCGGCCAAGGCTGCATCGCTACTGCGCGCGTATGGCCGGCTCGGTGATCGACGGCGAGGACATCGTCCAGGAGGTGCTGATCAAGGCGCTGCAGGCGATCGACGGGGGTGCGATCGTCGAACGTCCCGAGCAATGGCTGTTTCGCATCGCCCACAATGCCGCGCAGGATCATCTGCGGCGGCGCAATCGGGAAAGGTCGCGCATGACCGAGGCCGACATGAGCGTCATCGAGGATCCCTCCGGCAGCGCCGACAGCCGGCTCGCCGCCCAGACCGGCCTGCGCTCCTTCATGCAGCTTTCGGTGCCGCAGCGCAGCGCTGTGATCCTGGTCGACGTGCTCGGCCTCAGCCTGCATGAGACCTGCGAGGTGACCGGCGCGACGCTCGCCGCCACCAAGGCCGCGCTGCATCGCGGGCGGGCGCAGCTCAAGCTGCTGGCGCTGCAGCCCGAACAGGCGCTTGCGCCGAGGCTCGACGCCGATGACGAGCGCCGGCTGCGGCGCTATGTCGACCTGTTCAACGCGCGCGACTTCGACGCGGTCAGGGCACTGATCGCCGAGGACGTGCGGCTCGACGTCGTCAACCGCGTCCGCCTGCGCGGCAAGACCGAGGTTTCGACCTATTTCGGCAATTACGACCGTATCAGCGACTGGACATTGTCGCTCGGCTTCGTCGACGGCCGGCCGGCGATCCTCATCCGCGACCCGCAGGCGGCCTACGGCGCCGTGCGCGGCTTCATGCTGGTCGAATGGAGGGACGATCAGGTCATCCAGATCCGCGATTTCCGCTATGCGCCCTGGTGCCTGGTCGACGCGGAGATCAGGGCCGTGGAGGGGTGAGGAGAGCGCTGGAAATAGTGCGAAATGGCGATCAGGCAGCCTCCTCCTGCGTGACCCAAACGCAATTGCCACATGGCAGCAGGTTCTTAGAGCGGTTCCGGTTCTCTTGGAACCGGTAACTCGCTCTAACTATCTGTTTTGCCGCATTTATGCGGACGCCAAATGACTCCATTTGGCGGCAAAATCCTCTAGCCGATACGCACGCGGCGCGTCACCTGGCCATTGCTCTCCCAGTATGTGTGTTTCTTGGCTATCAAGGGATCGTCCATCGCCGGTTGAATTTGTCCCGTGGTGCTGACCGCGCGCGAGGTTACGGTGTGTTCTCCAGGAGAGGGATTTGCCCAAGCCAGGGACCATATTTTCCAAGCGTGTTCGGCCTCCTCACTGTGGTCAATGGTCGCTGGTGTCCAAGGCCCTTGATCGATTTGCACTTCGACCCGGTCGATCGGCGCCCCCCAGGCTGCCCCAACGATGCGGTAATCTGAATCTTTCCGGGTGACCTTCGCAGGCGCGGACTTTATCAGCGCTCGCCCGACTGACGTCTCGGCCCATACGGTCTCGCCGTTGTGGTCCTCCTCCCGGATTGTGACATAGTCACGGGCCATCAGAAGGCTCATGAACCGCGTATCGCGAACCTCGATGCGCTTTAGCCACTTGACGTTGGCGATCCCGTACCAGCCTGGCGCAATGAGCCGTACCGGGAAGCCATTGGGCGCCGGCAAGGCGGCCCCGTTCATTTCATAGCAGAGGAGATTGTCGGGGTTCATCGCGTCGGCGAGCGACATGCTACGAGCGAAGTTCTGCTGCATCTTGACGTCGCGTATCGGGACCTCGCCTGTATCGGTACCGAAAAAGACGACCTCGATGCCCTTCTCCATAACGCCGGCTTCCTCGAGGATCGGGGCGAGCGGCGTCCCTGCCCAGCGAGCATTGCCGATGCCGCCGGTGAAAAAGGGAAACCCGTGGTTGCCCGAGCATTCCACTGTGAAAACGACCTCCTGCCGCGGTCGCGCCCTGATGTCGGCGAGCGTTAACTCCAGGGGCTTCTTAACCAGGCCTCCGATCTCCATCGACCATGTCTTCTCGTCGATCGTTGGTCGGTTGAAATGCGAGATGCTGAAGAACTTGTCGTTTGGCGTTATCCAGCTATCCAAATCCTCCCAAACAAGCTGCTTCTGGATACCCGCCGGATCGGGATTTTCGGTCGGCTGATCCAGCCATGGAATAACTTCCTCGTTCGGCCGTGTTGGAAAAGCGTAAGCCCGGCGCGAGGTATAGAGAGCAGCAATTGCGGCAAGAGCCGCGCTTCCTTGAACAAGAAGTTCTCTGCGCTGAAAATCAGGCATGTTGTTTACCTCCCAGTTGATCCGGAACGGGCTGCAACGTGCCTTAGGCCGTAGCCTGATCACGGATAGGCGACACAATGTGAGGTCTGCCCACCCGGAAGTATCCGGGTAGGTCAGATAATCACCGACGCAAGTCAAGCATGTGAAGCATTGCACGAAACGCCAGCTCGCGTTTCGCACGCTAAGAGTGCGCCTTTGAGAAGGAACTGTCCACAACTTGGACGGGACATGATGATGATTGCAGCATTCCATGCCGATTTCCTGTCCTGCCAAAATGGTTGCTGCTCGGATCGCTGCCGAACGCCCGCTTCTGGGTCATTTCGGGACCTTCGCGGGTGCGATCGGAAGGGCCGTTCCGACCCAATTTCTGCCGTTCCGATATCGGCCTTGCCAACTCCAGGGCGGATGTTCACCCATTTCGACGAGAAACTGCGTTGGCCTGCCGTCTGTGGGCGCGACAGGATGGCGGTGCGGCCGACGCAGGTGTATGATGGCGGTCTAATATTTCAAGATCAGGAATTTGCAGGAGGAGGCGGGCCCGGGCGGCACATCAGAACCAATCTGCATAACGAGGTGGCCAGCAACCAGGCCGCCTGGCTTGGGCGCGGCAGATCATTCACACGTGAACCATTCGCCGACCGAGCGGGGACACCCTAATTGGTGGTGACTTGCGTCACCGCCACGCCGGTTATCCTGCCGTTCCCGGCTGTGTAGGTGAGCGTCTGCGTGACCGTGGCGTCCTTCTGGTCGGGAGACGAAGCAGGATAAGAGGCGGCGAAGCCGAAATGGCCGTAACGATCGGGCTTGGCGGCGCCAAATTTCGCGGCCACGTCGCTCAGCGGCGCTCCGACGCCGGGCGTATCGAGTTCAATAGCTGTCAGGCTGGCAGGCGCGCCGGCGCATCCTTCCGGCACCTTGCCTTCCGGGTTCGGCTGCAGGGCGACGGACAGGACACCGTGGTCGGAGCCGCCCATCTCGCCGGATACGAACCAGAAGATCGACGGCGATCCGCCGGCGTCGGGGCCGGCATAGCAAAGCCAGTGGCGTGAATCTCCGGCGTCACCTTCATCGTGCATCGCTCCGCCGAAGGCTTTTTCGACATCGGCAAGCGTGGTTTCCTCAAGCTTTATCTCCAGCGGCCCAGCTTTGACCTGCTTGAATAGCGGGCTGGCCAGCGGCGAGTTGATATCGCCCAAGGATGGAATCGCCCGGTCCGGGTTGAGCGGCTTGGCCAGCGTCGTTGCATTGGTCACCAGTCCGGCAACGATGAGTGCGAAATATCCGGCGTTCTGTCCCATGCCGATCTCCTGTCGTTCGAAATGAAGGTGCGGAAGGATTTGCGGGCGGGTGCTACCCTGTCTGGCTGATGCCCAAACCGGTGCACGACCAACTGGACCGAAGATAAATTCACAAGTCCGCAGCCTTCAACGTCATTCCGCCGACTTGGCAACCAAAGTGTAATCGAGGCTCACAATTCCTTTTCGGCCAGCTCCCGAAATGCGTCGGGAACCGATCGCCGCAGTCCGAACGCGACCGAGGCGTAGCCCACCGCCTCCCAGCCGAAGCGGTCGCGGATCTTGTCGACGGCGCGATCCGCGGTCCAGCGCGCCGCGCCCTTGCTGGTGCCGGGGCGGCGGCGGTCGTCGTCGAGCCCGAGCGGCAGTTCCAGTTGCAGGCCGGCATGCTGCTCCAGATGCGATACGGCGATCGCCAGCAGCGAGATTGTCTTTTCGTGCGGATGGTCGATGAGCACCTTGCGCACCAGCGCCTCGGCGATCTCGGCCAGCATGGCGGTTGCCGATATCGGCTGGTCGAGCGTGATCGAGCGCGTCACCGAGCGCAAATCGGCAAAGCGGACGCGAACCGTCACCGTGCGGCCGGGCCGGGATTTCGCCCGCAATCTTGTGGCGACCCTGTCGGCCAGATGCAGCAAAGCCGGCACGAAGACCTGCTCCTCGGCCGGTTTTCGGCCAAGCGCCGACTGCGCACCCGCCGAGCGCGCCCGGCGCTGCGTCTCGAGCTTGCGCGGATCGCGGTTCCACGCCAGCGCGTTGAGTTTCTCTCCCGCCGCCGGCCCGAGCAGGCGCTCAAGCGCCCCACCATTGGTCTTCGCCAGCTCGCCGATGGTGTTGACGCCGATGCCGGCCAGCCGCTGCCTGGTGACCGGGCCGACGCCCCACATCAGCTCGACCGGCAGGTGGTGCAGGAACTCCAGCTCGTGGCGCGGATCGACCACCACCAGCCCGTCCGGTTTTGCGACCTGTGAGGCGATCTTGGCCAGATGCTTGGTGCGGGCTACGCCGACCGAGATCGGCAGGCCAAGCTCGGTCCGCACGCGGCGGCGGATCTTGCCGGCGATCTCGGCCGGCGAGCCGAACAAATGGGTGCAGCCGGCGACGTCGGCAAAGGCCTCGTCGATCGAAATCCGCTCGACCACCGGCGTGAAATCGCCGAGCACCTTGATTGCCGCATCGCCCAGCCGCTGATAGTCCTTGAAATGGCCGCCGACGAAGATGAGTTGCGGGCAGAGTTCCCGCGCGCGCCGTCCCGGCATACCGCCGCGCACGCCGAACGCCTTGGCTTCATAGGATGCGGCAAGCACTACCCCGCCGCCGACGGCAATCGGCTTGCCGCGCAAGGCCGGGTCGAGCAACTGTTCGACCGAGGCATAGAAGGCATCCAGATCCGCGTGGAGGATGTTGGCTTCCATCCGGCCCGTTCGCCCGCGGCGGTTCGAACGCCGCATTGTCTCGAGTTGTGATGAGAACATAAAGAGAACATTGTGGGTGGATTGTCAAGCAGCGCGGAGGCTGCCGCAGATGACGAGCGCACGGCAATGTTCAGCCGCGCAGCCGATCGCGAGCCTGCATCAGCGCGAATCCCAACAGGTTCTCGCCGCGCCACAGCAGCGGGTTCACTGCCCTCTCGTCATCCGCCGCAAGGCCGATACCCCACACCCGGTCGACAGGGCTCGCCTCGACCAGCACCCGGTCATGCGTCGACAACAGATATTCGCGCAGCGCCGCGTTCTGACGGAACTTCTGAAAGCTCCCTTCAGTCACGATGCGATATTTGTCTGCATCCCATTTGGTGCCATCGAAGCCGCTCACCTGGCGGCCAAGCTGCTTTGCCTGCTTGGGGCTCGCCGCCCTGAGGATTTGTGTTGCTGTCGGAGCATCACCGAACAGTCGTGCCTTCTCGGCCATCATCCAGTGTTCGGCAGTCGGATAGCTCAGGCCATCGACGGTAAAGGGCGCATGCCACCACTGGCTGAAGCACGACGTGGTTATGCGGCCGTCCTTAGACGGCTGATGGCCCCAGAAGAACAGGAACTTCTGCCGGGGCTTTGCGCGAAAGGTTTTCTCAAGCCAGGTTCGGTCGTAAATCATGGGCGGATGGAGCAGGGCGAACGGCCGGCTTGTCAATGCTCCATCCAGAGTGGATAGCGAAGATGAGCGGTCGGCGCTGAATGCGATGAAATGCTGATCTACAGCGCCATCTTGTAGCCGAGATGACTGGCGGTGAAGCCGAGGCGCTCGTAAAAAGCGTGCGCCTCCCATCGACCTTTGTCCGTGGTGAGCTGGACGAAGCTGCAATTGCGCGAACGGCATGTTTCAATCGCCCATTCGATCATCAACTTGCCGACGCCGCGAGAGCGCCATTGCCAGGCGACGCGAACGCCCTCGATCTGGCCGCGCCAGGCGCCTTTTCTCGAAATGCCTGGAAGGAAGCTGAGCTGCAGCGTTCCGACCACTTGCCCGGCGTTGACGGCGACGGCCAGCAACTGGTTGGGATCGGTATCGATTGCGCTAAAGGCATCGAGATAGGATGGCGCAAGCGGCGTGGACGGGTCTTCCCGGTCTGCGCCGAGCACATCGTCGGCAAGCATTGCAACGATCGCCGGCAGGTCGGGCGCCTGCGCGCGACGGAATTCGATCTCGCTCATCGCGCGGAGACATACGGCGCGGTGTCGGCGATCGCAATATCCGTTTTGACTTGCAAGGGAGGCCCGCGCGCCTTCAGGTGGCCTCGAGCGCCCAGAGGCGGTGGCCGTAGCGGCGGAAGAAGCGGGCGAAGAGGCGCTGCTGCCTGGCGCGGGCGAGGTCGGCGGCGCGCCTTTCCTGCCGCCAGCGCGGCATGTTGCGGAACATCGACAGGAAGCGGGCGGCCTCCTCGGCTGACTGCGCCGGGCGGATCGCCGCCAGGAACAAAGCGCGGCTCGGCTTCATCCGGTCGATCGCCGCCTTGCGCTGGCGATGGCCCTGGCGCGCCGTGCGGATGCCGTCCTGGCGGATGGCCGCGAAAGCGGCAAGCATGGCCGGGCTGTCGCCGGCATAACCGCAGGCCTGGGCGAACTGGGCGAGGTCCATCGTCACTCCCTTGCTTGCCGGCGGACGGAGCGGCCGCGGTTCTGTTGCTCGCGCCGATTCCAGCCTGCACGAGATAAAAGCATAACTCAAATAATTGAACAAGTGAAACTTTCACGTTGATGTAAGCGGAACCGACTCGACTCCGCTCCAAAAACCGATAATGTTGCGAACAAAGCAGGAACAACGATGGGGATGACCATGGCATTGGCAGGCAAGGAAGCGACGATCGCCGATGTTGTCTCGATTGCCGTCGAATGCATCGACTGCGGCCGCAACAGGTGGTGGAAGCCGGCCGAGCTCAAGCGGCATGGGGTGATGCCGGAGACACCGCTGGCCGCACTTTCGGGGCGCCTGATCTGCAAGACCTGCCGGGCCGACGGCCTGCCGGGCGCCGCCGTCTCGATCCAGGCCGCCTTCATCGACGACCGGCAACGGACCCGCGCCGAGGCGCGCCTGCTCAACGGTCGAGAGCTGCAGTCGAGGCGGGCTTGAGGGGGCGGGCGTGCTGCTCTTCCCTTCTCCCCTTGTGGGAGAAGGTGGCCGAGCGAAGCTCGGTCGGATGAGGGGTGTTGGACGGATCGCTACCTTGATGGCGTAAGTGCTTAAAAATCGCTTCTACATTTCCTCCGCCGCGTTCCTTCCAGCACCCCTCATCCGGCTCGGCGCTGTGCGCCGATCCACCTTCTCCCACAAGGGGAGAAGGCAACAAGCCCTCAATACCCCAGCAATTCCTTGAGCGGGATGACGCGGAAGACGTTCTTGATGGCGTAGCGGTTGAAGGACAGCGTCTTGGGCGGGTTGTACTGTTCGACGATCAGCTCGGCGGCGGTGCGCTTGACCAGCTTCTTGATGAAAGCCTTGCCGTTTTGCTCGTTCTCCTCGGGCAGCGTCTCGATCACCACATGGTCGCCGGGCAACGCTTCGCGGCCGCCGCAATAGATCATCTCGCCGGGCTCGTAGCGCGGCACCATCGAATCGCTCAGCACGTGCAGCGCAAACACGTTGCGCAGATGCCGGATCCCCGGCGGCCGCTGGACATAGCCGGCCGGCTGGCCGTTGAAGGTGAAGTCGCCATCGTCGCCGCCGACGGCGGTGCCGAGAAGCTGGATGTCCATCGGCCCGGCGGGCAGGGGGCCGGAATCGGTGACGATCTCGGCATCGGCAACCGGCCCGGCATCTTCGAGGAAGACGACCTCGCCCTTGCCGAGCGCCACCGGGTCGACGCGCAGGAACGCGGCGGTCTTCAAAAGGTTCTCGGTCTTGGGCAGGTTGCGCCCGGTTTCCCAATTGCCGACGGCAGCGACATCGGTGTCGTTGTGCTCGGCAATGTGGCGCATCACCAGGCCGCGCTGCTTGCGCGCCCGGCGGATCGCCGCCCCGACCTTGATCGACAGTGCAGTTTTCACCATGGCTCCATCTGAGGCACAAGATTCGGTTTCGTCTATGCAAGAATCGCTTGCATTATGGTTTGAGTTATGCTCTTATGTGGTCATGCACAAGTCGCTCCGCCAGCTTTCGGTCCTCGAATCCGCCCTTCAGCGCCAAGGCGGCGGCCGAGGTAGTCATGTGCCAACCCTTTCCCCTTCGTCGCGGCTGTCCTCCTCCCCGGCCGGGACGATGCCCGAGGCTCGCGCCTCGGATCCGGCAGCGCAAGCGGCCGGAACGGCCGGAGCCGTTCCCCTCACGGCTCCGGCCACGAATTACCTGCCGGCCGGCAATGCGGAAGCCGCGGTTTCCTGCATCCGCACCGAAGACGGCACGGTCATCGCCTTCGACGAGCGGACGGACAAGGCAGTGTCCGGCGCAACAAGGCAGGCGGCCGAGATGAAGCTCGATCGCAGCAGACCACGCGAAGGCTGACCGGCTTTCGAGCCTGAGGCCGGCGAAGCCGGCGCCGCACACAACCATTTTTGCAGGGAATGAAACATCATGGCCGCCCGCTATTCCGCCTCGGAACTGGAACAAATCGAGAACTGGCTGATGAGCGGACTGTCGGCCGCGAAGATCGCCACCCGGTTGACCGCGCTGCGCGGCCGCCCGGCCTCGCGTGCAGCCATCATCGGCATCGTCCACCGCACCGCCCGTTTGCGCACCATCGGCCTTGCCAGATCCAAGGGCTGGTGTGGCCGACGCTCTGGCGGCCGGCTCGGAAATTCGGCGCCTGAGCCATCAAGCACTGCTGATCAAGCGGAGTCGGCTCCGAAGGCCGAGCCACGCTGCCGCCCGGCAAGGCTGTCGGCCAGGCTGGCGCCGCCGGCCTGGCAGCCGGGTCCGACTCGGATCACCGGGTCAGATGGCGCGCCGCTCGAAATGCCGGCGCCGCGCCCGATCGCCGCCGGCGGTCGCCAGCCGCATTTCGTTGCCATGCGCTTCATCGATTGCCTGTTCGAGCGCTGCCGCGCGCCGCTCGACACGACGCCGCAGGAGGATGCGGAAAACGACGCCCCCGGCAGCCGCCCCGGTTTGGACATGCTGTGCTGCGGGCTGCGCACAAAGCCTTCGAAAAGCTTCTGCGCCTATCACGCTGCGCGCTTCCTGCGCACGCTGCCGGCCGAAGCGATTTGAGCCCGCTGCAATGAGGCTGGAAGTTCGCCAGAGCCCGACGACCAAAACCTAGGAGGACCGAGCCGATGAGCACCAAAACCGCCCAAAAGGCCACAGCCAGGCCACCGCAATTGCCGAAAGGCGAGGCCGAGCAGGTGCGCATCCGCAAGGAGATCGGCCATGATTTCGCACTGAAGGACGACCGGTTCGGCCGCAAGCGGCTGGCGAAGGGGACGCAGGAGGGAGCGCGCCTCTATGAGGTCTCCAATGACGGCCACACAGCGACCGGCGGCATCGTGCGGGTGCGCAACGTCGACCCGCTGAGCGGCCTCACCTCGCTGTCGCGCCAGCAGCGCGAGGCGGGTACGCGCTACCGCCAGGATTTCCGCAACTCGTCCGAGGCAACCGCCAAGCCGATGGCTTGGGCCGAGCGCGTCGACGGCGGCCGTACCGGCAGCGGCGTCGCCGAACACATCCTGTCCGCCGGCCGCGACCATGCCGAGGCAACCAGGGCGCTTGTCCATTGGGAGATCGCCGGCATCGTGCAAAAGGTCTGCTGTGCCGACGCAACGATCAAGAGCCTGGCCGAACAGGCCGGCGAGCCGCGCGACGTGGTGGTGAAACTACTCAAGATCGGGCTCGACATATTGGCCGTGCATTACGGCATGATGCTGATGCGCAAGCCGAGGTGAGAAGCCCCGCCGATCCGGCCGGCAATACCGGCCGGATCGATCCGTCAACGACGGCAGACACGGATTCTTTCGATAATCCGGTGGTGATGACGCCAGTGCTTGATGACTTCGGTGTGGCAGCGCCGGTGGTGGTACCGGTAGCGCGGCCTGTAGTCCTCGTCGTAGACATCATAGCGGTAACGGGGGACGTACTCATCGTCGTAATCGGAATATCGATGGTGGCGATAATAATAGTCGTCGTCATAGCCGTTGCCGATGCCGATCGTGACGCTGCCGCCGGCATTCGCCGGGCCGATCACGGAAGCCGCCGAGGCGATGGCGATCACCGAGGCAAGCAGGAGCTTCTTCATAGCTACCTCCTTCTTTAACGTCCCTCTAATAGAAAAACCCCCGAGGGGCAGCCTCGTTCCATAGATTGGCAAGATGTAAGGAACGGACGGGCCCGAAGTTTAGCGCCTGCTGGCGCGAAAACGCCGCTGGGTGCGCCGGGGTCGGATCGTCGACGCAGCGTGGCCGCTCCTCTCATCAAACAGCGGCAATCGCGCGTCAGTCCCGTCTTTTGCCGACGTCTGCCTACAGAACATGGCCCAATTCCAGCAAAACGAACGCGGTCGCACCCAGCACAGCGAGGGCGTAGGCCGCATAAAGAACAAGCAGCATTACCTCAAAGTCCCGGACGAAGCTTGTGGCAATCCTGGTCTCCTTAGGCTCCGCTTTCTCGATGCGGTCGGTTTCCAGTTGCTCCGTTGCCACAACGAGGCAGACAATCCTGTCGTTGTCGGCCGCCTGTAATATCCGTTCCGTCAAATCGACTGCAATCACTGGATCATCGGCCAACTGATCTCGCGATAGCCGGCTTTCAGTGACGGTCTGGATCTCACGCTTTCTCACGCACGCATAATTGCGTCGACTAAATTAGGTTCCACTAAAATAGATAGATTGCCTCGACCCGATCACGACGTGGTGAGGCGTGAGCCCAGCTGGGCGGTGAACTCCGCCTGAGGCCGCCATTTGCCGACCGTCGAGGCGAATCTCGATCGGCGCATCCTCCGATCAAAGGGCGCGGGCTTCTTTATAGGCTGCTACGGTGCGCCATTGCTGGTAGGTCGCAATGCCAAAGCCGCCAAACTCTCATATCGCGAACGCAGCGCCGACGTCTTCAGTGCCGACCGGTTATGACGAAGATCGCATGCTTACTTATATCCGGCTGCTCGACGCGTCGGCTGAAGGGACCGATTGGCGTGAGGTCGCCCGCATCGTTCTGCACATTGATCCGGAGCAGGAGCCGGAGAGGGCTTTCCGGGCGTGGGCGACACATCTGGCGCGTGCACGATGGATGACCAGGAAGCGGAACGAGTTGCGCCAATTGCATGATGAGTGGTGGGGGTGAGCACTATCTAAGCGGAACTGCCGTCTCGGTCTGGCCGTTGAGGGAGGAGGCCAACATGGAAAAGCGCCCAATGACTTCTTGGCGAGCTTTCGAGCTGTGCTGCCTTCTTGCAGTTCCGCTGTCGCTTATCCTTACGGTTTTCCTGGCGGGTCTTATCCTTAGCTGACCCCCGCATGGTTGCTTGCCGAGGGCTGGGTCGTGATCCGACAAGATCCGGAACCGTTACTTTACGGCCGCCGCCATCACATCCGAAAACAGCGCCCGCTCCACTGCCGGTTCCAGCGTTTCGGCGAAGGGCGTCGCCAAGTGGTGGCGGTCGCGGAAGGCTAGTTTGCCGTCGATGAAGACATGGCAGGTGGTCTGGTCGCAAAAGCGGTCGGTCATGTCGATGTAAGCAGCGTTCGGTGTCGAGCGCACGATATCGCGCTCGATGGTGGCGATGTCGTCGTTTGCCGCCATGATCCTCGGCGTGTCGCATGTCGCGGGCGTCTGGCCCCGCCACAGCGCCCGCGCCACGCATTTGTCGGCGTAGCTTGCATTGTAGGGAACGTCCCTGATGACCGCGACCTTGATGCCGGCCTGGCTGAAGGCTTGAAGCGTCCAGGTGAGGCCCGTCCGCCACTGCGCTTGCCAATCGGCGTGCTTCAACTCCTCGGGCGATTCTTTCATCACATTGCCGATCGAGAACTCCGAGATCACCACCAGTTGCGGGTGGAGCGCGATGATGTCCTTGACCGACTGCTCGCGCCATTGATCGCATTCGGTGTAGTCGCGCTTCAGCCGCCAGTTCCAGGTCGTCACCCGCGAAGCCCGGCAGGAGGATTTGAGAAAGGTGACGACGCGAAAATTGTTCTTCTCGGCCGCCTCGATCAGCGGCGTCGACCAATGGTCGGCATGCGAGTCGCCGAACAGCACGACCGAGCGCTGGGCATCCTTGCGGCCGAACATGCAGGGCTTCGGCTTGACGGTCTCGAAATCGAGCACGCAGCCGCCATTGCTCGCGCGCACGGTGGAGAGCTGCGCGGCGCTGTCGGCGATGACGTGCTGTTCGGGGCTGAGATTGTGCTCGGCAAAGCGCGCATTGCCATAGGCCGCGACCACGCCGGCGCCGGTCAGCGCGACGGCGGGCACCAGCGCCCGCGCTGCTCCGGCCATCAGCCAGCCGTTGCGGCGGATCGGGTTCTCGATGAAATGATAGGTGAACATCGATAGAAGCAGCGTCAGCGCCGCGCAGGCAAGGCGGTCCAGGATGGACAGGCTGGGAACCACCATCGCCGCATAGACGATGACCGGCCAGTGCCAGAGATAGAGCGAATAGGACAGCCGGCCCAACCATTGCATGGGCGGCAGCGCCAGCACGGCGCTCGGCAGATTGCGGCCGCCGCTGCCGCTGAGCAGCAGCAGCACGGTGCCGACAACAGGCGCCAGCGCATTCACCCCGGGAAACGGCGAGTCTTCGTCCAGCATCAAATAGGCCCAGGCGATCAGCGCCAGACCGAGGCATGCCTGGAGCGTGGCCAGCAGCGGCCGGTCGCGCCAGATTTTTGCCGGCGCCATGGTCGCGAGGCCGCCGGCGGCGAATTCCCAGGCCCTGAGCGGCGAGAAATAGAAGGCCCAGGGCTGCGACACTTCCGTCAGCCAGGCGCAGGCGGCGAAGGAGGCCGCGCCGGCGACGCCGATGACGATTATAGCGGCGCGCTTGCCGGGACGCAGCCAAGCGACGGCAAGAAGCAGCGCCGGCCATGCCAAATAGAACTGTTCCTCGACCGAGAGCGACCAGAAGTGGATGAACGGGTTGTTGGTGGCGTCGGCGGCGAAATAGTCGAACGACCAGCGGATCAGCCAAAGGTTGATCATGTAGGCGGAGGCGAACATGGCGCCTTTCGAATAAAGCGCCTGTTCCTCCGGCGACAGGATGAAGTAACCCGTGAACAGCGTGGCGAGGATGACGAACAGTGCCGCCGGCAACAGGCGCCGGGCGCGCCGGGCGTAGAAGCGCCAGAGGTTCAGCCGCCCGGTCTCGGTGATTTCCGTAACCAGGTGACGGGTGATCAGATAGCCGGAGATGACGAAGAAGATGTCGACGCCGGCAAAGCCGCCGGGCAGGCCGGACAGACCAAAATGGAAGGCGATGACACCCGCCACCGCCAGCGCGCGCAGCCCTTCGATGTCAGGCCGAAATGATGCCGACACAATCACCTCATGCAAGGAATGCCCACCTCGCAGAGGCTCGACCCGATGCGACGATATTGCAATGCAACAAATCTAACGCAGTGCAACATAGGGGGAGGGCGCGGCTCCTCCAGTTCCTCGCGTGGGCGATTCACTCACATGAGCGATTCGAGAGCGACTGATATGGAAGCGAAGCGAAGGGTGCCGAGGCGATCACGCCTTTTTCAAAAACTCGGTCTTCAGCACCAGGCCCTTCACCTGCCTGGTGCTGCATTCGATCTCGCCGGGATTGCCGGTGAGGCGAATATTCTTCACCAGCGTGCCGCGCTTGATCGTCTCCGACGTGCCTTTGACCTTGAGATCCTTGATCAGGGTCACGGAGTCGCCCTCGTGCAGCGCCGTGCCATTGCTGTCTCTTATGATCGCGTCGGTCATGGCAGGTCTTTCGTGGGACTCCGGTGCGGAGGTGGTTGGCTCATTACCCGGCCTATCCCACGGTTGGCGGCGAGGTCAAGCGTGCCGGGGGCAGCGTGCCGGTAACCAAGCGTGCCGGCCGCTAATGCCAGGCGGACGGCCGACCGGAAAACCCGGATTGTGAGCAGACTGGGACCCCTGGGCGGTAGTGGCATTGCCGCTTCGCGACATGCGCTCAGGCCAAGCCATGCCAATGGCGCCACGGCAATCGAAGTCGTGGCCTTTTACGCGGATATTCCGGCACGAGTTCAAATAGATGAGCGCCCGCCCGTGCGGACAGGAAGGTCGCAGTGACAGACCTGCCCGCCCTTTCGCTTGGTGCGTTATTTCAATTGGCAACGATCACTTGTTGGCGCCACCGAGCTGGTTGGCCATCTTGCAGAAGTCGGCATGCATCGTGGCAATGCCTGCGTCGCTGCATTCCTTCAACATCATGGCCCGGTCGCTCGTGGACATGGCCATCCATGCCGCCTTGAATTCGGCTTCCGACTTCATGGTCTTCATGCCGGCGTCGGTGAAGAAGGGGTTCATTTTCTGCGGATCGTCGAGCGCCGAAGTGCCAGTGGCACCGGCGGCAAGCGCTGCGCCGGTCATCATCGAAAGCGCCATCGCGCCCATGCAAAGCGTCTTGATGTTCATGATCATTCCTCCTGAGCTGCTGCTTTGAGGTTGTCCATCAGCGATCTACGAAGGAACGGTGTTTTGACCCAAAAGTTCCACGTTCTGGCGCAGACATGGAACAGGATTGCCCGTGACGTCATTAATGCAAAAAATTCTACCATGACTGAATTTGCCGCGCTGCCGACCAGGGCAATCGGCGTCCAGCTGGGTGAGACGCTGCGAAGTTGCACGCCGGCTCAATATGCCCGATCATGGCGACGGCGGGGCGGAGGTATCAAGTGGCGGCAAATCGTCGAAACGACGCGCACCTGTCGGAGCCCCGGCGGGCGGGCATTGTTTCCGCGGCCAGGGCGCTTCCGCGCACATCGTTGCCCAGCGTAGCGTCGGTCGTGACGGCCGTCGCGGCGCTCTATTTCGGGCGCGAGGTCTTTCTGCCGATCGCAATCGCGCTGCTGCTTACCTTTGCGCTCGTGCCCATGGTGTCGGCACTCAAGCGAGCCGGCATTCCGCGTCTTCCTGCCGTGATCGCCAGTGTGCTCGGCGCATTCACGGTGCTGGCTCTGTTCTCCTTCATCGTCGCCACGCAGGTCAGTGAACTGGCGCAGAACATTCCGCTTTACCAGGCGAATATCCTGACCAAGGTCCGGTCGCTCAAGGAAACCGGCGTCGGCGGCGGCATCGTTTCCAGATTGAGCCGGGTGATCGAACGCGTCGGCCAGGAGCTCGACAGACCCGAGCCCGCACAACCCGCCGCCGATCAGCCTCCGCGGGAACCGATCCCGGTCGAAATCGTCGCGCGCGAACGACCGCTCGAGGTTCTCCAGAATCTGATCGGCCCGCTGCTGAGCCCGCTGGCATCGGCCGGACTGATCGTCGTGGTCGTCATATTCATGCTGCTCGAGCGGGAGGACCTGCGCGATCGCTTCATACGCCTCGTCGGCTATGGCGATCTGCATCGAACCACCGAGGCGCTGCAGGATGCCGGCAAGCGCGTCGGCCGCTACCTGCTCATGCAATTGGTCGTGAACATCGTCTATGCCGTCCCAATTGCCATCGGACTTTGGCTGCTGGGCATACCCAATCCATTGCTGTGGGGCTTGCTGGCGCTGGCGCTGCGCTTCGTTCCCTATATCGGCCCGGTCATCGCGACGTTGTTGCCTCTGTTCCTGGCGCTGGCCGTGGCGCCCGGCTGGTCGCTCGTGCTATGGACCGCAGGGCTTTTCGTCGTGGTGGAACTGATCACCGGCAACGTGATCGAACCTTGGCTCTACGGCTCGCGCACCGGGCTGTCGCCATTGGCCATCATCGTTGCGGCGATCTTCTGGACCTGGCTTTGGGGGCCATTGGGCCTGGTTTTGTCGACGCCGCTCACGGTCTGCCTCGTCGTGCTCGGCCGCCATGTGCCGCAGTTCGAATTCCTCGACGTTCTGTTCGGCAACGAACCCGTGCTCGAACCGCACGCCCGGCTTTACCAGCGGCTGTTGGCCGGCGATCCCGAGGAAGCGACGGACCATGCCGAGGAGATGCTGGAGGAAGAATATCTGGTCGAGTTCTACGACAAGGTTGCGATTCCCGCACTTCTGCTCGGCGAGCAGGACCGGGTGCGTGGTGTGTTGAGCGATGAGCAAAGACAGCAGGTCGCGGGCAGCGCGCTGACGATGGTGGCGAACCTCGACGACAGCGCGCAGGAGGAGGCGGAAGCGGACGACACGGCCGCGGCCGAGGACAACGGCTCACGCGAGGACAAGCACGTTCAGGGGGAGGTTCAGGGCGAGGAAGACACCGAACTGCCGGGTGGCACGGGCATGTCGGTGCTGTGCGGCGGAGGGCGCGGCGAACTCGACGACGCGGCTGCCGCCATGCTGGCGCAGGTGCTCGAAGTCCAGGGCGCTACGGTGTTGAGAGCGAGCTTCGCCGAGATGGAACCGGGGAGCATTCGCCGCCTTGAGCTCGACGCCGTCGATACTGTCGTCGTCGGATTTTTGAACCGGGATTCCGTCAAGCACGGGCGGTTCCTGGTCCGTCGGCTGAAACGCGCCAAACCAAGGTTGCGAGTGGGCATCGTCTTGTGGTCGGGAGCCGACAGCGACAACCAGGAGGCAGATGCCAGATTGGCCAACGAGATCAACGCCGATTTCGTCGCACATGGCATGGTAGGCGCGGTGCTCGGTGCGTTGTCCAGCGCTCCGCCGGTGGCGCTGAAGACCACCGCCAAACGCCGCATGCGCCGCCTGACGCCGGCGCGCAAGAAAGAGCCGCTCGCCGCGGCAAAATGAGCGCGGCGAAGACTGCGGCAGGTCGGGTTATTACCGCTTTCGCGAAAGTGGTAATAACGAAACGGATCAGGTTATCTTCGCAAGGTCGCGCTGAACCGTCCGCCGCGGCAAACGGCGCCAACCTTTATACAGTCCAGAAATAGCGCACCGTATGGAAGAAGACCGGGGCGGCGAAGACCAGGCTGTCGGCACGGTCCATCATGCCGCCATGGCCTTCGATCAGATGGCCCCAGTCCTTGACGCCTTGATCGCGCTTGATGGCGGAGGCGACCAGCCCGCCAAGGAAGCCCATCAGGCAGGCGATGAAGGCGACGCCGGCTGCCTGCAGCGGCGAGAACGGCGTCAGGAACGACAGCAGCGCGCCGAGCAGGCTCGATGCCGCCAGCCCGCCGACCAGCCCCTCCCAAGTCTTCGACGGCGAGACCGTCGGCGCCAGGAGATGCCGGCCGAACAGCTTGCCGAAAATATATTGCAGCACGTCGCTGCCTTGCACGGTGATGATCAGGAAAGCGATCAGCAACAGGTTGCGGCCTTCGAAGCCTGGCACCTCGAGCGTCAGCAGCGCCGGCACGTGGCTGACGCAGTAGACCGAAATCATCACCGCCCATTGCTGCGCCGAGACGCGCTCGAGAAAGCGCTCGGTGTCGCCGTGCAGCGCGGTGATCGCCGGCATCAGCAGGAAGCAGTAGACCGGGATGAAGATGGTGAACAGGCCGTACCAGGCGGTCCACACCAACCAGTACTGGAACGGGATGACGATGCCGAACATGCCGAGCAGCACCCAGTGGTCGCTGCGGCGGCTGTGCGTCAGCGTCACGAATTCGCGCAACGCGGCGAACGAAATCAGCGCGAACAGGATGGTCATGCCGGGGCGGCCGAAGAAGAAGGCAACGGTGATCGCCACCACCATCACCCACCAGGCATTGATGCGCTGGGTGAGGTTGACCAGCGTCGGCGACAACGGCTTTGGCGCGCGCCATGACAAGACACCGGCGACGACGCTGGCGCTGATCAGCACCGCCAGCAGGCCGACAATCAGAATGAGGGTTTCGTGCATCATCGGCAGCATTTTGCCTTGGTCCTCAATCGTCTCGCTGCGGCCGGGGGTTCAGCGCCAGCAGCGTTTCGCGGGCGCGGTCGAGAAAGGCGCGGCGTTCCTCACCCGGTTGAATGGCGATCGGCGCGCCGAAGACGACACGGCAAAGCAGCGGCACCGGCACGAATTGCCCCTTGGGCAGCACCCGCGACATGTTCTCGATCCAGCACGGGATGAGCTCGACATCGGGCCGCGCCATCGACAGATTGTAGAGGCCGGAGCGGAACGGCAGCAGCGGTTCGTCGGTCATGTTGCGCGTGCCTTCGGGAAACAGGATCAGCGAATGGCCCTGGTCGAGCACCGACAGCATGATCGAGATCGGGTGCTGCGTTTCATCCGTCCACTGCCGGTGGATCAGCACGGAAGACAGCATGTCCTCGGCAATGAAACGGCGCAGCCGCGTCTTGCTCCAATAATCGGCGGCCGCCACCGCATGGGTACGGGCGCGCTCCTTCTCGCTGAGGCAGGCCGACAGCAGGATGAAATCGCCGTGGCTGGCATGGTTGGCGAAGTAGATGCGCTGCCGGTCCGATGGCTGGCTGCCGTTCCAGATCGGCCGCACTCCGGTGACCACCCAGGCCAGTGCCGACAGGCCGACCGAGGTCACCGTCTGCAGCAGGGTATAGGTGCTGACGCGAAGCTTTGTCATGGACGGGCTCAAAAGAATGCCGCGACGACCGAGGCCGCCGCGAACAGGCCAAATGCGATACGCTGCTTGGCGAGCAGACGGCGCGTGCCGGCCATCCGCCGGTCGAGCGAGCGGCCGCCTGCCGCCGTGGGTTTCAGCCGCATGCGCGCCAGCACGTCGTCGATCGCCGCACCACCGCCTGCCTCGCTGGCGTGGCTGGCCATCAGCCGGAACAGCAGCGCGTCGAACAAAAGCAGGGCCGAGAGAATAATTGTGGCTATGGCACCCGCGGCGGCGATCAGCCAGGCCGCCGCGGACAGCGACGATGTTTGCGGCGCAGCCGCCAGGCCGATGACCGGCGCCGCCAGCAAGGCAGCAGCAATCAACAGCAGCGGCCACGCAACCTGCACCATCAGTCCGGCGGCGAACGTCTCGGCCTTGTCTCGAAAGGCGGTCATGTCGGCGCGTCCATGCCAAGATGCACAGGCCGGCCGGCAGCGGCGAGCTGGCCTCGCGCCTGATCCGGCGTGGCGGCCCGGCCGCTGGCGACCAGCCATTCGGCGACGACGGCGGCGCTGCGCTGGAAGCCGAGCGCACAGCAGACCAGCACCGTGCCCTTGCTCTGCGCCGTCTCGATCGCCGCCACCGCTTGCGCACGCGCCTCGCGAGACGGCGGCAAAAGGTCGACCATGGGCAGGCTCAACCAGCGGATCGAGGCGCCGCGCGGCCTTTCCAATTCGCCGGCAAGGTCGATCACCGTGCCGAAGGCGTCGGCCTCGGCGGCGGTCGGAAAACGGCCAAGGGAAACACCGTCGGCAATGACGATCTGCGCCGGAAGCTTTCGCGTCCATGCCCACACATTGACCTTGGCGGCAACCCGGTAGGGCCACAGCAGAAGACGGCTGGCCAGCGACACGCGGCCATCGGCTGTTTTCTGGAACACCTTGGCGCCGGCGCCGGCATAGGCGAAAGCGACTATGGCCAGCGCCAGTGCCGGCCACAACAGGATGAGCCACAGCGCCGAGACCAATGCGCCGGCAGCGGCGCCGGCCAGCGCAAGGCTTGCGCCGAGCGCATAGAACAGCGCCAGAAGCCGCGCCTTCGGATCAGTGCTCAGGCGGAAGCCGGCGAACGGCAGCTCGCCGTCGCGCGAAAACAGCCACAGCGCGAAAAGGCCGAGCAGCGCGCCGGTCGGAATGTCGATGAAATGGTGCTGCCACGTCGTCAGCACCGAGGCGCCGATCAGGAAACACCAGACATGCCAGGCGACGCCGGCGATGCCGGTCAATCGGTGACGCCAATGGTCCCAGATGATGACCAGCAGCGCAATATGCAGCGACGGCGCCTGGTTGAAGGGTTTGTCGAAGCCGCCGAGCACGGCGAACATGAAGCCGGGCAGGCCGCTCGTCTGCGGGCGCACGAACGTCGCAGTCAGCGGGAACAGGATGAAGCAGGCGACGGCGACGATCTGTGCCGTCAGATAGCGGCCGGCAAGGCGGTCGACGCCGCTCTTCGAACTGTTCAACAGCAACGACAAGCCATAGAACAGGTTGATCGACCAGTAGGGCACGATCGTCCAGGCAAGGAACGCGACGCCATGCTCCCAGCCGAACACGATGCTGCCGAGGTCGTCGCGCCGCGACGCCAGCCAGTTGGCGAAGCCGTAGGTGGCGTAGAAGAACGGCGCCAGAAATGCCAGCCACAGCGCGGCGCGCAGGACTATCCCGGGATACGGCTCGTGCGGCAAGGCCGGAAGGGCAGGGGCATCGCGAGGTAAGGCAGAGGCAGGCAAGTCCATGTTCAGACGCGCCGCGCGACCGAAACGGTGAAGATGCCCCACTGGTCGATGCGCTGGTCGAGCTTCTCGAAGCCGGCGGCCGCCACCAACTGGTCCATCTCGGTCTGCGTGCGGCGGCGCATCACCCAGGCCTGGCCGCCGCGGTGCGAGGTCAGGCTGCGCGCGATCATCTCGAGCTGCGGATGCCAAGGCTGGTTGGTGTAGACGAGCAGGCTTCCGGGCTGCATGGCGCTGGCCAGTCCACCGAGCGAGCGGGCGATCATGGCATTGTCGGAAAACAATTCGTAGAGCCCCGAGACGATGGCGAGATCCGGCGCCGGGTCGAGCCCGGCCAGCATCGTGGCGTCGAAGGCGTCACCTTGATGGAAAGTGACGCTCGCCGGCAGCTTGCGCTCGGCGATCAGCTTGCGGCCGAGCGAGACGTTGAGCTCGGAGAAATCCTGCAGCCGCACGCTTGCCGGCGGCGCGGCGCCTTTCTGCACGGCATCGAGCACATAGCGGCCATGGCCGGCGGCGATATCGACGATATGGACCGGCCGGCCGGCGGCCTTGAGCGAGGCGGCGGCGCTGCCGATCAGCTCTTCCAGATGCAGCTTGCGCTGGCGGATGCCGCGCCAGCCGATGGCATCGAGAAAGGTGCGGTCGATCATGCGGCCAATGGGGCTGATGCCGCGCGCCTCGTTCTCATAGACATAGTCGAGCGTCGAGCCGGAATCGAAGCCGGTGGCAATCCCCGTCTTCATGCCGGACGACAGCCAGGCGCCCATGCGGATCGAAGCGCGGCTGATTGTCCAGTAGAGCCCCCTGGGAGACAGCAGCGGCAGCGGCGAGGCCAGCCGGTCGGCCTCGTCGCGTGTGTAGCCGGCACGGTCGGCCTCGGTCAGGTCGACCGGCTTTTCCGGCGCTGTGAACTGCCTTTCGAGGAAAGGCCTGATCAGGTCGAGTGCCTTGTGGCGGTCGCGCTCGCCCAGCGTGTCGTGAAAGAAGCCGGGCAAAATATGCCGCTCCTTGGCCGGGCTCGCCAGATTGACGAAAAACTCGTGCTGCGGTCCATGGCGCACCACCCAGTCGCTGCCGGAGATCAGAAGCTGTGTCGGCACGGTGATGGCGCGGGCGTCGGCGACGATGCGCGCGGCATGGTCGTAGAGCTCGACCAGGATGTTGGAGGCGATCGGCCGGGTGATCAGCGGGTCGGCGTCGAAGGAGGCGATGCGCTCGGGGTCATGCGTCAGGAATTTCGCCTTGACGTAGGAATTGACGAAGAAGCGGCCCTTCAGCTTCTGCCACAACGCAATGCCTTGCTTCGCGAAGGGCACGTAGAGCTTGACCGAGAAGGCCGGCGAGGCCAGCACCAGGGCGCGAATGTCGGGCGCGTAATCGTGCACCCAGGCGGCGGCAAGCACGGCGCCGAAGGATTGCGCGATCAGCGCGATGTCGCGCCGGGCAAAGCCGTCGCTGCCAATCTCGCGCACGAAACAATCGATGTCGCGCACCAGCGTCGCAAACGACGGCGCATAGCCGCGTTCGCCGGCGGAGCGGCCATTGCCGCGCGCATCCCAGGCATAGAACGCGTGGTCGGGCATCTCAAGCTCGTCGACCAGATGCGCCATGCGGCCGCCATGCTCGTGGCCGCGATGGAACAGCAGGATGGCACCCTTGCGGTGTTCCGACAGCGCCGGCCAACAGCGGTAAAAGATCTCGGTGCCGTCATGGCTCTTGAAGCTGCGCTCCTGCGCCACCCGCTCGATGTTGGCTGAAGCCACTGCCGCAACCGTCTGTTGGTGAAGCATGTTGTTCTCCCTGGCGAGACCGGAATTCAGCTGCCGCTCCCGTTAAGGCCGCTGTGTATCCGGTTGATGGCGGTCGCCAGCGAGAGTGTAGCCATGGCCGGAAACACGAGCGGCGTGAGCGCCGGGACCCACAGGCCGGACGCGATAAGCACGGCGAGGATGCCGAGCGCCAGCGCCCGGTCGCTTTTGCCGAACGGGCCGGCATAGTTGCGCCCGGTTCCTGCGGCGATGCCGAGCACGCCGGCGAACTCCGTGATCATAGCCGCGATCGCAAATGCAACGACGCCCCAGGCAGGAAAAATGACGGCAAAGGCCAGGATCAAAGCGAGATCGGAGACAACATCGCAGAGCTCGTTGAGATACATGCCGAGCTTCGAGGCCTGGCCATGTTCCCTCGCGAGCATACCGTCGATCGCATTCAGCGCCATTCGCGTAAACAGCACGAGCGGCATCAGCAGAAAGACCACGCGGTGGCCGGCAAGGGCTGCCACCACAAGGCCGGTGGCGAGCGAGAGGGCAGCGGCCAGCAACGTGATCTGGTTGGCGGTGATGCCGGCTCTGGCCAGTCCGTCGGCAAGCGGCCGCAACCTGGCCTGGAAGGCCGGTTTCAGCGCATAAAGCGTCGGCATATGCGAACCCCCCGGCCGCGGTGCAAATTGATGTTGGCGAGGATGGTCAATTGGCGCGCAAGACGCAAGGGCGGCGCCCACTACTTTCCGCAAACTTGCCGGACGGCTATGTCCTCGCTTTGACCGTGTCGCCCGGGAACAGTGCGGGCAAACTTTGTTCGGCCGCCGCCCAGGCGCGACTATGGTAACGCCGCAGGATGAGAATGCATGCGGCGAAGACCAGCAGCCCGCAAATCACGCCGGGCGTCATGCCCCCGCCGAAAGCAGACTTTACAACGATGCCGGTGAAGACGCCGGCAATGGCGCCATTGATCGTGCCCACCATCCCCGCGGTGGTCATGAAATATTGCAGCGGCGAGGGTCTGAGGCCCTTGTCGACCAGCACCGCCGAGGGGTCGTCATGCGTGGAATTGACAAGGTATTTTTGCAGCACGGGCGCCAGCTCGACGAAATAGTGGCGGATCCGGGCCATGCCGCGGGCATGCACCATGTCCTCGATGGCAACCTGCACAGCGCGTACGAAGGTGACCAGGCCGATGAAGAACAGGCAAGGCAGCAAGATCAGGCTGAACAGGATGAACGGCCTGCCCATCTCCGTGACCTGCGCGACGAAGGACAAGGCAATCGTTGCGCTCGAGACCGAGGTCAGGAACAGATCGGCTCGCTGGTTCGCTTCCTGAATGGTCGCGGCGCGAGCGTTTTGCAGCACGAAATGCTCGGTCGTCAGGCACTGCAGGGCGTGCTGCGCCTGGTCAGGCGGAACCGGAGCGTCGGGAGAACGGGTCATCGACATTTGCCCGCTTCTGCCCGCCGGAACCGGCAGGCAGAAGGGGGCGTCGTCCTGCGAGCTGTCAGGTCTTGCCGTCGCCGCCGCTGATGGCGATACGCTTGGCCTTTGCCTGGGCGCGCTCCGTCTTGGGCAGCGTCACGCTGAGCACACCGTTCCGGAACGCGGCGTTCACCTTGTCTTCGTCGACTTCGTAGCCGAGCGGGATACGCCGCTCGAAACGGCCATAGAAGCGTTCGGAGAACTGCCTGTCCTTGTCCTCGGTCTCTTCGCGCTTCTCGCCGCGCAGCGTCAGCACGCCGTCATCGAGCAGCAGCTCGACATCTTTCGCGTCCATGCCGGGGATCTCGGCGGTGACGCGGATCTCCTTTTCGCCATCGGCGATGTCGATACTGGGCCAGCTGGCGCTGGCCGCGGAGAGGCCACCGAGCGACGGCAGCCGCGTGTCGAAGCCGCGGAACGCCTCGTCGAACAGGCGGTTCATTTCGCGATGCAGCGTCAGGAAGGGATCGCGATCGGCGTCACGGAACAGGCTGGGGCCTGATTGTTCTCCCGGCCGCAGGGAATGAGATCACGAATAGCCATTGCATAGTCTCCTTTCTCGACTGGTGCATTCAGGCAGCCTGCTCGACCTGCGCGACCTTCGGCCCGGTCTTCGGCGAGGCGACATCGGTCGCGATGGCGATGCGCCGAGGCTTCATCTCCTCGGGCACCTCACGTACCAGATCGATGCTGAGCAGGCCGTTGTCGAGCGAGGCGCCTGCGACCTTGACGTGATCGGCAAGCTCGAAACGGCGGGTAAAGGGCCGTGCGGCGAGGCCACGATGCAGATACTCCGCGTTATCCGGCTCCTTGTGCTGGCCGGAGACAATCAGGAGGTTGGGTTCATGGGTGATTTCGAGGTCGTCCTCGGAAAAGCCAGCGACGGCGATGGTGACGCGGTAGTTGTTCTCGCCGCTGCGCGCGATGTCATAGGGCGGCCAGGCGTCGAAAGCCTGCGGAGCATTTTCCAGCAGGTTGAAGACGCGGTCGAAGCCGATGCTCGACCGATAGAGCGGGGAAAAGTCGAATGCGGTTCTCATAGCTACATCCTCCATCGAGCAACATAGATACGAGGAGCGCCAAAGAGCTGGCGCTCCCTGGTTTCGCCGGCCCCATTTCGGCGACCGGTGCCTTCGATCTGGTTATTGTCCGCCGCAAGTCAAGACCCGGTGGCTTTCGCTTTGCCGGTTTTTCGGGCCGTTTTCGGTCGGCTCGGCGAGGCTGCCAATCCCCCTTTTTGCGGCGAGATGTCCGGCAGGAGATTGCCTGTTTGATTTCAATTGCCAACGCTGACTTCCCCGGCCGGTTATTGTCTGCAGCAGGTCAAGACCCAGATTTCTTGTGTTGCCGGGCCCGTTCCCGGCACCCGCAGATGGAGCTGACCATGACACGCGACGAGATCATTTCTGTGCTGGGCCCGGTCGACGAAGCCGTGATCGCCGACATTGCGGCGACGGACGGGACGGTCCAGGAATTGCGCGAGGCCCTGGCCTGGATCGCCGCCGACGAGGCGTTGGTGAACGAGGGCCGACCGCTGCCGACGGCAAGAGTAGCGACGCTGATCGAACTGCTGCAAGGGCCCGACGAGGAGGAATAACCGGCTGTTGCCGCGATGCTCTTGAACCGCGCAGAGAGACGAACCATGTGCTTCAGCGGCGCCGGCCGGCCGCCGGTGCCTGCCAGCATAACGTTGCTTGCTCAAACAAGAAGACGATCAGAAAACAAGGAGGAAGTGATGGACGACGTCCGCTTTGCCGAGCCAATCACGTTGAAATTCCAATCCAGCGAGCGCAAGGTCGCCAGCAGTTGGGAAGCTATCGAATGCATGCGCCAGCAGTGGCCGGACCGTGCACGCGGCCGGAGTTGGCGCGCCGCCTATCGGACCTGCCGCGACGCGCTCGACGGCTGGCGCACCGCGCGTGATGCGCGCAAGGCCTTCGTCAGGGCGGCGCGCAAGGCTGGATTGCTCGCATCGGCCCGCAAGCCTGTCGACCACGCCGGCTAGCCCGGACCCCTCCGACATTGTGAGACCCAAAACAAGTGGGGGAGAGTTAGCTACCTCTCTCCCCCGCTTCGGAGACTTTGTCCGCTGTCTAGCGGCTGATCGGGTTGCTCCTCAGTGGACGGTAATAATGCCGTTTACGGCCCGCCATTCGGAGGGCTGGATCAGGTGATGATGGGCGACGCGCACCGAATGCAGCGGGCCTTCGATCTCGCGCTCCCAGAAATCGAGGAAATGCTTCAGCGTCGGGAAATCAGGGGCGATATCGTATTCCTGCCAGATATAGAGCTGAAGCAGGCTTCGATGGTCGGGCAGACGGTAGTGGATCTCCGCCGTGGTGAGGCCAAACCCTTGCATCTGGAGCTGAAAGTCCCTGCTGGTCATGCAATCCTTCCTTTCCCAATGAACCTCGGTCTGCAAAACGCCTCGCCTTCCACATAGGTTCCAGCCGCCGCAAGCGGCTCAGGAGACGGACAGATTTGGAAATCCGGCCGGGTCATCGCGCCGGAGACGGCGAATGTGCGAACAATTACAGCGTATTGGCACTCTCAGGCGTCGAGTGCTAAAATTTTTGCATTATCCTCTTGAAAGCTGAAAAAAGCGCGACTAGTTCGTATGCGCGCGATGCCTGATGAAGGGGTCGCGCACCCCGTGCCGGGCCGATATTGCCGGTCCGGTCAGGAGGATGTTCGAAAATCTGTTTGTCCCGAGAGGAGAACGACATGGCGTTCCGTCCATTGCATGACCGCATCCTAGTCCGCCGCATCGAGGTCGACGAAAAGACAGCGGGCGGCATCATCATCCCCGACACCGCCAAGGAGAAGCCGCAGGAGGGCGAGGTCATTGCCGCCGGCCCCGGCGCGCGCGACGACAGCGGCCAGTTGCAGCCGCTCGACGTCAAGGTCGGCGACCGCATTTTGTTCGGCAAATGGTCCGGCACCGAGATCAAACTCAATGGCGAGGATCTGCTCATCATGAAAGAGAGCGACGTGCTGGGCGTGATCGAAGCCACGGGCGAAATGAAGAAGGCTGCCTGAGCGGGGCCTGAACAAGCATTCCAGTCAACGAAAAGCTGCCTATCGAGGAGTGTTCCAATGGCTGCCAAAGATGTGAAATTTCATACCGAAGCCCGCGAGAAGATGTTGCGCGGCGTCGATATCCTTGCCAATGCGGTGAAGGTGACGCTCGGTCCCAAGGGTCGCAACGTTGTCTTGGACAAATCGTTCGGCGCGCCGCGCATCACCAAGGACGGCGTGACGGTGGCGAAAGAGATCGAGCTTGAGGACAAGTTCGAGAACATGGGCGCGCAGATGGTGCGCGAGGTCGCCTCGAAGACCAGCGATACCGCCGGCGACGGCACCACGACCGCGACGATTCTGGCGCAGTCGATCGTCCAGGAAGGCGCCAAGGCGGTTGCTGCCGGCATGAACCCGATGGACCTGAAGCGCGGCATCGACAAGGCGGTCGAAGCAATCATCGCCGAACTGAAGGCCAATGCCCGCAAGGTGACCAGGAACGACGAAATCGCTCAGGTCGGCGCCATCTCTGCCAATGGCGATGCCGAGATCGGCCGCTTCCTCGCAGAGGCGATGGAAAAGGTCGGCAATGAGGGCGTCATCACTGTCGAGGAAGCCAAGACCGCCGAGACCGAGTTGGAAGTGGTCGAAGGCATGCAGTTCGACCGCGGCTATCTCTCGCCATATTTCATCACCAACCAGGATAAGATGCGCGTCGAGCTCGAAGAACCCTATGTGCTGATCCACGAGAAGAAGCTGTCCAACCTGCAGGCCATGCTTCCCGTGCTCGAAGCCGCCGTGCAATCCGGCAAGCCGCTACTGATCATCGCCGAGGACGTCGAAGGCGAGGCGCTGGCGACGCTTGTCGTCAACAAGCTGCGCGGCGGCCTGAAGGTTGCAGCCGTCAAGGCGCCGGGCTTTGGTGACCGCCGCAAGGCCATGCTCGAAGACATCGCCATCCTGACCGGCGGCACGGCGATCTCGGAAGACCTCGGCATCAAGCTTGAGAACGTCACGCTGGAGATGCTCGGCCGCGCCAAGAAGGTGCTGATCGAGAAGGAGAACACCACCATCGTCGACGGTGCCGGCCGCAAGGATGAAATCCAGGCGCGCATCAGCCAGATCAAGGCCCAGATCGAGGAAACCACCTCCGACTACGACCGCGAGAAGCTGCAGGAGCGGCTGGCCAAGCTCGCTGGCGGTGTCGCCGTCATCCGCGTCGGCGGCTTGACCGAGGTCGAGGTCAAGGAGCGCAAGGATCGCGTCGACGATGCCATGCACGCCACACGCGCGGCGGTCGAGGAGGGTATCCTGCCCGGCGGCGGCGTAGCGCTGCTCAGGGCGGCGAAGGCGCTCGACAACGTCGCCGTCGACAATCCCGACCAGAAGACCGGCGTCGAGATCGTGCGTCGCGCCATCGAAGCGCCGGTGCGCCAGATCGCCGAGAACGCCGGTGCGGAAGGCTCGATCATCGTCGGCAAACTGCGCGAGACGGCCGATTTCGGCTATGGCTGGAACGCGCAGACCAACGAGTTCGGCGACCTCTATAGTCAAGGCGTCATCGACCCGGCCAAGGTCGTGCGCACTGCTCTCCAGGGCGCCGCTTCTGTCGCCGGCCTGCTGGTGACGACCGAGGCGATGGTGGCCGAGAAGCCGAAGAAGGAAACGCCCATGCCTCCGATGCCCGGCGGTGGCGGCATGGACTTCTAAGGCCAGGCTTCCAAAGCGCGACTTCGAAACGGCAGATGGACCGTGTCCGCCTTCGTCGCCTTCGCCCGCCGCAACGACCTGCTTGCGCCGCAGACGAACGGGATGGTTGCCGGCGAGAGCGTTGCTGGCGCGACGGTTGCCGACTGGGCAACGCGCGCACAGCGCGTCAACGCCCCGGCCTGAGCGGTCGGAGAAGTCGCCAATGTCCCCCCTTGAGGGGGAGATGTCGCCGAAGGCGACAGAGGGGGTCGGTACGTCCTGGCGCGACGCCCTGTGGGACGAAAGAGAAGGTTGGCGCTTCACGCGTGGCGCCCCCCTCTGTCCTGCCGGACATCTCCCCCTCAAGGGGGAGATTACGCGCTCAGCCGCTTTCGCTTGCTAAGCCCGTGGCAGCAGCCGGCGCATGATCAGCGAGGCGTGGCCGCCCACGCCGTGTGCAGCCGGCCGGCGCTCGACGACCTCGAAGCCGTGCTTGCGATAGAAGGCGATTGCGCGGTCGTTGCCCTCGATCACTTCCAGGGCGATGCTGGGAATACCCGCATGCGCGGCAAGAACGGCATGCAGCAGGTTGGCGGCAAGACCGGTGCCGTACTCGCTTTTGTCTATATGGAGCCGCTCGAGCACGACCTCGCCCTTGTCGTCCATCGCTGCCATCGCATAACCGGCGAGCGAGCCGCCAGCCCGCTCGGCGACGAAGGACATCTTGCTGTCGTCCCTGAGCTCGGCCGCCAGCCGCTCCGGCGCGTGCCTCTCATCCGAAAGCCGTGCCGTGGTCTCGGCACCCAGGATGGGCGAATAGGTGTAGCGCCAGGACCCTCCAAGCAGCCGCGACACCGCCGGAACGTCCTGTTCGGTCATGGTCCTTATTTGGGTCATTGGCACCTCCCGGGCAGTTTACGGCATCCCAGCGTTCGCTCCGCCATCACCGCCTCACCCGCGATTTCAGCCAGCGATCGAAGGCCACGGCGAGGATGAGGATCAGGCCGATGACGATGCTTTGCGTGTAGGACGAGACGTTGTTGAACTGCAGCCCGTTCTGCAAGACGCCGATCAGTCCTGCACCGACCACCGTGCCGCCGACGCTGCCGATGCCGCCGAACAGCGAGGTGCCGCCGATGACGACCGCCGAGATCACCGTCAGCTCGTAGCCGATGCCGGCGACGGCTTCGGAGGAGTTGAGCCGCGCCGACAAAACGAAGGCGGCGAGGCCGGCGAAGAAGCCGACGATGATGTAGACCGAGATCAGGATGCGGTCGACACGCAGGCCGGAGAGCCGTGCCGCCTCGGCATTGCCGCCGACGGCATAGACCGCGCGGCCGTAACGTGTGTAGCGCAGCACGATATGGCATAGGATCGCGGCAATCGCGAAGATGATCGCCGGCACCGGAACCGGGCCGATCAGGCCGGTACCGAACCAGCGCATCGAGGCGTCGAAGCCGGAGATCGGGCCGCCATTGGAAATCGTCAAGGTCAGGCCGCGAAACACGGTGAGGCCGCCGAGCGTGACGACGAAGGGCGGCACCTTCAGCCTGGTGATGGCAAAGCCCTGGCCGCCGCCGGCCACGGCGCCGACGACGACGGCGGCGAGAAGGGCGGCGAACCAGCCATAGCCTTGCGTGCCCGACGTCGACAGCGACAGCGTGTTGGCGGTGCCGCCCTTGGCCACCACCGCCGCGACCATGCCGCAGAAGGCGAGCAGCGAGCCGACCGACAGGTCGATGCCGGCGGTAAGGATAACGAAGGTCATGCCGAGCGCGATCAGCCCGGTGATCGAGATCTGGCGCATGATGTTGAACAGGTTGATCGGGTCGATGAAGCTCGGCTTCAGCACGGTGAAGACGACAATCAGCAACGCCAGGAACATCAGCGGGCCGAAGCTCATCAGCAGGCGCGCAATATTGACGCCGCCGCGCTGGCTCCGTTCGGTCGTGCTGGTCATTGCGTTGCTTCCTGCTTCTGGTCGAGCGCCATCAGTTCCATCAGTTTCTCCTCGGTCGCCTCAATACCGGGCATCTCGCCGGTAATGCGCCCGCGTCGCATGGTGACGATCCTGTCCGACACCGCAAGCACTTCGGGCAGCTCGGACGAGATCATCATGATGGCGATGCCGCGCGCCGCGAGCTCCACCAGGATCTGGTGCACTTCCGCCTTGGCGCCGACATCGACGCCGCGCGTCGGTTCATCGACGATCAGCACCTTGGGGTCGCGTGCCAGCCAGCGGGCAAGGATGACCTTCTGCTGGTTGCCGCCGGACAGTCCCTCGATCGCCTGCTCGGGCGAGGCCATGCGGATCGACAGCGTCTTCCTATAGTTCGCCAGCGCCTCGCGCTCTCGCCGCTCGGCCATGAAGCCGACATTGGAGTAGCGGTCGAGCGCGGCGATCGAGAAATTGGTGAGGATGGCGAGTGCTGCGAAGATTGCCTGGTGCTTGCGGTCTTCCGGAACCAGCCCGATGCCGAGCTCGATGGCGTCGGCGGGTGAGGCGGGCGCGATCGGCTTGCCGTCGAGCATGATGGTGCCGGCGGCAATGCGGTCGGCGCCGAAGATGGCGCGGGCGAGCTCGGTGCGGCCGGAGCCGACGAGCCCGGCGACGCCGAGGATTTCGCCCGCCTTGAGGTCGAGATCGACGCCTTCGAGCACGATGGCGTGCGGCGCCTGCGGATCGCGCACCGTGCGCAGGCCGCGCACCGAGAGCCGGACGTCGCCGGCGACGTCGCGCTGCGTCGGCCTGGCATAGAGCTCGGAAGCGGCGCGGCCGACCATCTTCTCGATGATCTTCGGCAGTTTGATCGGCCCGCCTTCGCGGTCGAGATGGCCGGCCAGCCTGCCGTCGCGCAGCACCGTCATGCGGTCGCAGATCGCCGAGGCCTCCTCCAGCCGGTGGGTGACGAACATGATGGCGACGCCATCCTTGCGCAGCCGGTCCATGATCGACATCAGCCTGTGCACTTCGGTTTCGGTCAGCGCCGAGGTCGGCTCGTCCATGATGATGAGCCGGCTCTTCAGCGATAGCGCGCGGGCGATCTCGACCAGCTGCTGCTCGGCCACCGACAGCGCCGACACCGGCGTCGCCGGGTCGAGGTCGAGGCCGACGCGAGCGATGATCGCGCGCGAATCTTCCTCCATCTTCCGCCAACTGACCAGCCCGAACCGGCCGAGCGGTGCGCGGCCGATGAAGATATTCTCCGCCACCGTCAGCGTCGGGATCAGGCTCAGTTCCTGATAGATTGTTACGATGCCGTGGCGCTTGGCATCCTGCGGATTGTGCGGGCTGAATTCGACCCCATCGAAGACGATGCGGCCGCTGGACGGCGGCATCACGCCGGACAGGATCTTGAGCAGCGTCGATTTGCCGGCGCCGTTCTCGCCGAGCAGGCCGAGGATCTCGCCGAGGCGGACTTCGAGCGAAACGTCGTTCAGCGCGGTGACGCCGGCAAAGCGCTTGGTCACGCCCTCGACGGTGAGCAGGGCGGGAGAGGGCGCGATGGCGGCTGCCTTGGGCAAAGTTTGCTCCTCGATCATTCGGTTGTCACGCAAGGCTGGCGGGGCAGCGCCCCCTCTGGCCTGCCGGCCATCTCCCCCTCAAGTGGGGAGATTGGCAGCTTCATTGGCTTCGCCTCTTCTGCAAGATCGAAAACTAGCGAAAGCCGACGTGACATCCAATCTCCCCCCTTGAGGGGGAGATGGCCGGCAGGCCAAAGGGGGGTGCTGTCCCGTCGGCTTCGCCTACTTCGTCTCGCCCAGCCTCTCCGCCTTGTCGAGATTGTCCTTGCCGATGACGATCGGCGTCAAAAGCACCAACTTTTCCTTTGGCTCGGTCTTGTCCCTGGCGTAGGCGACCGCGATCTGCACGGCGGTGCGCGATTGTTCGCCGGGGAATTGCTCGACCGTGCCGGCCAGTTTGCCGTCGCGCACGGCGACCAGCGCTTCGGGAAGCGCGTCGAAGCCATAGATTTTGACGTCGGTGAAGTTGCGCGCCGCGCAGGCTTCAACCGCGCCAAGCGCCATGTCGTCGTTGGCGCAGATGATCGCGTCGGGCTTGCCGTTGGCGGCAAGGCCGGCCTCGGTGACGGACAGCGCCTCGGCGCGGGCGAAGTTGGCGGTCTGCTCGAAGATGATCTGGTACTTGTCCTTCATCGGATCGAGGACGTTGTGCACACCCTTGTTACGGTCGATCGCCGGGCCGGCGCCGGGCTGACCCTGCAGATGGAAGATCTTGGCGCCGTTCGGGAACGCCGCCACCATGGCCTGTGCTTCGGCCTCGCCGCCCTTGACATTGTCGGCGCCGACATGGGCGAGGATGCCTTCGACGCCTTCGACGCGGCGGTCGATGGTGACGACGGGAACGCCGGCCTTGACCGCTTCCTCGATGGCTGGGGCCAGCGCGTTGACGTCGAGCGGCGAGATGACGATGGCGTTGACCTTCTGCACCAGCGCCGCTTCGATATCGGCGGTCTGCTTGGGCGCCGAGTTCTGGCCGTCGCTTTCGACCAGGTTGACGCCCTGCGCCTGGGCTTCCGCCTTGATCTGGTTCAGCATGTGCACGAAGAACGGAAAGCCGAGGCTCGGCACCGAACCAAGGATGGTCAGCTTGTCCTGGGCAAAAGCCAGTTGCGGAGCGGCCAGCGCCAAAGCGCCCATCGCCGCGGTCGACAGCAGGAATTCACGTCTGTTGATCAATTTAGTCTCCTCCCAGATGAGCGCACGACCCCGAAACCGGAATGGGTTTTCCGGAAGGTTCCTTGCGTCGATTCAAAAATGGAGTGTCCTTCGAGCGCCCAACTCGTGTTTGAAGGGACGCAACGGCGCTCCAGCCGGTCCACCGCGACGTTCTCCTCCGCTCGGTGCCTGCCGGCGGATGCTAGCCAAGGCCGGAGCTTTGCGCAAGAACGGGAGCAGGCAAGACCTACCGATCGATCATCACCATGGTGCGCTCGCCGTAGCGCGGCCCGGCGACCTTTCCCGGCGCCAGCGCGTCGTCCAGCACTTGCATCTCGGCTGGGTCCAGCCTGATCGAAGCCGCGGCGACGTTCTCCTCGAGGTATTTTCTGCGCTTGGTGCCGGGGATCGGCACGATGTCGATGCCGAAGCCGCTCCCCTTGTGGAGCAGCCAGGCCAGCGCGATCTGGCCTGGCTTGACGCGCCTGGCCGCGGCGATGTCGAGTACCGTGGCCGCCGCCCGCCTGTTGGCATCATAGTTGGCGCCCTGGTAGCGCGGGTCGCCGCGCCGGTAATCGCCCTCCGGATAATCTTCGGCGCGCCTGACGTCGCCGGTGAGAAAGCCGCGGCCGAGCGGCGAGAACGGCACCAGGCCGATGCCGAGCTCCTTCAGCAGCGGAATGATTTCCGGTTCCAGATTGCGCTCCCATAGCGAGTATTCGCTCTGCACTGCCGACACCGGATGCACGGCATGCGCCCGGCGGATATTGGCGGCGCCGGCTTCAGAGAGGCCGAAGAAGCGGACCTTGCCCTGAGCGATCAGCTCGCCGACAGCGCCCGCCACATCCTCGATCGGCACCGCCGGATCGACGCGGTGCTGATAGAGGAGGTCGACGTGGTCGGTGGCGAGCCTCCTCAGCGAACCTTCCAAAGCCTCGCGGATATGTTCGGGCCGGCTGTCGCGCTCGGTGCCGACTTGCTTGCCGTTTTCAATGCGGAAGCCGAATTTCGTCGCGATCGTCACCTCATCGCGCCGGCCCTTCAGCGCGCGGCCGAGCAGTTCCTCGTTGGTGAACGGCCCGTACACTTCCGCGGTGTCGAGGAAGGTGCAGCCGAGTTCGATGGCGCGGTGCAGCGTGGCGGTCGATTCCGCCTCGTCGGCCGGGCCGTAGGACTGGCTCATGCCCATGCAGCCGAGACCGATTGCCGAGACTTGCAGCCCCTGGCTGCCGAGTTTGCGCATCGTCACTGTCATGTGAAGCTCTCCGGATCAGCATCGCGTTCCAAGCCGCCAGGGCAATATAGCGCACCGGCTCGATTTCCACAGAGCGGGAGGCGCCACCGCGCGAGGGCTCAGTGCGGCCGCCAAATTGACAGCCGAGCCGCTCTCGGCCATCCTTAAGGCACGCCGCCTTGCGGCTTGTGCGTGAGTAACCAGCATGGCCAGTTCCGTCGCCAGTCAGAAATCCAAGCGCGCCGCGGTGCGGAACGCGCTCGACCGCCACAAGGTGTACATCACTGCGCAGCGTTTTTCGGCCGGCAGCTACAGCGCGCGCGTGCTGGTCGACGGCGAGGCCTATTGGGTCGACGAATTCCGGCTCAGCCAGCTGCAGCAGGGCCTGTCGCCGGCCGAACTCGAATTGACGCCGGCCACCGACGATTGAGCGGCGTGACCTGCCATCCTTCGTCATCCCAGGGCGGAGCAGGAGCTAAGCGACGTCGCGGAGACCCTGGGATCCATGCCGTGACATTGGAGCGCCGCTGCGATGGGATTTTGATGCCGCGCTCGTTGCTTTTGCCCACCACCCGCGCCTAGTCCATGCCAGCTCCTTCGAAGCTCAAGGCTTATCGCGCCAAGCGCGAGTTCACGAGGACGCCGGAACCAGCCGGCGGTCTGGTTGCCGGTGAGGGCAATCGTTTCGTTGTCCACAAGCATCACGCCACCGCCGACCACTACGATCTGCGCCTGCAGGTCGGCGACGTGCTGAAGAGCTGGGCGGTGCCGCGCGGCCCGTCGCTCAACCCCGCCGACAAACGGCTGGCGGTCGAGACCGAGGACCATCCGCTCGAGTATATCGACTTCGAAGGTGTCATTCCCGAAGGCGAATATGGCGGCGGGCCGATGATCGTCTGGGACACCGGCGTCTGGGCGCCGATGGACGATGTCGAGAAGAGCCTGCGCACCGGTTCCTTCAAGTTCCGCCTCGCCGGCGAAAAGCTGAATGGCGGCTGGATGCTGACGCGGCTGAAACCGAAGCCCGGCGACGATGAGGGCAAGAAGAACTGGCTGCTGTTCAAGGAGCGCGATCTCGCCGCCGACGCCAAGCTCGACATACTGGAAGCCCGGCCGGAAAGCGTCAAATCCGGACGCCGCATCGAGGAGCTGGTGGCAACGCCGAAGCCTGCCGCCAAACCTGCCAGGCCGGTGGTGCTGAAACCCGGCGCTTTGCCGGGCGCCGTCAAGGCGCCGCCGCCTTCCCGGATCGAGCCGCAGCTGACCACGCAGGTTCCGAAGCCGCCGGGCGGCGATGACCCAGCGGCCCGAACGCGCGAAGCCTGGCTGCACGAGATCAAGTTCGACGGCTACCGCACCATGGCGCATGTTTCCGATGGGAAGGTCAGGCTGATCACCCGCGCCGGCCTCGACTGGACGAAGCGCTATGGCGACCTTCCGCTTGCCTTCGCCAGGCTGCCGTGCCGCGAGGCGATCATCGACGGCGAGGTCGTCGCGCTCGACGCCAAGGGCATCAGCCGCTTTGCCCTTTTGCAGGATGCGCTGGCCGAAGGCGCCGGCAACAAGCTCCACTTCTATGCCTTCGACCTTCTCTATCTCGACGGCTGGGACCTGAGGCAAGTGCCGCTCCGCCGGCGCAAGACGCTGCTTTCGCAGCTGCTGTCCGGTCTCGGCGCCAACTCCGCCATCCAGTACAGCGATCACGCCGAGGGCGACGGCCAGGCGCTTTATGACCAGGCATCGGAAATGGGGCTGGAGGGCGTCGTCTCGAAACGTGCTACGGCGGTCTACCAGAGCGGCCGCACCAAGACCTGGACCAAGACCAAGGCGCTTCAGACCGGCGATTTCGTTATCGCCGGCTACACAGTCTCCGATGCGGCCGAGGGGCTGGCCGCACTCGGCCTCGGCGAATTCGAGGATGGCGAATTGCACTATCGCGGCAAGGTCGGCACCGGCTTCGACGCCGCCACCGCCGGCGAGTTGCTGGCGCGGCTGGAGCCGTTGCGCGCCGGGGCATCCGCGCCCGAAGGGGTTCCCCGCGAAATCATGCGCGAGATGAACTGGGTGCGGCCGCTGCTTTCGGCGTATATCCACTACGCCAACCGGACCACCGACAATGCGCTGCGCCATGCCGTGTTCCGCGGCCTGCGCGACGTCGGCCTGTCGACGCCGGTTTCGGCCAAGCGCAAGCGGCTGATCGCCGAGGCCGACCTCGCCACCATCTGGGTGACCAACCCGACGCGACGGCTGTTCGGCAAGACCGGCCCGACCAAGCTCGACATTGCCGTCTATTACGCGCTGGTCGGCGATTTCATGCTGCCGCACATTCTCGGCCGGCCGGTGTCGCTGGTGCGCTGCCCGACCGGCAGGCCGCAGGACTGTTTCTTCCAGCGCCACGCCTTCACCGGCATGCCGTCCTCTGTGGCGACTTTCGAAGCGACCAATTCGGAGGGCGAGACCAAATCCTATCTCTCGGTGGAAGACGCCAAGGGCTATCTGGCGCTGGCGCAGTTCGGTGTCGTCGAGTTCCACACCTGGGGCACCCATCGCACGCGGCTCGACAAGCCGGACCTGATCGTTTTCGACCTCGACCCGGGCGAGGGGATCGCCTGGCGCGAGGTGGTTGAGGCGGCGGTGCACATTAAGGGCGAGCTGGAAGCGCTAGGGCTGGTGCCGTTCGCCAAGACGTCCGGCGGCCACGGCATCCACATATCAGTGCCGGTGACGCAAAAGCAGAACTGGAAGAAATTGCACCAGGCGACCAGCGCCATCTCGACGCATCTTGCCGCCACCGCGCCCGACACTTTCACCACCACCATGGGCAAGGATAACCGCAAGCGGCGTATCTTCATCGATTATCACCGCAATGCGCGCGGCCACACTTCTGCGGCTCCCTATTCGCTGCGCGCCCGCACCAATTTGCCGGCCTCGACGCCGGTGAGCTGGAGCGATCTGGAATCCATCGACGCTCCGCAGGATCTGAATTATTCGTCGCTGCCGGGCCTGCTGGCGACGTCAGGCGATCCCTGGGCCGACATGGAAGATTTCGCCAGGGATTTGCCGCCGGTTGGACCTGAGGCTGGCTGACTGTTGATTCATGTTTCGGGAAACAGCCTCGGGAACAGCGTGTCCAAGGCCTTGGCGGGAAAGCGCAGGGATACCGGCCCTTTGGGCGTCTCGGATTCCAGCAGCCCAAGCGAAATGACATCATTGAAAACCCGCCGCGCGGTCCGCTCGGGCAGTCCGGTAATGCGCGAGATTTCGCCTCGCTCGAATTCGCCGCGTATCAGCGCCTCTTCCAGCAGACGGCTGGCTTCCGGCTTCAACTCGCTGCTTGTAGCGTAGGCGCGAAGACGCTTTGCCAGCGTGGCGAGATCAAAAAGGCCGGACATGAAGGTCACTTGGTCAACACAGACGCGCAGGAACCACAGGGTGAAATCCGCTAGCGCGCGCTGTGAGAGATTGCCTCTGCCGTCGAGATCGCCCTGGCGCGGCATGTCGGCATGATCCATCATGGTCTTGTAGTCTTTGCGACTCTTCAGCCCTCGCGCCAGTCCACGTGAAATCGACCACAATCCATGAGCGGCGATACCTGCCTCATGTGCCATCGCATGGCTCATCAAGCGGCTGACGCGCCCGTTGCCGTCGGGAAATGGATGGATGAAATTGAAGCGATGATGCGCAGCAGGAATGGCGAGTATCCGGCCTGCCTTGCCGAGCTTTGCGAAGCCGTAGCGCGTTTCGAAATAGCACATGAAATCGTCGACGCGGACGCTGGATGGCGGTTGATGCCTGCCGACCGCAACATCGTGCTCAAGTTTCGATCGCCATTCCCCGGGCACCATGAGAAATTCGCGCCCTGCACCCTTGACACGCAGCATGAGTTCCTCGGCATCCCGATAGAATTCCTGATGCAGCCACAGGATGAAGGCGCGGGAAGCCGGATCAGGTAATCGGCCCCGCGCAGCCATCCGGTCGATCTCGGCCTGGAGCCTGACGTGAGTGGCGGCTTCAAGTTGCAGGTTCCGCCGTTCCTCATCCTTGTCGAAATTTCCTGCCAGCGCGCGCTCGATGTCGCGCGGACGCGTGTCATGGCCCTCTATGAGGTTGCTGTAATAGGTATTCATGATGCGCACGAGATCGGCGAGGTTGGCAGCTGTACGGGGATGAAGGCTGCCGCCCAACGTAGCGGACGCCGCCGACAATTCCGCCAGGGCATCCGAGATTTCCTCGGATACTTCCTCCAGACGGGCCGGTTCGATCCGCTGTACGCTTTCTTCCATGGTACGGCTGCCTCCAATTTTTGGCCGATCTTCAGAATTAATAAGTACATAATCATAAATAGTTTTTTTCTAGATTAATAGAAAAATTGGCCGATCATTTGGCCGATTGTCTGCCAGCCGGCCGGCGATCGGTCATGGCCGATCGCAAACGGCGTTATCAGATTGAAACTCCAGCATCAAAGCGGGTCGAGGCACAGGTTTGGCCGATCTTTTGGCCGCTGCACAGAGCCGTCCGGTAGAATGGTGACGGCGGTGCGCCGGTCCGATCTGCAATCCATCGACGCTCCGGAAAATTTGAATTATTCTTCGCCACGGATCCCTTGCCTGCAGGCGGCTCTCAGCGGAGGAAGATTTCGCTAGGGATTTGCCGGTATTGTAAGGGGCAATGTAGGATTTCGGCAGCCCCGTTCGTCCTCCGGACGAATGAACGCTGCGAACAGTTCGACAGCACAAGGCCGCGTAGGAGTATTTCATGGCGCCCAGGGCAAGTTGGAAAGGTTACCTCAAGCTCAGTCTGGTCAGCTGTCCGGTCCGGCTCTATCCGGCGACCAGCGCCAGCGAGCGCATCAGCTTCAACCAGCTGCACAACAAGACGCACAACCGCATCAACATGAAGCCGGTCGACCCCGAACTCGGGCTGGTCGAGCGTTCGGACCTGGTCAAGGGCTACGAATACGAGGACAAGCAGTACATCATCATCGAGGACTCCGATCTCGATGCGGTACGCATCGAATCCAATCATACGATGAACATAGAGGCCTTTGTCGACGAGCATTCGGTCGACGTCATCTATCAGGACGCGCCCTATTACCTGGCGCCGGACGGCGCAATGGCCGAGGAGACCTTCGCCGTGCTGCGCGAAGCGATGCGCAAATCCGGCAAGCTGGCGATCGCCCGCCTGGTGCTGTCCAGCCGCGAGCGCGTGGTGACGATCGGCGCGCGCGAGAACGGCATGTTCGTCTGCACCTTGAGGAATCCGAACGAAGTGCGTGGCACGGCTGAGTATTTCGGCAATATCCCGGCCGGAACCCCCGATCCCGAAATGCTGCAATTGGCCGAGGCGCTGATCAAGCAGAAGGAAACCACCTTCGATCCGAAGAATTACGAGGACCGCTACGAGATCGCGCTGATGGCGATGATCCGCGAGAAGCTGAAGGGCCATAAGCCGATCATCGCGGCGGCGCCTGAGCGCGGCAATGTCATCAATCTCATGGATGCGCTGAAGGCGAGCCTGTCGCAATCGGCCAAGCCGCCGGCCAAGTCCAAGAGCAAGGCCGATGAAACGGCCAAGCCCGCGGCGAAATCCGCCAAGGCCGGCGCCGCCGCGGCCAAGGAAAACCCGCTCAAGGCGAACCTTCTCAAAGCCGTCGGCAAGAGCAAGGCGTGACGGCTCTCGCCGGCACGGTCTTCGGCATCGTCGGCGCGCTGGCCGCCTTTCCGCTCAGGTTGGCGGCGCGCGAGGTCGAGCGCCAGCACGGCGAGTTGCGGCGCGGCGTCACTCGGCGCACCACACATGTCGTGTTGGGCCGCATGTTGCTCGCCAGGGCCGATGATGCCGAGATTGAGCGCCGCGTCGTCACCGAGCGCGCGGCCGGGCGCAAGCTGGTCAGCGAGAACGGCTTCCTGCGCCTGCTCGGCCTGATGAAAGCGCCGGAGGCTTCGGCGCTGTCGCGGCAGTCGCTGATCGACCAGTCGCGGCTGACCGGCGAGGATCTCGACCTTTTGTCGCTGTTCGATGCCTTCGAGCATGATTGCGAACCGTATTCCTTTCGCGACCTGATCCTCGCCCGCAAATATGCCGGGCTGGTTGCCGGCGGCGCCTCATGGGGGGCGATTGCGCGCTCGGTGCACCGGTCGGGCCCGGTCGCCTCGCTCACCGCCAAGTCGCTCGCCGTCGGCTCACAGCATGGGCGGGCCGATGCGATCTATCTCGAGGGCGGCCAGAGCGAACTCGACGGCCAGCTGCTGTTCGATCTGGGAACGCAGGATGACGACACGCTGGAAGAGCTGTTCGCCGATGCCGAGGCGGCGGAAGGGGCTGAAGACCACGAGCAGGCGGCGGCGCTCTACCGGCGCTGCCTGGCCATCGACCCAAGCGATGCCATCGCCGCTTTCAACCGCGCCAACTGCCTGCGCGCCGCCGGCCACGCGGCCGAGGCGGCGCACGACTATGCCCGCGCGATAAAGCTCGATCCCGGCTTCGTCGAGGCCTGGTTCAATCTCGCCGGGCTGATGAGCGAAGAGGGGCGGGTGGCGTCGGCGCGACGGCATTTGCTCAAGGCGATCGCACTCGATCCCAATTATGCCGACGCGGTATTCAACCTTGCGAGGCTGGAGTTCGACGCCGGCAATCTCGCCGAGGCGCGGCGTCGCTGGGTGCGCTACCTCGAACTCGATCCCAACTCCGAATGGGCGCGCACGGCCGCCAAGGGGATACAGTTCGTGGATTTGCAGCTGGCGCGGATGTCGGCGGGGTGAGGTAGTAGCGCCTCCTTCTCCCCTTGTTGTGGGAGAAGGTGGATCGGCGCGCAGCGCCGAGACGGTTGAGGGGTGTTGGAAGAAATGAGGCGTCGGCGTTCCCTGGAACACCCCTCATCCGACCGAGCTTCGCTCGGCCACCTTCTCCCACAAGGGGAGAAGGGGTCACCAGCGTTGGAGTCCCCATGACAACCTTCCTCTTCGACGGCCCCGACACCGCCCCAATCACCATCTTGCTCGCCCATGGCGCAGGCGCTCCTATGGACTCCCCCTCGCTGACAGCCACGGCAAAAGCGCTGGCCGAGGCCGGCTTCCGCGTTGCGCGCTTTGAATTCCACTACATGGCGGCTCGCCGCTACGGCCACCGCAAGCCGCCGCCGCGCGCCGAGACGGTTAACCCGGAATACGTCAAGGCGATCGCCGACCTCCGGGCGAAGGGCGTGAAGGGTCCGCTGATCATCGGTGGCAAGTCGATGGGCGGACGCGTCGCTTCGATGATCGCCGACGAGATGTTTTCAAAGGGCGAGATCTCGGGCCTGCTTTGCCTTGGCTATCCCTTCCATCCGCCGGGCAAACCGACGCAGCTTCGGACAAAGCACCTCGCCGATCTCAAGATGCCGACAGTGATCTTCCAAGGCACGCGCGACGAGTTCGGGACCAAAGACGAGGTCGCGACCTATGCTCTGTCCGACGCAATCGAGATTTTCTGGCTGGAAGACGGCGACCATGATCTGAAGCCGCGCAAAAACATCTCCGGCTTCTCCACCGCCGATCATCTGAAGACGCTCGCTGATGCGGTGAAGGCGTGGACCGAACGCATCGTGCGCTGAAGCAGGCCGATGAAGATCGCCACCTTCAACGTCAACAACATCAACAGCCGGCTGCCGAACCTGCTCGCATGGCTGGCCGCCGCCAAACCCGACATCGCCTGCCTGCAGGAGCTCAAGACCAGGCAGACGCAGTTTCCGCGCACTGCGCTGGCGGCCGCCGGCTACGGCGCGGTTTGGGTCGGGCAGCCGACCTGGAACGGCGTCGCCATACTCGCGCGTGGCTCAGAACCCGTTCTGACCCGCGAGGCGCTGCCCGGCGACGACAGCGACCAGCAGGCGCGCTACATCGAGGCAGCGGTCAACGGCATCGTCGTCGCCTGCCTCTACGCGCCGAACGGCAATCCGCAGCCCGGCCCGAAATTCCAGTACAAGCTGGCCTGGCACGAAAGGCTGGAGGCGCATGCGGCGCAGTTGCTCGACACCGGCCTGCCGGTGGTACTGGCCGGCGACTACAACATCGTGCCCGAGCCGCGCGACATCTACCCGACCCGCTCCTATGACGACAACGCGCTGGTCCAGCCGGAAAGCCGCGCATCGTTCCAGCGGCTGCTCGACCAGGGCTGGCTTGACGCGCTGCGCAAGAAGCACCCGAACGAGACGCTCTACACATTCTGGGATTACCGCCGCAACCGCTGGCCGCGCGATGCCGGCCTGCGCCTCGACCATATCTTGCTCAGCAAGAAGCTGTCGCGCCGGCTGGTAGCGGCGGGCATCGACCGCGACGTGCGCGGCCAGACCGGCGCCAGCGATCACGCGCCGGTCTGGGTGGAGTTGAAGTGAGGCACGGAGGCTGGCGCCGCCTTTCCGGGCGGCAACCAGTCAGGTTGGCCGCGCCGCTTCGCGGGCGAACGCCTCGGCATGCCGGCAACCCTCGACGATCTCGAAGGCCATCTGATGGTCGGCTTCCGCTCGTCGCGGACCGGCGAGGTCATGCGGCTCGAATTCACCGTCGGCGGCGCGTTGAGTTATGTCAGCCTGCCCAACCGGGTGACGGTCAACGGCTCCGACACGATGGCGGAGCTGGCGCGTCTCGGCTTCGGCCTGGTGCAGGCGCCGCACTACCGCTTCGCCGGGGATTTCGCACGCGGCACGCTCGTCGAAGTGCTGCCGGATTACCCGCCGTCGCCGACACCGCTGTCGGCGCTCTACCCACAGAACCGCCAGCTCGCGCCGCGGGTACGCGTGTTCATCGACTGGGTGACCGGGATTTTTGGCGAGGATGGGACATCGGGCCGGGTGTGATCGTCCGGGCCGCCGGCTACTTTGCGAAGGGCGATCGGACGAGATAAACATCGCGCTTGGGTTTAGTGACAAGATCGGGACCGGGACCAAGACCAAGACCAGCGCAAAGTCCATGTCAACGGCGAGCCTGTCATTATGCATCGGAGCGGCGCGCGCTTCACCGGCAGTGTCCTTGTGCCGGCCGGTGCGACTTGAGGACGGGCGCGCCGCCGGCGCCTATGAGCTGACGGGATTGGGTGAGTGGTCCTGCTGCAACCAACAGTGTTGACCGAATGCAGTAGCCAATAGGGGAGCTCCAGTGAGAAGATTTCGTATAGTCAGCGCGATTATGCTCGCAACCTACGGCGCCTCGCACGCCCAGACTGTGGACGAAGGCATCCACCGCGACGCGCATGGGCCGTCGACGATGTGCGGTTTCCACGGTGCTGACGCACTGGATTTGGTCGAGCAAGTGAGGGCGTCTCCAGCGTTGCGTCGGGTTGCTGCCTCATCCCGCTTCGAACTGTTCGTTTCTGCTGACGGGCTGACGCAGTGGAGTTTCACAAGGCCCACCGAACAGGCGTATCCCGCCATAACCTGCAATCGCCTCAGCAGGGACCGGCAGGGCAGTTTGTACCAAACACGGACTATGCGATGCGAAGCGGGTCGCCGGGCATGCGATGGGCTCTTTGCCGAGTTCCAGCAGCTGGACGAGCGATTCCGGCGGGCGATGCGCAGATAGGGTTCAGACAATTTGGCGCGGGGCGCCTCACTACTGCAGGCTTCCGCCGGCGCGGTCTATCGCGTATTGGCGCAGGAACTCTCCTTTGGCCTTCCCCGGAAAACCATGATTCGTCTCGAAAGCATCAGCAAGCAGAACGGCAGGCAGATCGTCTTCATCGAAGCCTCCGCCGCGTTGCAGAAGGGCGAGAAGGTCGGGCTGGTCGGGCCTAACGGCGCGGGCAAGACGACGCTGTTTCGCATGATCAACGGCGAGGAGCAGCCCGACGAAGGCCAGGTCTCGGTCGATCGCGGCGTCACCATCGGCTATTTCAGCCAGGATGTCGGCGACATGTCCGGCCGCAGCGCCGTTGCCGAAGTGATGGACGGCGCCGGGCCGGTGAGCGAAGTGGCGGCCGAGATGCGCGAGCTCGAGCACGCCATGGGCGACCCTGACCAGGCCGACCAGATGGACGAGATCATCGCCCGCTACGGCGAGGCGCAGCACCGCTTCGAGGAGCTCGACGGCTACGCGCTGGATGGCCGGGCGCGCGAGGTGCTGGACGGCCTTGGCTTCAGCCAGGAGATGATGGACGGCGACGTCGGCAAGCTGTCCGGCGGCTGGAAAATGCGCGTGGCACTTGCCAGGATCCTTTTGATGCGGCCCGACGCCATGCTGCTCGACGAGCCGAGCAACCATCTCGACCTGGAAAGCCTGATCTGGCTGGAGCAGTTCCTGAAGAACTATGACGGCGCGCTGCTGATGACCTCGCACGACCGCGAGTTCATGAACCGCATCGTCAACAAGGTGGTCGAGATCGACGGCGGTTCGCTGACCGCTTACTCCGGCAACTACGAATTCTACCAGCAGCAGCGGGCGATTGCCGACCGGCAGCAGCAGGCGCAGTTCGAGCGCCAGCAGGCGATGCTGGCCAAGGAGATCGCCTTCATCGAGCGCTTCAAGGCACGTGCCTCGCATGCCGCCCAGGTGCAGAGCCGGGTGAAGAAGTTGGACAAGATCGACCGTGTCGAGCCGCCCAAGCGCCGCCAGAAGGTGTCGTTCGACTTCCAGCCGGCGCCGCGCTGCGGCGAGGACGTGGTGACGCTGAAGAACGTGCACAAGGGCTATGGCACCCGCTCGATCTACGAGGGATTGGATTTTCAGGTGCGCCGCCGCGAGCGCTGGTGCATCATGGGCGTCAACGGCGCCGGCAAGTCGACGCTGCTGAAGCTGGTCGCTGGCGCTTCCGAGCCGGACAATGGCACGGTGGCGCGCGGGCCGAGCGTCAAGATGGGCTATTTCGCCCAGCACGCCATGGAAGTGCTGGAGGGCGAGCGCACCGTGTTCCAGACGCTGGAAGACGCATTTCCGCAGGCCGGCCAGGCGCCGCTCAGGGCGCTGGCCGGCTGCTTCGGCTTTTCCGGCGACGAGATCGAGAAGAAATGCCGCGTGCTGTCGGGCGGCGAGAAGGCGCGGCTGGTGATGGCGCTGATGCTGTTCGATCCGCCCAATTTGCTGGTGCTGGACGAGCCGACCAACCACCTCGACATCGCCACCAAGGAGATGCTGATCACGGCACTGTCGCAGTACGAGGGAACCATGCTGTTCGTCTCGCATGACCGCCATTTCCTGGCGGCGCTGTCGAACCGGGTGCTGGAACTGACGCCCGAGGGCATCCACACCTATGGCGGCGGCTATACTGAATATGTCGAGCGAACCGGGAAGGAGGCGCCGGGGTTGCGGAGCTGAGGCCGGCTCTGCCGCCCACGGTCACGTAGACGCTCGATTCCGGAGGCCAAGCACGAGGTGCTCAGCCATGTATCGCAATTTCGCGCAGCGGATCGCCGCCGTCGATGAACAGCCGGCCTTGCGCGGTCAACGCCGCCTTGAGCCGTCGCAGGGCAATTTTTCCTGCTTCGGGATGACGCCCGTCCAGCGCGCCGACGCGCACCGCAACGGCAATGTCGAAGTGCTTCTCATCGGCCTCCAACTCGAAATCCTCGATGGCGACCTGGCGAAGGCTCAGCCGGCCTGCCGCAATCTCGGCGCGCGAGGCGGCCCCGGCCTGCGCGATGGCCTTGGCCGAGCGGTCGATCGCCAGCACGTGCCCACCGCCGATCCGGCGCGCGATCTCGCGCGCTGCAGCACCCGGTCCGCAGCCGATCTCCAGCACTCGCATGCCCTGCCGCAAGGGCAGCGCATTGACGATCTCCAAAAGCCTTGGCGACAAGTCGTTCGCCATACGCTCGTCTCCAGCTTTTTCGCAATCCGAGATTAGCGACCGCGGCCGGCGACGGGAAGGCCGAGAGACGCGGGCATCGCCGATGTGTTCAGCTGGTATGTTCAGTTGGGTGCTGCTTGAGCAGGGGGCATGATCGACATCGAAGAGGTCGACGATCTCGACCGCGGGCGACCGTGCGGACCCCGAGCGGCCCGGCGTCGTTGACCTGAGGGGTAGGGAGGGAACTGGCGCCGAGCCTAACCGGTTGGGGGGTAGATCACCGGCCGTTTATGTGTATACGCTCAAGCTAATATAAGAGCAAGCTAATGTTTTGCGTCAGCTATGTTGGACGATTGTTCTGATCAGTGGCCGGTTGTGGCTTCCTGCCGCGCCCTCCAACCCGGCCAAACACAGCTTATTGCCTTCAAGTCCTGGCTCCAATGCTGTACTCCCGCCCGAAATTCAAGGAGCCTGCGATGACCTCACATCCCGACATCCCCGACGGCAGCATGGCGGTCGATGCGGCCGGCGTGGCAGCCGATGACCGGCGCGCTCGCGAGGCGGATGCCGCATGGCGGGACGATGTTCGCGAGGGCGTGCGGCATGTAGGCGATCTGGATTCGCTGCCGCTGTCGCCAGCCGAGCGGGCGGCGGCCGAAGCCGCGGCCACGCGCCACAAGGTTCGCATTCCCAAGGCCTATCTCGACCTGATCGACTGGAACGACCCCGCCGATCCGATACGGCTTCAGGTCATCCCGTCGCCCGACGAACTGGCAGAGCAGGAGGGCGAACTCGACGATCCGATCGCCGACCGCGCCTTCAGTCCCGTGCCTAGATTGACGCATCGACATGCCGACCGGGTTCTGTTGTTCCCGACCTATCAATGCGCGGTCTATTGCCGGTTCTGCTTTCGCAAGGAGCAGCTGACGTCGATCGGCCGCGGCTATACGCGCGAAGCTCTCGACGAAGCCTTCGCCTATATCGCGGTCCATCCGGAAATCCGCGAGGTGATCCTGACCGGCGGCGACCCGCTATCGCTGCCGGATAGGGCGCTGGCGGAAATCCGCGCCCGTGTCGAGGCGATCCAGCATGTGCGGCTGTTGCGCATCCACACTCGCGTACCCGTCGCGCTGCCGTCGCGCGTCACCGGCGGGTTGATTCAAGCCTTGCAGGGCCGGCTGATGGTCACTGTCGTCACCCATTTCAACCATCCACGCGAAATCACGGAGGCGACCGAGCGGGCCTGCCGCACGTTGCGGCAGGGCGGCTTCGTGCTGCTGAACCAGAGCGTTCTGCTGAAAGGCGTGAACGATACGGTCGAGGTGCTGGAAGAGCTGTGCCGCGAGCTGATGTATCGCCTTGGCGTCAAACCCTATTACTTGCACCACGGCGATCTCGTGCGCGGAATGGCGCACCGGCGCACCACGATCGCCGAGGGCCAGGCGCTGGTCAGCGCCTTGCGTGCGCGCCTGTCGGGCATCTGCAATCCCGTCTACGTGCTGGACCTGCCGGACGGCGGAGGGAAAGTGCCGCTCGGCCCGTCCCATCTTGAGGCACGGGAAGGGGAGACGTGGCGAATACGTGGGCTTGATGGGGCGGTGAGGGGTTATGGAGAGCTGGTTGGGGAGGAGGGACGCGCAGCCGCCGTCCAAGCCAGCCCACCTTGGTGACCTGACATGCAGCGCTTGATCACGGAAGCATGCGTTAACTGCTGTTCTATTTGGTGCTTGCGCAATTGCTGAAATAGTGAAAACGTTGGTCCGGGGTAATGGGTTAGGGGAGTTCGTCCCGGCTGTAGCGAGTTTCGGGGCGGCGCAGAAAAGTCATGAACTTTCCACAGTTCCTGGTGGGGCTGACCACCACATCGTCCATCGTGGCGATCTCGACTTACCTTGCGACGGGTTCAATCTGGAAGACGCTGGCCTGGACGATCTTGACCTTGATCGTCATGCAGGTTGGATATTTCCTGTTCGTCGTCCGGTTGATCTACGGATCCGGGGCGAAAAGCGCGGAGGCAAAGCCGCGGCGTCTGAGGGCTGTGCCGCCGAACCGTCGAGGTCGCGTTCAGCTTATGTAGTAATGTCCCATATAGATATCATGGTCTAGACAGGACATGTTCGGTTCTGGGAATGTGCATTGGACGTTCCGCTAGTTTAGTCAACTAATATATATCGCCCAACTCATATCGTCGTTTTTGGGCTAGCGGGAAAACCTGCCTGCTGTTTGTACGACGGTGCCTAAGGCCACATTTTACAACCGGCTGGCAAGCTCCCTTTTGTTGATGCCAGCTTAAATCCGGCTGGTGTTTTCGATGGGCCGTTGAGGCTATAAAGCCGTTCAACCGGGCGGCATCGAGATGCATTTCGGCCGGTCGAGAGGGTTGTGGTGATCGACGGAACGCCGAACGTGATCTTGCTGATCGGTAGCGCCCCCGATGTCGTGCGCTGCGCCGCCTAGCCCAAGCAGGCCTTCGGCAAGATCGTCGCCATCAACAACGCCTGGCGCGTGCGCCCCGACTGGGATTTCCTCGTCCATGCCGGCGATTTCCCGGCGGAGCGGATGCCGCAAGGCGGTCCCCTGCAGCAGGCGCAGATCTTCAGCGCCTCGCATTACGTGCCGGCGCAAAACAGCTTTGGTGGCTTCGTCTATGCCGGCGGCACCATGTCGATGACGGCGGCCTACTGGACGATCCACAGTCAGAAGCCGGACGTGCTGGCATTCCTTGGCTGCGACATGGTCTACGACCAGCCCGGCAACACGCATTTTTACGGCGTCGGCCGCGCCGATCCGCTGCGCAACGACGTCACCCTGCGCAACCTCGAGGCGAAGTCGGCCCGCCTGCTCATCCATGCGCTTCGGCGCGGCTGCCTGTGCGTCAACCTATCCGACCTGCCGCGCAGCCGGCTGGTCTTCCCGCGGCTGACGCTCGATGAACTCGGCGCGCTTTCTCCCTCGCGAATATCGGAAATGAAGGCGCAGATGCTTGCCGGCCTGCGGCTCGATCAGGCGGAGGAGGCCGACAGGATCGAGAAGGAACTCGGCTATCTCTTCGAGGACGGCATGTACTGGAAGCACCTCGACAAACTCGACGAGAAATTCCTGGCCAACATCGACCGGCTGTGGATGGCGGCGGTGAAGGCGAGCTTGAGCAGTCGGCCGAAGCTCCCGATCTCCCCTACAAGGCGGGAGATCGGCGCGTCGTCCGCTTAGCTTTTGGCCGCCGCGAGCTTGTCTTGCGTCTTGGTCTCGAAATCGCTGGTGTCATGGCGCTCGTGCAGTTGCATCGAAGGCTCGCCGAAGGTGCGGTTGACCATGCGGCCGCGCTTGACCGCCGGCCGCGCGTCGATGGCGTCGGCCCAGCGCTGCACGTTCTTGTACTGCTCCACCTGCAGGAACTCGCCGGAATCGTCATACATACGGCCCTTGGCCAGCCCGCCATACCAGGGCCACACCGCAATGTCGGCAATCGTATAGTCGCTGCCGCCTAAATACTCGCTTTCGGCGAGGCGTCGGTCGAGCACATCCATCTGCCGCTTGGTTTCCATGGCGAAGCGGTCGATGGCATATTCGATCTTCGTCGGCGCATAGGCGTAGAAATGGCCGAATCCGCCACCGAGATAGGGCGCCGAGCCCATCTGCCAGAACAGCCATGACAGGGTCTCGGCGCGAGCCGGCTGCTCCGTCGGCAGGAATTCGCCGAATTTTTCGGCGAGGTAGAGCAGGATCGAGCCGGATTCGAAGATGCGGACCGGCTTTTTCCCACTGCGATCCACCATGGCCGGGATCTTCGAGTTGGGGTTGACCTCGACGAAGCCGCTGCCGAACTGGTCGCCGTCGTTGATCCTGATAAGCCAGGCGTCGTATTCGGCGCCGCTGTGGCCGAGCGCCAGAAGTTCCTCCAGCATGATCGTCACCTTGACGCCGTTCGGTGTCGCCAGCGAATAAAGCTGCAGCGGATGCTTGCCGACCGGCAGTTTCTTGTCATGCGTCGGGCCGGCGGTCGGCCGGTTGATGCTGGCGAAAGCGCCGCCATTTGCCTTGTTCCAGGTCCAGACTTTTGGCGGCGTGTATTGGTCCGTTGCGTAGTCGTTCATTTGGGAGGCCTTTGGAAGGGTTGGGTTGGGAGGATATCAGATATCAACGTGGGTAATGGCGGAGGAACTTTGCATAGGGCAGCTTGGGATAGCCGTAGGTACAGATAGGGCTGCCGGCGCTGATGCAAAACCCCGGCGCGAACGGCGCGGCGCCGGTCCACGCCAAAGCCGGCGCCGCCTCTTGCGCCCGGTCACCTGCGCCATACCTATAGCCCATATCAGCCTGCGAACATTGCCAGGAACCAAAGCATGAATATCGAACCCCTTTTGCGATCCATCGTGGCCGTCCGCGCCACCGTGCCAGAGGACGCCTTCACGGCAAATACACTTGGCACCCGCCGCGAGGGCAGTGGCGTGGTCATCCGCGGCGACGGGCTGGTACTCACCATCGGCTATCTCACCACTGAGGCCGAGGAGGTCTGGCTGGCCGACCAGGACGGGCGCGTGGTTCCCGCCCATGCGCTCGCCTACGACCAGGAGTCGGGCTTCGGCCTGGTGCAGGCGCTGGCGCCGCTCGGGCTGCCCGCCATTGCGCTCGGTGATGCGTCCAGGGCCAAGATCGGCGATCCCGTCGTGCTCGCCGACGGCGTCGGCCGCTCCGTGCGGGCGCGGATCGTCACCAAGCAGGAATTCGCCGGCTATTGGGAATATCTGCTCGACGAGGCGATCTTCACGGCGCCGGCTCACCCCTCATGGGGCGGCGCCGGCCTCATCGGCGCGGATGGCAGGCTGCTCGGCATCGGTTCGCTGCGCCTGCAGATGAGCCGCAACGGCGAGGTCGCCGACATCAACATGGTGGTGCCGATCGATCTTCTGCCGCCCATCCTCGACGATCTGCTGACGCGCGGGCAGGTCGCCAGGCCGCCGCGGCCGTGGCTCGGCGCCTTCTCGGCCGAGAGCGACGGCAAGGTCGTGGTGATGAGCGTCGCCGAGGGCGGTCCAGCCGCCCAGGCGGGCCTTCGCCAGGGCGATGTCATCTCGGATGTCCGCGACACGGCGGTCGATGGGCTTGCCGATTTTTATCGCAAGCTTTGGAAGAGCGGTCCGGCCGGTGCCGAGATCCCGCTCCGGGTGCTGCGCGATGGCCGCGAAACCTGGCTGCGCGTCAAGTCCGCCGATCGCAACAGCCTGCTGTGGAAGCCGCCGCTGCAGTGAGGCAACCGAAACCTCTCACTCTCCGCAAGCGCTGAAGCCAGTGCCCGGGGTCCACTCCGCGAATGGGATGACCTTGCCTTCGACCGATACGGTCGCTTGCCTGGTGGTGCCGTCCGCCAGCTTCTTGCTGCTGTTGCCCTTGCCGGTCAGCACATTGTAGTCGCAGTCGCCGGCAACATTGTCGTCCATGTAATCCCAATACTCGTAGGCAAAACCGGCGACGACGAACGTGCCGTTGCGCCAGGCGAGCGTCAGCGTCTTGTTGGTCCGCTCGCTGCCGATCTCCATCGCCGGAATATAGAGCTTGATCGAACCGTTGGGGAGCGCAGTGAGTTCGGGCTCAGTGTCGGATGTGGCGGGGCCCGGCCGGTCGTAATCCTTCCATTCCCCGTCAATCTGATCATGCACGATCCCGGCAGGTTTTAGAAAATCGCCATCGCGATCTTTGAGGAAAAAATACAGGTCCATGGGAGAGCCGGGCTCGGTCTCGACGATCATCGCCAGATCGGCGGCGCCGTCGCCGTTCCAGTCGCCGGTCGCCGCCGTGATGATCTTCTGGGTCTCGATCGGCTCCGCCAGGGCGGCGGCCGGCAGCAGCAAGACCAGACCGAATATTATCGATCGCATGTAGATCCCCCGCGCTTGGGCAGGCCTGAGACGCACGCGCTTCTCAGGAGGCCCGGCTCTGCCGCGTCTCGGAACGGCTCGTCTCGTTGAGCAGCCGGCAGAGCGAAACCGCTTCACGACGGCTCAGGCCGATCAGCGCGATTTCCGAAAATTGCGCCGGCAGATCGTGAACGATGTCCCACACCATCCAACGGCCGTTCGGCTCCATGACACATTCGTAGCGCAATAATTGTTCCTGCATCCGACCCCCGGCTTTGCTCACCGGACTGGTACAGCGTCGAGGTAAATGAGTTGTTGCGCCGCGCGAGTATTCCGCGGCTGTCAAAACCAGGCGTTGAATCCCACAGGGGCGAACCCGACAGGTCACGGCTGACGGTGCCGATACTCTCGACAAGGCGGCAGGGCAGGGACGCTTCCGGCATGAAGGCGGCCGCCGCCAGAATTGGATCAGGCGTTGCGGCTCGCCATATGCGCGTCGAGCTTCCTCCTCGAGGGGCCGTAACGCTTGATGATGGTCGCGGCCTCGCTTTGCGGTATGCCGTATTTGCGGGCAAAGGCAGCGACCTCGTAAGGCTCTTCGCCTGAGACCAGTTTGCGATCCTGCTTGGTCTTGGATTTGTCGTCGGCCATGGCGTCCTCCATCACATCTGGTCGTTATAGGGCTCCTTGGTCCGGCCGACCATCCTGGCCAGTTCGGCAAAGGACGGTACGCCGGTTTCACCCTGGGCATTGTTGGCCGCCTGCAGCAGCCTGAGCGGAAAGCAGACGGCGTCGCGGTTGGATGGCGACATGTCTTCATAGAGACGCTCGTCGCTGGTCATCGCCGCCTCGGCGCGGCGCAACGCCATGTCGACCTCGTCGACCGACAGCAGGCCCTTGTGGACCAGCGCGTTGTTGACGGCCGCGATCGCCATCATCAATCCTTCGAGCTGGAGATTGGCGACGTTCATCGTCTTGCGTCCTTGCCGGGCTTCTTGGCGGTGGCCTTGCCGTCTGGCCGGATCGCTGCGCGCGTCGGGTTCTGGCCCTCCGAATGCAGGGTCCTGTCGTCGAAATCGTCAGCCGGCCTGGTCAATCCCATGCCGCCGGGAGGCGGCTTGTTGCCGGCCGCATCCTGCGAAAATTCGTCGGCCGCGTCGGGGCTCGTCTTTGCCGGATATTTCCTCGCGCCGGTCTCGTAGCGGTTCGGGTCGTCGGCCATGTCCTGTGCTCCGGTTGCAATGAGCAGATAACTTTCAGGCGGCGGCAGCGGTTCCGTGGTGAAATCGACCTTGCCGGTGCGCAAACCTTCGCAATCCGTCGGGTTTCGTGCATTCTTGTGCATGCCAACGATGCTTCGCCCCGACGCGCCGGCACAATGCTGCTCCTACTGCGGTGGGCGCGACCACAATTACGAGGATTGCCCAAAGCGCAAAAGCGATGCCGAACGGCAGAAGGAGACGCCAGGCAACGCCTACCTGCCCGGAGCTGCGGCTGGAGGGAAAATCCGCCAGCCGGCCCGAACCACCCCGCCGGTCCGGCCGGCTGGCGCGAAGGTCCTTCCATATCCAGAGGATTGCAATGCCGCCACTATTGTGGGCAAAAGCAGCACGGGCAATCAGGTTGGGGTGGGGTGATGACCGAAACGCAAGGCAATTCAAGCCGTCCGCAGGGCAAGCCGGGGATGGCATCGGGGTCGATCGGTTCCGGCCTGATCGCACTCGTCATCGTGGCGCTCGGCGTCTTTGCGCTGTTTGGATCCTGGTACACGATCGATCAGGGCGACCGCGGCGTGCTCTTGACCAACGGAGCGCTGAGTTCGGTCGTTGATCCCGGACTGCATTTCAAGCTGCCGTGGTTACAGCGTGTCGAGAAGATCAGCCTGCGCCAGCAGGTGCTCAAATGGGGCTGCGAGAACCAGAACGATTGCAGCGGCCTGCCGGCCATGCAGGCCTATTCGCGCGACCAGCAGCCGGCCGACATGCGCGTCACCGTCAACTTCCACGTGCCGGCCGCCGAAGTCAGCAACGTCTACACCAATTATGGATCGATCGAGGCACTGGCCGACCGTGTCATTGCCAGGAAAGCACCGCAGGAGATCAAGACGGTGTTCGGCCAGTACGACGCGGTGTCGGTTATCCAGAACCGGGCGAAGTTCAACAAGGACGTCGCCGACGCCATCGCGGCGGTAACCGACGGCCCGGTGATGATAGACAGCGTGCAGGTCGAGAACATCGACTTCTCCGACGCCTACGAGCAGGCGGTCGAAGCCAGGATGACGGCGCAGGTCGAGGTGCAGAAGCAGGAACAGAACCTGCAGCAGGAAAAGATCAAGGCCGATATCGCCGTCACCCAGGCCAAGGGCCGCGCCGACAGCGTCAAGGCCGAAGCCGAGGCCAGTGCCTACAAGACCAGGGTCGAAGGCGATGCGACCGCGGGCGCCATCAAGGCTCGCGCCGCCGCAATCGCCAACAATCCGCTGCTGGTCGAACTGACCAAGGCGGAGAGATGGAACGGCGAATTGCCAAAGTCGATGATCCCGGGCTCGACCGTACCGTTCCTCGAACTCAGCACGCCTGCCGCAGCATCGAACTGAGGCGCGGCGCAAACCAGATCAGGGCGGCGGCGCGATAACCGTCCTGGTGCGGTTACGGCTGAAGCACGGCGCCTCGGGCGATTGCCTGCGTTTGACTTAGAAAAGCTGTCAGCAGCTCCATTCCCGCCGGCCAGTCGCCGAGCCCGCTGTCGCCATTGATGTGGCCAAGCGGTCCGGCGATATGGAGATCGCTGCCCCATCGCTCGGATTTCGCCCTGGCATAGTCCAGCGAGCCGTAGGGATCGTTGGTGCTGGCGACAATCAGCGACGGAAAGCGAAGCCGTTGTTGCGGTGCGTCGGCGAAGGCCCGGGCGGAGGAGGGGAAGGCCGGCGACGCAGGGTCCGGAACCGCGACCAGCAACGCGCCGCCGATAGAGCGGGGGGAGATCCGCTGCCAGTGTACGACGAGCAGACAGCCGAGGCTATGGGCGACGAGCACCGGCGGTGTCCTTGCCTGGCATACAGCGGTTTCCAGCGCAGCCACCCAGTCGTCGAGGTCCGGCGCGTCCCAACTCGCCGGGTTGAACCGCCGCATCGCCGGGTTTGCCTGTTGCCAACGTGTCTGCCAGTGGGCTTTGCCCGATCCGCCGATGCCCGGCACAATGATGACGTCGGTCATGCGAAGCCCTTCTTTCCTGATGCAGCGCGTGCAATTCTAGGTCTTCTCCCAGGTGGCGGAATGAGAGATCATCGGAAAGCAGCGACGAAATCCGATGGATTAAAGGCGATCATGCGGAACGGCGATTATCGGCCAAGGCTCGACCCCACCGATCTGGCGATCATTGAGATCATGCAGGAGGATGGCCGCATCGGTATCTCCGAGCTTGGCCGCCGCGTCGGACTGTCCCAGCCGGCCACCTCGGAACGGGTGAAGCGGCTGGAGGAGCGCGGCGTCATCACCGGTTACAAGGCGGTGATCAATTCGGCAGCGCTCGGGCTCGGCACCATGGCGGTCATCCGCCTGCGCACCACGCATATCCAGGCCTGCCTGAAGAAGTTCGGCCAATTGCCGGAGGTGGTCGAGGTGCTGCGGGTGACCGGCGAGGATTGTTTTCTGGTCAAGGTCGTGGTCCCGTCACCGCCCGATCTTGAAAGCATCGTCGACAGCATCGGCCACTACGGCACGGTGACGACAAATGTGGTTCTGCGCGCCGAGCAACCGAAGCGGCTGGGACGCGAATTGATGACCAGGGCCTGACCGGTCTATCGCTTGGTCTGCGTATGCCCGACGGCATTGGCGAACGAGATGCCGCCCTTGATCTCGCGCATCGCCATCGAGGTGATCGTGCGCCGCACGCCGGGCAGCCGGCTGAGCTCCTCGCGCAGCATCCTGTCGAGCGCCATCATGTCGACGGTGACGATCTGCAGGAGATAGTCGGCCTCGCCAGTCGTGGCGTGGCAGCGGCGGATCAGCGGATGCTTTTTGACCGCCGCCTCGAAGGCGTCCGACAGTTCGAAATCGATCGACACCTGGATGAAGGCTTCGATGCCGAAGCCGAGCTTGGCCGGGTCGATCCGGGTCGAGTAGCCGCGGATGACGCCGGCGTCCTCCAGCGCCTTGACCCGCTTCCAGCACGGCGTCTTGCTCAAGCCGACCTCATCGGCGAGCGCGGCAAAGGAGATGCGGGCCTCGCGTTCGAGCGCAGCTATGATCTTCCGGTCGACCGCATCCAGCATCATTCGTTCTTCCAATCTGCTTCAGCGGCAATTTTCGTCCTTCGTTTCCCGCCACTCGAATAACAGAAAGGGACAATGTTCGGCAAGAAAGCGATTAGACTCGGGCTGGGATCCAACAAACGCCTGCGGCCCAACGGCCGCGGCAAGGAGCATGGCCATGGACAAGCAGGATTACTACGCCCGCATCGAAACGCCTGAGATGCGCGACTATGGCGTCTACCTCAAATGCGACAGGCTGCTTGCCTGCCAGAAGCCGCTGGCCGAGATGGTGAATGCCGACGAGCTGCAGTTCCAGATCGTTCATCAGGTCGAGGAGCTGTGGATGAAGCTCATCGCCTATACGCTGGTCGATGTCGTCGATTTCCTGGAAAAGCAGGACACGCATCGCATCGTCACGCTGATGGGGCGCGTGCATCGGTTGATGCGGCTGATGACGGCGCAGCTCGACCTGCTCGAAACCATGTCGCCCAAGGAGTACCAGCAGATCCGGCTGCAGCTCGGCAATGGCAGCGGCCAGGAATCGCCGGGTTTCAAGCAGCTGCTGCGCCTGCCGCCCGATCTGTGGCGGGCCTTCAAGGCGTCGTACCTCGACGACCGCGGCCTTTCGGTCGAGGATGTCTACGATACCGGCTACGATCACGGCGACAGCTATGTCGTTGCCGAAGCGCTGATCGAGTTCGACGAGCTGTTCCAGAAATTCCGCGCCAACCACCTCTATCTCATCCACCGCACGATCGGCCTCGGCGCGAAATCGCTGAAGGGCCGGCCGGTCGAATTGCTGGAAGCCGGCGCCCGCCACCGCTTCTTCCCGGAACTCTGGGACATACGCTGGGCGATGACCGACCGCTGGGGCAGCCAGTATGGAACGGTACGGGAGCCGATCAGCAAGCCGGGGGTCAAGGTGGGGTAGTACAACCTTCCTTCTCCCCTTGTGGGAGAAGGTGGATCGGCGCGCAGCGCCGAGACGGATGAGGAGTGTTGGACGGAGTGCCGCCGGCGCCAAGCTGGAGCACCCCTCATCCGTCGCCTTCGGCGACACCTTCTCCCACAAGGGGAGAAGGGAAGGCGCCACTTTGGTGCCGCGCTTGTATCCTGCAGGTTTTTCGGGGGATGATGTCGGGCTTGCGGCTGGTGGTGCGTCCTTGGGGCACAACCATCGTAACTCTTGGGAGGACATCATGACCTTGGAAACCGCTCAATCATCCGTTCAGTCGCCGTGGCAGACCGCGGCAATCCTTATCGCCCGCCTGATCTTCGCCGCCGTCTTCCTGATGGCCGTGATTTTCAAATTCATCGATATCGGCGCCACCGCCGGCTATATCGCGGCGGCCGGGTTTCCGTTCCCGCTGTTCCTGGCCTGGTGCGCAGCCCTGCTCGAGGTCGTCCTCGTTCTATGCTTCCTGACCGGCGCCTTCTTCTCATGGGCAGCACTCGTCGCCGGCGCCTATGTGCTGTTCCTCGGCTTTGCCTTCCACGGGCCGTCGCACTGGGCCGGCAACCAGGCGGAGTTCGGCTTCTTCGTCGATCACTTCACTTTCCTGGCCGGGCTGCTGTTTGCCGCCGTGCACGGGCCGGGCAGGGTCCTGGCGCTGAGGCTTGGCAGGGGGTGATCCCCAATCTCGGAGGCGGCGTTCTCGTAAAGGCGCTCAGAAGGGTGGCTGCGACAATGGCGGTCGGGTCTATGACCGCGACCAGGGCCAGATCGGCAGCACGATCCGCACCAGCATCGTCGTGACGATCGAGAGCGGCCGGGTACCGTCATTCCGGCCATCCGCAGGTCGCGCGCAATAAAAGCGACAGCTAAAGTACGAGCGTTCGAGGTTTATGCTTTTTGTAGATGCGCCTGCATTCCCTCTGTACTTCCAACTTTCGGCGGGCTAAGCAAGACACGGGTCTTGAGGGGGAATTCATGAACATCGCCACGCGTTTTGCTGCCGCCATGATCGGCACGTCTCTGCTTGCCGGCTGCACTACCTTGACCGAAGGCGAATTCAACACGATGCATACCACGCTTGAAGGCAGCCCTGTCACCAAGCGCGTGGCGATCAACGAATGCATTGCACGCGAGAGATCCACGCCGCTCAACGAAAGAAAGACTTACGCAGCAATCATGAATGTCAGTGTCGCAAAATACGACAGCGCCTTTTGTAACCGGCTCTTTAATGCCGTTGCAAATGGCAGGCTGACTTACGCGGACTACCGCAGGCTTTCCTCGCCGGGGGCCGACAGCAGCAAGTTGATCAAGATCCTGCAGGGCCGCTAGCAGGCGCCGCCAGCAGTCTTGCCGCCCCGGCGCGGCAAAGCTGGTATCGCCGCGTCAGCTCCGATCGCGGTGTCACATCTGGTCGTTGTAAGGTTCCTTGATCTGACCGACCATGCGCGCCAGTTTCGAAAAGGACGGCATGTCCGTCTCCGGCTGACATTGATTGGCCAACTCCAGCAGTCGGATCGGGAAGTTGACGGCGTCGCGGCTCGACGCCGACATGCCTTCGGACCTTTCCTCGTTGGTCTCGCTGGCTTCGGCCTTGCGCAAGGCGATGTCTATCTCCTCGACGGAGAGCACGCCCTTGCGGACCAGGACCTGATTGATCGATGCGATGGCCATCAGCAGGCCTTCGAGTTGCAGATTGGCGACGTTCATGGCTTTTGCTCCCATTGGCTAGGGTTCAAACGCGCCAGCGCGTGTTGCGATCCAGTGTGGGACAGCGGGGCAGTCTACGACCGGTCGGGTGGCGATGGCTCTGCAGGGTTCTTGGCCAGGCGAGCATCGATGTCGCTCAGCTTCTGCGCAATGATCTCGAGAGCCGCGACTGACCCGCGCTGAACGCGCACCAGTTTCATGACGAAATATCCGAACACCCCGAGCATCAGAACCATCGGGAGCCAGCTGATAATAATGCCGAGCAGAGAGCTCGAACCGTCTTCCATGTCGACACCTTGATTCCACGTCCTCAACCAACGCGTGCAGCAAAGCATTGAATTGACTATGCAATAAGCGGTTCTGGGCAAAATTTCTATTGCCGGTCGAAGGAACGAGGCCGAATTCAAAATGGTCCGCGCGGCGCCACCAAAGCGAGCAGGCGAGGGGTATTCTCACATTTTTTCGCGTCTCAGGTGAATTTTGTTCTTGCTTTGTGCCGGCAGCTATGCTACTAATTTGGTTATGGTGCCAATTGGCTCCAACGACCCGCCCGCCGAGGCGGGTTTTTTGTTTCAGGCCGGTTTGGAGACGATCACGGCGAGCGAGGCGAGTTTTCCGTCACTCAGGCTTCGGATGTAGTTGCGGCGGCGCTGCAGGAATTCCGCGCCCATGACGACTTCATTTGCCTGCTGCTGCGCCGGCGAGGGCACGACGCCGGAATTGGCCCTCTTCAGCGCCAGCTCAACATGTTCGCCGGTTTCGTCGACGATTTCGTCGATGCGAAATCCGGCATCGACAAACAGGGTTTTCAATTTTTCCCGATCGGCGAGGTGGCTGGTCGCCGCAGAAACCGCCCAGGGCATGGGATAGTAGGGCTCGCCGCCGGCGAGCACGGCTTCGGTCCAGATCAGCCTGCCTCGCGGTTTCAGCACGCGCCAGGCCTCGTCGATGACCGCGGCCTTGTTCTCGATGTTCATGCCGACATAGAAGCAGATCGCCGCATCGAAGGTGCTGTCGCCAAAAGGCAGTTTCGTTGCGTCGGCCTGATGGAAGCGAATCTTGTCTGCCAGTCCGCTGAGTGCGGTCAGTCGGCTCGACGCGGCGACAAAGGCTGGTGTCAGGTCGATGCCGTCGACCTGGCAGCCATAGGTCGAGGCCAGAAACCTTGCCGGCCCGCCAATGCCACTGCCGATATCCAGGATCCGATCTGTCGGCGAAGGAGCAAGACGGGCCGCATGCTCCCGCGTGGCGATCAGTTCGCGGCCATGGAGCTGATCGAATGGATAGAGTTGCGCGGCCGCGAGTTTTCCGGCCGGGTCGGCGTCCGGGATCGCGGCCAATATGCGATCGACGATGCCGTCGCTGCCGTAGTGACTGGTGACATTGCCCATGACGCGTTCCCCTCAAGCGCAACCACCATCCCATCAACGCAAGTCTCACGCAATGCCCGCCTTTTTCGCCCCTCCTTCCAGCCGTTCACCGACGAGGGTGCGAGGTCGTCAGTGCATTTTCTTCCACCGCGCCACATTTTGTTCTTGCTTTGTGCCGGCAGCTATGCTACTAATTTGCGTATGGTGCTAATTGGCTCCAACGACCCGCCCGCCGAGGCGGGTTTTTCATTCAGGCCTCTTTTCGATCGAACGTTGCTTGTGTTGCCGGCTGTGAAGTCGGCGGGACGGCGCCCGGGACAGTACCCCCCTCTGGCCTGCCGGCCATCTCCCCCTCACGTGGGGAGATTGGCGGTTTCGGCGCTGCGCTCTTCCTGCAACGCTGGAGATTGGCGAAAGCCGGCGCGAAAGCCGATCTCCCCCCAAGTGGGGAGATGTCCGGCAGGACAGAGAGGGGCGCGAAGGAATGCAGCCTAGCGGTCTTCTTGGAACGTTAATCGGGAGGCGGACAAGGCGAGGCGCTGAACGGAATTCGCATTTTTCTGCCGCCGTGCCACATTTTGTTCTTGCTTTGTGCCGGCAGCTATGCTACTAATTTGGGTATGGTGCCAATTGGCTCCAACGACCCGCCCGCCGAGGCGGGTTTTTCATTTCGGGCTCCTGTTCGACCGAATGTTGCGTGTGCTGCCGAGGCATGTCGGCGCGAATGAACGCGACCGACTATCCCGGTCCGCAACCACCTATCGTCCATAGATTTCCCAACGCGCCCGTGCGCCCATTTCAGAGAACACCCCATGTCCAACCGTTACGCCACGATCATCACCGACGATGACGGCCGCGAGGTCGTCAGCGCTATTGGCGAGTTCGCCGGCGCCGCACCCTATGCACGCCATGGCCGCTTCGAGCAGGTGGCCGCCGGCGTGCGGATCGGCATGGTGCGCGGCGGTAGCGTCGATGCGGTCGGCGGCTTCGGCTTCCCGTCGGGAGCACTCGACGGCAACGCGGTGGCAATTCTCAGGGCAAGGCTGAATGCCTTGCCCGACGCCGCTGCGATGAGGCCCGGCACGACGACTGATGCGAAACCGGCAAGCCAGCCGCGGAAGCCGAAGTCGGCACGCGCCGGCAAGAAGGCCAGGCCGCGCAAGCGCATCGTGCGGCCAGGCAACAAGAAGCCGATGTCCCCCGGGACAGCGGAGTAGGGCATGGCCAAGGCTCCTTCCGCCGGCGATCCGCAGCCGCACGATCAAGCACCCGGCAAGCTCGGCCGAACCAGGCGGCCGAAGAAGACGCTGGCCGACGGCTTTCTCGAAGCGATCCGCGCCGATTTTCGCGCCCATGGCGCCGGCGTCATCGCCGAGGTGCGCGTCGAAAAGCCCGATCAGTATCTGAAGCTCGTGCTGTCGGTGCTGCCCAAGGATCTTAATGTCAACATCAACAATCTGGATGCATTGAGCGATGACGAAATCAGGCAGCGCATCCGCGGCCTCGAAGCCGTCCTTAGGCCGTTCCTCGAGAAGCCGGGCTTCGCAAAAGGCCTCGCAGACCCGGGCGGCAAGGACAGAATATCTCAGCCTGCTGGCGGAGCTGGACCGCAGGCGCCGCACTAACCAGCTTGCCGCCTATCGGCCCTATCCCAGGCAGGCCGAGTTCCATGCAGCCGGCGCGACCAATCGCGAGCGCCTGTTCATGGCCGGCAACCAGCTCGGCAAGACCAGGGCCGGCGGCGCCGAATGGGCGATGCACCTCACCGGCCGCTATCCAGATTGGTGGCAAGGCAAGGTTTTCGACTGTCCGGTTCGGATGTGGGCGGCCGGCGTCACCGGCGAAAGCACGCGCGACAACCCGCAGCGCATCCTGATCGGCCCGCCGCAGCAGCAGGCGGCCTGGGGCACCGGCATGATCCCGGCCGACGCCATCGTCAGCACGATGGCGGGGCGGGCGCCGGGCGCGCTCGACAGCGTCGTGGTGCGCTGGGGCGGCGGCGGCGATGCCCAGGCCGACGAATCGGTGCTGTCGTTCAAAAGCTACGAGAAGGGTCGCGAGAAATGGCAGGGCGAGACGCTGCACGGCGTCTGGTTCGACGAGGAGCCGCCGCTCGACATCTATTCCGAAGGGCTGACCCGTACCAACGCCACCGGCGGCATCACCATCGTCACCTTCACGCCGTTGCTCGGCATGAGCGATGTGGTGCTGCTGTTCTTGTCGGCTGAGCAGGTCGAGTTCATTGGTGAAAGGGGAAGCAATCGGCTGAATAAGCCAGCCCGGCGCAATCATTATCCCAGCTGACTGTGGCGCACGGAATAAGTGTGGAGCACTTCTCTTGCAGCAAAATTGTAGTTATTTGGACGGAGGATGAGAGCCGTAACGGAGGGGTGGGCAGTGGGAAATCACTATCGGTCGCTAGTCGTGATCGGTGCAATAATGCTTTCAGGATGCGTAGTGACTGAGAGCCGGTTCAACACAATCAACGCTGGAATACAAAGAAGTCCAGCTTTCAAAAAGGATTTTATGACTCAGTGTGCGGTGGGATTGGGGGCAAAGCCACTAGCTTACCGCAAACAATGGGCTAGAATAATAAACACAAGTGTTGAAGCGTTGCCAGAGGTGTACTGCAAACGCTGGACTGATGCGGCGATGAGCGGACGAATGACGTATGCGGATTACAAAAATGGATTGTCGCGACCTACCTACGAAAGTAAGTTGATCAAGATACTTCAGGGCCATTAGCCGGCCCGCCTGTGTTCGTCGCGCGCCGTCCCGGTTTTGCTCCAGCAAGGTATCTCGCATGAGCCGCCACGTCCCCTTCATGACCAGCGCGGTTGCCAAGCCATGATCCGGAACTAGACTGGCTACATTGGGCGGGAGATCACAACTATGAATAGACGAATGGTGTTGATCGGCGGCCTTTCGTCAATTGTCGTATCACCAGAAGGCAACGTCGGCATGTCAGCAACTTTTCCTCCCGTTCCGAAATGGCGGCCATCGTTTTCGCAGCCCATCGATCGCATCGAGGAGCGCTTTGGCTACTACTTCAACCAGGAGCGTGACTTTGCCATCCTTGAAAACGGCACCTGTGTGCTGACGGAGGCTGGTCTTTCCGATGGCGCTGCATCCTTGGCAGCCATCCAGACGCTTGCCGAGATCTACAACTACCACCCGGACATGAAACCGTCCGATATGGACGATGGCAATTTGTTGGTCAGTTACAATCATCCTGCCTTCAACGTCGTGCTGACCGACATTGCCAAGGCGCATTGGCCAGAGATCGAGGCTCGCCACCAGGACGGACTGACGACCGACGAGGTGTTGTTCACGCCGCTCGGGCAGAACGTATTCGATGATTTTGGCAAAAAGGCGCTGCTAGGCCGGTGCTACATGTTCATGGATGCACAGGCGCCGAAAGTCATGCGCATCAAACGTCGGGCGATCTGATCCCGACTTTTCGACCGGCTCCGTGGCAGGTGTTCCGAGCGATGCAAACGGAGCTGCGAGGCGGGGCGTTGGAGCGCGCACCTGCCACCACGATTCACTGCCGCGAGGGTGAGAACAATGACCCGTCACGTCACCTTCATGACCATCGACGATGCCGAACATTATACGCCGCAGCAGCGCGCCGAGATCATTGCCGCCTATCCGGCGCATGAGCGCGAGGCGCGGACCAAGGGCATTCCGGTGCTCGGCTCCGGCCGCATCTTTCCGGTGGCCGAGGAGCTGATCGCCTGCGAGCCGTTCCCGCTGCCGCGCTACTGGCCAAGGCTCGGCGCGCTCGATTTCGGCTGGGACCATCCCTCGGCGGCGGTCGAGCTTGCCTGGGATACGGAGGCCGATGTCGTCTATGTCACGAAAGCCTGCCGCGCTTCGCAGCAGACGCCCGCCATGCAGGCGCTGACGCTGAAACCGTGGGGCGAATGGCTGCCATGGGCATGGCCGCGCGACGGCCGCCGCGAGACGCTGGAAGGTGCCGGCACCGCCCTTGCCAGGCAATATTCGGCACGTGGGCTGAACATGCTCGCCAGCCATGCTCAGTTCGCCGACGGTTCCGTATCGGTCGAGGCCGGGCTGATGGACATGCTGGACCGCATGCAATCAGGCCGCTTCAAGGTGTTCTCGACGCTTTTGCCCTGGTTCGAGGAATTCCGGCTCTACCACCGCAGGGACGGCCAGGTGGTGAAGCTGCGCGACGATTTGATGGCGGCGACACGCTACGGCGTGATGATGCTGAGGGAGGCGGCAGTCGACCCGGCGGTGTTCAAGGCCGCGCGGCGAAAGGCCGGGCAGGCCGATCCGCTGGGGGCGTTTCGGTGAGGAAAATCGGGGAGGGAGGCAATGCGCTCCGGCTCCGATTGGAAAACTGTAGTGAACGTCCGTGGACGTGGTGTAGCATCGAATGATCCCGCTCAAGGGACGCATCGGCGTGGCCTCACGGGGGCATTCGCCGATAGGGGAGGATCAGATGCAAAACGGAATTTCTCCAGACCACATACTGCAAATTGGCTTTGGGTTCTGGCCAGCCAAGACATTGTTGAGCGCCGTGGAACTGGGACTCTTCTCGCTGCTTGCGGACGGCCCCAAAACGGGCCTCGAACTGCAAGGCGCGATGGGGCTGCATCCGCGCGCAACGTATGATTTTCTCGACACCCTCGTCGCGCTCGGATTGCTGCAGAGGGACGGCGCCGGCGAAACCGGCAAATACGGCAATACGCCATCGACCGCGCTGTTCCTGGTCAAGCGGACCCCCCAATACATCGGTGGAATCCTTGAGATGGCGAACGCACGACTGTATCGGTTCTGGGGCGATCTCACACCGGCATTGCAAACCGGAAAGCCTCAAAACGAGATCAAGGAGACAGGCAAGTCGATGTTCGGCGAGCTCTATGCGGACCCGGCGCGCCTGGAGCAGTTCATGGACGCGATGAGCGGCATCTCCATGGGCAATTTCACGGCGTTTGCCGAGAAATTCGACTTTTCCAAATATAAGACGCTGGCCGATATAGGCGGCGCAACCGGGCAGCTTTCGGCCATCGTCGCGGCGCGGCATCCGCACATGCAATGCCGGACGTGCGATCTCGCCGATGTGCAGCCGATCGCCGAACGGCGCTTGAGGGAGCGCAATCTCGGCGGCCGGGTCATCGCCGAGACGATCGACTTCTTCGCGGACGAATTCCCCAAGGCGGACATCATCACGATGGGAATGATCCTTCACGACTGGAATCTCGAGAACAAGAAAATGCTGATCGCCAAGGCCTATCGTGCATTGCCGACCGGCGGCGCGTTGGTCGCCATCGAGAACATCATCGACGATGAACGCAGGCAAAACGGCTTCGGTCTCATGATGTCGCTGAACATGCTGATCGAATTTGGCGAGGCGTTTGACTTCACCGGCGCCCAGTTCACCGAGTGGTGCAAAGAGGCAGGGTTTAGTCGCTGCGAGATTATTCCGTTGGCGGGACCTGCAAGCGCAGCAGTGGCTTACAAATAGAGGCTTGGCACCCAGTTCGCTGGCTCGGTCGAGGCCGGGCTGATTGAAATGCTGGACCGCATGCAAGGTCGACCGCCGCCTTCTAGCGCCGCAGTGGACGGTAAGGTTCGCCGAGCATGACCCTCCGCATCATTCCCGCCACGCTGCGCGATCTCTCCTACATCGCCGCCAACCTCCGGCCCGAGGACCGGGCCGAGATCGATTGCCAGTTCGACGACTGGTCGCCGGCGCTGCTGGCGCTGACGGCGCTGCAGGGATTTGCCTATGTCGCCGAGCTCGACGGCAATCCGGAGGCCGGTTTTGGCGCTGCCGAGCAGCGCGGCGGCTTATGGATCGCCTGGAGCTGGGGCACGCGCCGCATGAGGCGCTGCGTGCCTGGGATTACGGAATTCTTTCATGCCGTGCTCGGGCCTGAAGTTGCCGCGCGCGGCGCATGGCGGGTCGAGGCGCGAGCGCTGGCGGCCAATCAACTGGCGCTGCGCTGGCTTGCCCGGCTGGGCGCCACGCAACGCTGCCGCCTGCCGGGCTATGGCAGGAACGGCGAGGATTTTCTGCTCTACGACTGGACAAGAGCCTCTCACTCTGGAGAAAACCATGTGCCTCTTCCAAAAACCGCCGGCGCTGAAGCCGTTGCCGCCGACACCGACCATTGCCGACAAGGACGTACAGGCGCGCGAAGCCGCCTTGCGGGCCCAGCTTGCGGCCAATGACGGCACTGCCGGCACGGTGAAGACCGATCTGTCGCCCAGTGAGCTCACCGGCCAGCGCCGCGTGCTGCTGGGGGTGTGACATGGGCGCCATGAGAAGAGTGTTCCGCAACCGCGTGCTCGCCTGGTGGTACTGGCGCCGGCATGCAAGGTTGAAGAAGAGATAGACGGGAGCTTGCCTGCCGGGATCGCGTAAGCCGCGATCCTTCGCGCCCCCCTCTGTCCTGCCGGACATCTCCCCCTCAAGTGGGGAGATTGGCAGCTTGGAGGACAGCGCCTTTTCTGCATCCCTCGAAAATTGGCGAAGACCGTGATGACAGCCAAACTCCCCACTTGAGGGGGAGATGTCCGGCAGGACAGAGGGGGGTGTTCAAGTGCATGCCTCTACAATTGCCCTCAGGTGTTCCGCGTTTTCCGTAACAGCCCAGCGCAAATCGTGTTCCTTCCGCACGGTTGACATTCCTCCCTCAGCCGCCATGCTGCATTGCAACATGGCTATCGAGGAGTTCGGCATGACAGAAGCCCGGTCATCGCGCATCGAGTGCCTGGACGGGCTTCGGGCGCTTGCCGCGATCTGGGTGCTCATCGGGCACTGCTTGTTGTTGACCGGCTGGCAGATTCCTATTCTTGGCGAACCGGACCTCGGCGTCGATCTGTTCATCATGCTGTCCGGCTTCTTGATGGTGTTCCACTACCAGCTGCGCCAGGACAAGGAGCCCTGGCAAAGGCCGGAAACCTGGCTGAAATTCTGGACCCGCCGCTATTTCAGGATAGCGCCGCTGTTCTACGTCATGCTGTTCGTTGCCCTGGCGCTTGGCCCCTATCTCTACGGGTCGAGAATGGTCATCGACGAGTTCCTGCTGAGGTCGCCGCAGGCGCCCGAGCGTTATCTCGACAGCGGCCTGAAGAATATCGGCGCCCATCTGCTGTTCCTGTTCGGCCTGGTGCCGAATTTCGCCTATCGCACGCCGCTGCCCGACTGGAGCCTCGGGCTGGAGATGCAGTTCTACGCGCTATTTCCGGCCATCATGCTGCTGGTCCGCAGGCTTGACTGGCTATGGGCGGCCATGCTGGTCGCGGCGACCGGCAGCGCGATGGTGTTCTTGATGGGGCAGTTGTCGGTGCATTTTCCGATGCCGTCGTTCCTGCCGCTGAAGATGCAGATTTTCCTGTGCGGGATGCTGCTGGCGGGCGTCGTCCATCAAAGGCAGAAGCGGCCCTTCGTGCATCTGGCATTGGCCATGCTGCTGGCGGCGCTGCCGTTCGGCGGCGGCTATGGGCTGGGTAAGCTGTTGATGCGCGAAGCGCTCGTCCTGGGGTTCTTTGCCTTGGTTCTCTACCGCATGCTGCCGGGAATGGCGGGTATCGTGGCCAGAAACATCGCCATGACGCTCGCCAACAGGTTCTTTCATTTGATGGGTGAGCTTTCCTTCAGCATCTATCTGATCCATCTGCTGGTTCTCCAGCCGGTTGCGGCTCTGGTCATCACCCAGTTCGGCCACGAGCTGTCGGCGCCGCTGCGCTTCGCGATCGTCACTGTCGTCGTCTTGCCGGTGGTGTGCCTGCTGTCCTGGATCACCTACATGCTGATCGAAGTACCCGGCCAGAAGATGGGCCGTTTCGTGGTGCAGCGCTTTGGGCGGAGCCCGGCGCTGGAGACGACGCCGGCGGAATAAGGCGCTTCCAATCTCCCCCTTGAGGGGGAGATGTCGCCGAAGGCGACAGAGGGGG
>NZ_JAMYRO010000008.1:0-246536 GCF_040321495.1 Mesorhizobium sp. M0408 | reverse complement strand
TTGGGACTCCGAGAAGCCAGAGCAAAATGCCACGTCCCATGGATGCCTCCTGCGGCGATTGTGATCAACTACAATGCCTTGAAAGCCTTTCCGTTCCGGCGGTCCTGGTGATCTTTGTTGCGTTGCAGCAGTCGTATTGGTGCGCCAAGGCGCACCAATACACTTCATGCCTGCTGGCTGGGTATCTGGATGGCGGCTCAGATGTCCAGATTGGCAACCGACAGCGCGTTTTCCTGGATGAATTCGCGCCTTGGCTCGACCTCGTCGCCCATCAGCCGTGAAAACAAGCTGTCCGCATCAGTCGCGTCATTAACCTTGACCTGTAACAGCGAGCGCACATTCGGGTCGAGCGTCGTTTCCCAGAGCTGCTCGGCGTTCATTTCGCCAAGGCCCTTGTAGCGCTGCATGGTCAGGCCCTTGCGGCCGGTGGCAAACACGGCGTTGAGCAGTGCCAGCGGCCCCGAAATGGTTTCCGAGACATCCTTGCGGCGCAGCACCGGCGGCTCGCTGTAGATTTCCGCCAGGCGCGGCGCATAGCGGTCGAGCTGGCGTGCGTCGGCGGAATTGATCAGCGCCAGGTCGAGATGCGCGAACTCCTTGACGCTGCGCACCGTTCGCTCGAAGACATAGCCGCCAATGCCCTCGTTCGAGGTCGACATGCGGCCGATCCAGCCGCGCTCGGTATCCTCGGCGATAATGTCGAGACGACGGGCAACACGCTCGGCCGTCTCGTTGGCGCGGCGGAGGTCGGTGAAGATCTCCGGGTTGAGCGCGCCGGCAATCGCTGCCTGCTCGACCACGCCTCTGTTATAGCGCGTGTGCAATCCGTTGATGAGCTGGCGGACAGCCAAGGCGTCGTCGATGGCACTGCGCAGGTCCTGCCCGGCCCGCACCTCGCCTGTGCTGAGCGCAAGCGACGCTTCTTCCAGCCCGGAGCCGATCAGGAATTCCTCGAAGGCGGCTTCGTCCTTGATGTATTGCGAGCTCTTCCCGCGCGTCACCTTGTAGAGCGGCGGCTGCGCGATGTAGAGATGACCGCGTTCGATCAGTTCCGGCATCTGGCGGAAGAAGAAGGTCAGCAGCAAGGTGCGGATGTGGGCGCCGTCGACATCGGCGTCGGTCATAAGGATGATCTTGTGGTAGCGCAGCTTGTCGGCGTTGAACTCGTCCTTGCCGATCGAGGTGCCGAGCGCGGTGATCAGCGTGCCGATCATGTCGGAGCCGAGCATGCGGTCGAAGCGGGCGCGCTCGACATTGAGGATCTTGCCGCGCAGCGGAAGAATGGCCTGGTTCTGGCGCGAACGGCCGCCCTTGGCCGAGCCGCCGGCGCTGTCGCCCTCGACGATAAAGATCTCGGATTTCGCCGGATCGCGCTCCTGGCAATCGGCCAGCTTGCCGGGCAGCGAGGTAACGCCGAGCGAACTCTTGCGGGTGATGTCGCGTGCCTTGCGCGCGGCTTCGCGCGCGGCAGCGGCCTGGATGACCTTCTCGATGACCGCCTTGCCCTCGGTCGGGTGCTCCTCGAGCCAGGTGCCGAGCGCTTCGTTGACAAGCCCTTCGACCACCGGGCGGACCTCGGATGACACCAGCTTGTCCTTGGTCTGCGAGGAGAATTTCGGGTCGGGAACCTTGACCGACAGCACCGCGGTCAGCCCTTCGCGGCAATCATCGCCGATCAGCGCCACTTTTTCCTTCTTGGTCAGGCCCGAGGAGTCGCCATAGCCGGTTATCTGGCGCGTCAGCGCACCGCGGAAGCCTGCCAGATGCGTGCCGCCGTCGCGTTGCGGGATGTTGTTGGTGAAGGCCAGCACGTTCTCATGGTAGCTGTCGTTCCACCACATGGCGACTTCGACCGTGATGCCGTCGCGCTCGGCGCGGATCGAGATCGGCTTGTCGAGCAACGGCTTCTTCGTCCGGTCGAGATATCGGACGAACTCTTCCAGCCCGCCATCGTAGTGCAATTCATGGCGCACGATGTCGGCATGGCGGGAATCGGTCAAAACGATGCGCACGCCGGAGTTCAGGAAGGCAAGTTCGCGCAGCCGATGCTCCAGCGTACCGTAGTCGAATTCGACCATGGTGAAAGTCTCGGACGACGGCAAAAACGTGATTTCGCTGCCGCTGCGCCCTTCATAGGTGCCGGGGACCTTGTCTTGTTCATAACTGCCGGTGATGCGCAGCGGCGCGTCGGCATTGCCATGCGTGAAACTCATCTCGTAGATATGGCCGTTGCGGCGGATCTTCAGTTTCAGCCAGGCCGACAGGGCGTTGACGACCGACACGCCGACGCCGTGCAGGCCGCCTGACACCTTGTAGGAGTTCTGGTCGAACTTGCCGCCGGCATGCAGCTGCGTCATGATCACTTCGGCCGCCGAAATGCCTTCGCCGGTGTGGATATCGGTCGGAATGCCGCGGCCATTGTCGATGACCGTCACCGATCCGTCCGGATTGAGCGTCACCGTCACCAGGTCGGCATGGCCGGCCAGTGCTTCGTCGATGGCGTTGTCGACGACTTCATAGACCATGTGGTGCAGGCCCGAGCCGTCGTCGGTATCGCCGATATACATGCCCGGCCGCTTGCGAACGGCATCCAAGCCCTTCAAAACCTTGATGGAATCGGCGCCGTATTCGGCTTCAACGCCGTTGGCGATGTCGGTCTGGTCGCTCATGAAAACCTGTCTGATTGATGCCGTGGGCAGAGCGCGAAAAATCGGCTTCGAATCGCGCATTTCTAATGTCGTAGATATAGGCGCAAAAGGCGGTTTTTCCAAGGTTTGCAGGCATTTCGGAACGGAATGACCATCGCGTGAGCCGGCTACCGGCGCCTGGCTTCGATCCTGGCCAGCCGCTCACGTAAAAACTTGATCATGAACTTGTGGCGCGGTGCCAACCGCCCGCTCCGGTCGAGCTCGAGCGTCATGTCGAGCGCCTTGGAAAGCACAGCCTTCGGGTCCTTTGCGACTTGGGCGTAGTCGATATAGGCGACCACCAGGTCGCGCTGCCAGGTGGCGTTGTCCGGATCGGACCGGGAAAGTTTCTCGCGAATGGCCAGGCTGTCCTGAAGGGCTTGCCGGGCGCCCCTGACGTCGCGCTGCCTGAGGCGCAGCGTGGCGACTTCGGACAGCGTTATCGACAAGTCCCGCTGCCAGTCGGAATTGGCGGGATCGAGCTTGGCCAGCCTCTGCGCAATCGCGTAGCTGTCCAGATAGGCTTTCAGCGCGCCTTTGTGGTCGCCCTGTATCGCCAGGACGCCGGCGACTTTCTCGATGCACACGGACAGGTCGCGCTGCCATTCGGTGTTGTTCGGGTCGCCGGCGGCGAGCGCGCTGGCCTGCGAAAGTGCCTCACGATAAGCCGAAAGTGCCGCCGGCCAATTCTGCTGGTCGTTCAGCGCATTGCCGATCTTGGCGTTGCCGACCGACAGGTCGCGCTTCAACTCGGTGTCGTCCGGATCGCGTTTCGCCAGTTGTTTGACGATCGCCAGACCTTCCTTGTAGGCCGCCAGCGCCCCGGCGGCGTCGCCGCGTTCGCGCAGCAGGTCGCCTATCGTATCGTGGCTGACCGAGACGTCACGCTGCCGGTCGGCGTCTCCCGGTTTGTCCGCCGCCAGCGCCAGCCGCACCTTCAGGCTCTCTTCATAGGCCGCCTGTGCGTTGTCCAGTTGGCCTGCGATATGGGCAAGGTGACCGATCTCATCGTAGGTGATGGTCAGGTCGCGCTGCAGTTCGGCACGGTCGGGCTCTCCGGCGGCGAGCTGCTTCTTGATCGACAGGCTTTCCTGGTAGACCTCTGCGGCGCCGGCCAGATCGCCTTGCGTCGCCAATACGTTGCCGATCTTGTCGTCGGCCATGGCGAGGTCGCCGAACCACTCCAGATTGTCCGGTTCTGCCTCGGTCAGGCCCTGCAGAATGGTCTTGGCGGTCTCATAATTCTGCAGCGCTGACGGCAGATTGCCTTGCGCCATCCGCACGTTGCCGAGCTTGACGTGGCTGACGGCGAAGTCGCGCTTCACGTTGGGATCGGTTTCATGATGCGACCGCCGCTCGAGATCGGCTTGCAGCGCCTCGAAGGCACGGCCAGCCGCATCGATATTGCCGACCGTGGTATAGAGCTTGCCGAGCTCGTCCAGCGTGCGAATCAAGCGGTCGGCGTCGTCGAGCGACAGCACCACCTGTCCGGCTTCGTCATAAAGCGCGAGCACGGACTCATAGTCCCTGATGGCTGTGGCGTAGTCGAGGTCGGCGCGCGCGGCCCCGCCGGACAGATAGCGCGTCGCGGCTTCGGAGAGCGTGCGGCTGACGAAATTGGCCTTCAGCGCGTTGCGCGAGACATTGTCGATCTCGGCTGCCTCGGCGAGCTTTTTACGCGCGGCATCGAACGCTCCCAGCGAAAGCTGCTCTTCGGCCTGCCGGCGCAACGCTGCCACCCGCAGATCGTCGGATCCAAGCGTCTGCATTTCGCTCCGCACCTTGACGAAGGCGTCGGCTGCCTCACGCAGCCTGGTGTTCAGACTGTCTGCGGAGAGATGGCCGGCATCGGAACTGATCAACGCGCCATAGAGCGGCGCCAGCGGCATATCGGCGTCGCTGGCGATCTTTTCCACCTCGCCGCGCATCGCGGGCGTCACCTCGGCCATGGCCAGCAACAAGCGTTCGCGCTCCGGCAATTTCTCCTTGGCCGAGGCGGCAAAGAACAGCTGCGGCAGGCCGCTCTCGACATAGGGCAATTGCTTACCGCGCGAGAGGTCGTAGACCTCCTGCTGCACGAGCGTCAGCACGGAGCGGATCTCGAGACCTTCGGTGCCGAGGTATTTCGTCAGCGCCGCGGTAAACGGCGAATTCTGGCCCGTCCCATCCGCGGCGGTCTCGCCGGGCGCCGCCGAAAAGGCAAACAGGATGTTTTCTGCCCGCCCGATGCGGCCAAGGCCCGGCCGGACCTTGTCGCTGACGTCTTTTGCCAGCGCCGTCGCGCCGCGGCCTTCGCCGCCCGTAGCCGCGAACGGATCGCTACGGCAGGCGTCGAGCACGATCAGTCCGACCTTGCTGGTGGCGGCGACGGTCGCGCGGATCTCCTCCAGCGGCAGGCTGGTCCTTTCCAGCGTAGCGAGCGACGACGCGTCTGCATCGACCGGCAGGAGCCGATTCTCGCCGGCGATCTCGACGCCGTGGCCGGAGAAGAACACCAGCGCCACGTCGGCGCCTTTGGCATCCTCGCGGAAATCGTCGAGCGCCCGGCGCATGCGCCGCAGGTCGCGGTTGGTTTCGAGGAAGACCTCGAAACCAAGCTTCCTCAGCACCGTCTCCATGACCTCACCGTCATTGACGGGATTGGCGAGCGGCCGGATCAGCCGATAGTCGTTCTCGGCGATGACCAGCGCAACGCGCCGCTCCGCCACGGCAGCGGAGGCCGTCGAGAGGATCAGCAGCAAGGCAAACAGAAAACGCAAATCGAACCGCCCCGGCCCGGTCATTTGCCGGAGCATTCCATCTCTTTATGGCATGAGCAAGTTACGGCATCGGCAAGCTCGGCCGTTCGCGTTGTCAGCCGACCCGCATCGGCTTCAGCGCTTCGCTCCAGCGGAACAACTCGTCCAGCATGGTCCTGGCCCCGCCGAGCACCTGCTCGCTGGGCAAGAAGGCGCCGGTCTCGTCGAGCAGCTTCTGGTACATCGGCAGCGCCACGCCTTCCGGGATCGGCATGACGCCGACGGAGGTCAGCAACGGTTTGACCGCCTGCGCCGCCCGCAGGCCGCCGGAGACACCGCCGTAGCTGAGGATGGCGGCCGGCTTGTATCGCCATTCCCTGAGCAGGTAGTCGACCGCGTTGACGATCGCGGGGGCGGCGAAATAATTGTATTCCGGCGCCACGAAGACGAATGCGTCGGCGGCGTCGATTGCCTTCGACCAGGCTTTCGTGTGGCTGTTTTCGTATTTGCCCAGTCTCGGATGATGCGGCTCGTCCAGCACCGGCAGGTTGAAGGCCGCGATGTCGGTGAGCACCGGCTCGAATTTGCCGTGCTCGCGCGCAAAGCTCTCCAGCCAATTTGCGAAAACCGGCCCGGCGCGGCCCGGCCGCGTGCTGCCGATGATGACGTTCAACTGGTGCTTCAAGGCAGGCTCCCGCCGGTTAGTGGCATCTGTGGTGCTGCCACCTAAGACACGCAGCCGGACACAGCAAGCAGGCACTTTCCGGTGCCCCGGTCACATTCCAGAGAGCGGATGCTTCGCCTTGTCGTCCGGTCACATGGACGCCTGCCTTGCCCGCCACTACATTGAGGTGTCAGCGGAGCAAGCCATGGACAGTCAGCCCGTTCCCTTCGTCCCGCCGGCGCCGAAGCCGCGCACAGCGCCGCCCTCGACGCTGGAGATGATCCGCATCGTCTACCGCAATCCGCTCGAACTGTGGGGCGAGCCGACCTATAACGAGCCCTGGATTTCGGTGACCGGCGTCGGCGGGCCGCTAGTCATCGCCAACGATCCCGGCCTCATCCGCCATGTGCTCGTCGATAACGCCAAGAACTACAAGATGGCGACGGTGCGTCAGAAGATATTGCGGCCAATCCTGCGCGACGGCCTGCTTACCGCCGAAGGCGAAGTGTGGCGGCGTTCGCGCAAGGCGATGGCGCCGGTGTTCACGCCGCGCCACATCTTCGGCTTCGCCGAGCCGATGCTGAAACGCACGCTCGAATTCGTCACCCGTTACGAGCAAGGTGGCACGTCGGACATCGCCCACGACATGACGCTGCTCACCTTCGACATCCTGGCCGAGACACTGTTTTCGGGCGAGATATCGGGCGAGCCCGGTAGCTTCGCCAAGGAGATCGACCGCCTGTTCGAGACCATGGGCCGGGTCGATCCGCTCGACCTTTTGCGTGCGCCCGACTGGCTGCCGCGCCTGACCCGCATCCGCGGCCGCAAGACCATGGCCTACTTCCGCAAGATCGTCACCGACACGGTGCAGATGCGCGAGGCGCGGCTGAGGCGCGCTCCGGACACCGTGCCGCAGGATTTTCTCACGCTGCTGTTGAAGGCGGAGGGACCGGGCGGGCTGACCCGGGCCGAGGTCGAGGACAACATCATCACCTTCATCGGTGCCGGCCACGAGACTACGGCCAGGGCGCTCGGCTGGACGCTCTACTGCCTTGCCGAAGCGCCGTGGGAGCGCGAAAAGATCGAGCACGAGATCGATGCGGTGTTGGCGCGTGAGCCCGACCCGACGAAATGGCTCGACGCCATGCCGCTCACCCGCGCCGCCTTCGACGAGGCGCTCAGGCTCTATCCGCCGGCGCCGTCGATCAACCGCGAACCGATCGAGCCCGAAACCTGGAACGGCCTCTACATACCGCGACGTGCCGCGGTGCTGGTGATGCCGTGGGTCGTCCACCGCCATCGGAAATTGTGGGACCGGCCCGACGCTTTCATGCCGGAACGCTTCCATCCGGGAAACCGCGAAAAGATCGATCGTTTCCAGTATTTGCCGTTCGGCGCCGGCCCCCGCGTCTGCATCGGCGCCAGCTTCGCCATGCAGGAGGCGATCATCGCGTTGGCGATCATGCTGTCGCGCTACCGTTTCGACGCCACCGCGGAAACCCGCCCCTGGCCGGTGCAGAAGCTGACGACGCAGCCGCAAGGCGGCCTGCCGCTGCAGGTCACCCGGCGCGGCTCGTAGGCAACCGCACGTCCGCTCGTGTTATGCGGCGGACTTGCGTTGGAACTGGCCGGCGGCGCGGTAGCGCCAGAGATAGCTTGGCAGGATGGTTCCGATCGAACGCGGCTGGATACCGAGGCCGGCGAGCGTCCTGTTGTCCTTGACGGCGGCATCCGACACGACATTGTGCTGGCGCAACAGCAGGACCTGGTCCTTGGTCAACAACGGATTGGGCAGCAGCCCGAGAATTGATGCCTGGAGGTTCGCCAGCCACCATGGCACGGGCAGCAAAAACCGCTTGCGTTCGATGATGACAAGCAGCTCTTGCATGCATTCCTTGAAGGTAAGCACCTGCGGCCCGCCGAGTTCATAGATCCGGCCGCCCTGGACCTTGCCGTCGACCGAGTGCGCCACCGCTTCGGCGACGTCGCCGACATAGACCGGCTGGAATTTCGTCTGCCCGCCGCCGATCAGCGGCAGCACTGGGGAAAAACGGGCCATGTTGGCAAAGCGGTTGAAGAAACCGTCCTCCGGCCCGAAATTGATCGATGGCCGCAAGATCACGGCGTCTTGGACCGTCTCAAGAACGGCCTTTTCGCCGAGCGCCTTGGTACGCGCGTAGTCCGATTGCGCGTGGAGGTCCGCTCCCAGAGCCGAGATGTGGGTGAGGCCGGCGCCGACGGCGCGCGCCGCTTCGGCAATAGCGCGCGCGCCGAACTCGTGGACGGCAGTAAATTTCTGCCGGCCGGCCTCATGCGCGATCGCCACCAGATTGACGACATGGTCGGCGCCTTGCACGGCGCGGTCGACCGACCAGCGCACCCGGACATTGGCCTGCACCGGCTGGATCTGCCCGACATTGCCAAGCGGTTGCAAATGGCCGGCGAGATCGGGCCGACGGCAGGCGACCCGGATGCGGTAGCCGCGCTTGGCCAGCGCCCGCACGACATGACGACCGACAAAGCCGGAGCCGCCGAAAACGACGACGAGCTTTGGGGTCTGAAGGATTTCGGTCATGGCTGGCTCCGGCGGGCTATCCAGATGGCTTGATTGAAGCCGTTTCATAGTCGGTTTCGCGCCAAAGGCAAAGGGCGACCATAGGTCGCCCGGCACTGTTGAAGCATGATTTTCCGGATCCGTTCGAAATGGCAGAAAACGCCGCCGAGGCCCGGCTTTACGGCAACGCCATTAGGAACAGGAACCTTTGTTCCGGCCGGCGATTTTAGATGTATGGTTTGATTCCGAATGGAGGATATTGCCGATGACGACAAAATGCGTTGCGATCTTCGCTCTGGCTTTCGCAACAGGCTGCAGCATGGGTGCCTCGGCATTCGCGGCAAACCGGCATCACCACCAAGCGCAACCCGAACGCTACGTTCCTGCCAACGGCGACATCATCGACATTCTGTTCGGTGGCCCGCGCTACTATGACAACCACCTGCTCACGACGGCCGCCGAACCCTGCTCCTACAACAGGGTAGGACCGGACGCGAATGCGGTGAACGCGATCAACGATCATCATTGCGGGAAGTAGGCTCGCGCTGCCGGATCGGCCGGCCTCGTCAGCCGCTCATCGGACAAACGAATTTCTTCAGGACGAATAGCGCGCGGCGAATTCGGAAATGCGTTGCACCACGGCTTTCGGCGCGCTTATGCCGCGCGCCGCCGCCTTCTCCGCGGCCTCGGCCCGGGCACGCCCCGGCACATGCACGCCATAGCGCCGCCGCAGCCGGTCGAGCTGATCCTTCATCCGCTTTTCGAAGTCCGGATCGAGCAGCTTGGGCTCGACGGCAAGCACGAACAGGCCGGTCCCCGGACTGTCCGGCCCGCCGCTGAACCATGGCGCATCGAGCGACCAGTTGGCGCCCGACAGGCCCGCAGCCAGCACCTCGACCATCAGCGCGATGTTGGCGCCGCGCTGGCCGCCGAAGGCAAGCATGGCGCCCTTCATGGCAGCTGCCGGGTCCGTGGTCGGATTGCCGCTGGCATCCAGTGCCCAGCCTTCGGGTATCTTCTTGCCGTCCTCGGCCGCCTTGCGGATGTTGACGAAGGCGGTGGCGCTCGACGACTGGTCGATGACCAGCGCCGCCCCGTCCGCGGCGGGTGCCGCAAAGGACATCGGGTTGGTGCAGTAGACCGGCTTGACCGAGCCCGAGCCGGCAAGCACGGCCGGGCCGTTGGTGGCGGCGAACGACACCAATCCCTGCGCGGCCAGCCGTCCGGTGAAATAGCCGAGCGCGCCGCACGTATAAGCATTCTTCTGCGAAAAGATGGCGACGCCGAACAGCCGCGCCGCCTTGGCGAGGTCATCGATCGTGCGGTCGAAACCGGTATGCGCTAAGCCGCCGCGCGCATCGGAAAGATAGACCGCGAGCGCCGGCCTGGTGATCACCGGATCGGCGTTGCCGTCGATACGGCCGGCTTCCAGCGCTTCGAGATAATCGATGAAATGCGACAGCCCGACGGTCGACAGTCCTTCCGCCTCAGCCGCGACGATCGAGGCAGCCAGCGACTGCGCCGCCTCTTCGTTGGCGCCGGCGCCAAGTGCGGCCATCCGGCACAGCCCTGTCGCCTGGTCGAGACTGAGTTGCATTGTGATTGCCATGGATATCTGAGGGAATGGGTGAATGGTGAATAGTGAATGGTGAGTGGGACTTAGCCGGTAACACTACGGGCTACTCACTACTGACTATTCACCATTCACTATTCACCTAACCAACCTTGTTCGGAATCCGCGCCTCGATCTTGCCCAGGGTGAAGACGAGGATGCCGGTGATCGCCATATAGATCAACGCCAGGAGCAGCAAGGGTTCATAGGTGAGGTAGGTATCCTGACGCACCTTTGAAGAGACGGCGAATATGTCGATCACGCTGATGGTCGCCACCAGCGGCGTCGATTTCAGCTGCAGCACGGTTTCGCCCGTCAGTGTCGGCAGCGCGCGGTAGAAGGCCTGCGGCAGCCAGATTCGCTGGAAAATCCTCCAGCGGCTCATGCCGAAGGCGCGGGCGGCTTCCAATTGGCCTTTCGGCACGCCGGCGAAAGCGCCTCGCATCACCTCGCCCTCATAACCGGCGAAGGACAGCGTCAGCCCGAGGACGCCATAGGGCCATGCCTGCCTCAGATAGGGCCACATCCAAGACTCGCGAATCCATGGATATTGTGGAAACAGCGAGCCCAGCCCGTAATAGAGCAACCAGAGCTGCAGCAGCAGCGGCGTCCCTCTGATGACGGTGCAGAAGACCTTGGCGGGTGCCGCGAACCAGAACGAGCCCGCAGCCTGCGCCAGCCCGAGCGGCACGGCGAGCAGGAAACCCAGCGTGCAAGTGACGGCAAGAATCCACAGCGCGCGCCAGATGCCGAGCAGTCCTATCCCGTAATATTTAGGCAGCCAGTCCCAGCGCATGAAGACGGCCGCCGCCAAAACCAGCCCCAGCGCGATCAGGATCAGCACGATACGATGCGGCTTCAGCCACAGCGAAGCGCGTGCGGCTATCTCGACGGCCGCTTCGCCAGTCATCACCGGGCCAGCCATCAACGGGCCTCCTTGAGCGACGGCATGCCGCGGCGGGCCCAGCTCTCGATGCGGCCGATGATCAGGTTGGAAACCAGCGTCAACAGAAGGTAGATCGCGCCGGCGGCGACAAAGAATGTCAGATAGGCTTTGGTGACGCCGGCCGCCTGCCGTGTCGCCAATGTCAGCTCGAAAAAGCCGACGACCGCCAGCAGGGCGGTGTCCTTGGTGGCGATCAGCCAGAGATTGGCAAGGCCGGGTATGGCGAACGGCAGCATCGCCGGCAGCGTGATGCGCCGCAGCAGCAGGCCGGGAGACATGCCATAGGCGCGCGCGGCTTCGATCTGGCCCTGCGGAATGGCAAGGATCGCGCCGCGGATCACCTCGGTCGAATAGGCGCCCTGGACGAAGCCGAGCACGGCAATGCCGGCCGCCAGCCCGCTAATGTCCATGCGCTGATAGCCCATTGCCGTCAGCATCTGATTGATCAGGTCGGTGCCGGCGTAATAGAGCAGAAGGATCAGCACCAGCTCCGGCACGGCGCGCACGACGGTCGTATAGACTGCCAGGAGATCGCGCACCACCGGACCACCATACAGCTTGCCGGAGGCGCCGCCGATGCCGATCAAAAGGCCGAGACCGGTGGCGCCGACCGCGATCTCGATCGTATGGAGCAGCCCGACGATGAGCGTTCCACCCCAGCCCGGCGGCACGGGCGAGAGAAGCGCGATGGCAGAGGCGGCCCAAGCCGGAACAAATGCGTCGATCAGCGTCGCCCTCGAATTGCTGGCGCTAAAACCGCCGGCGATCTCCGCCCGCGGAAGCACTCGTCGATGGATTTCGACTAACCACGCGGCTCTATCGGGGCCGCGTGGTTAATCGCTCATGGATGAGGTCGTCAGTTCGACTGCGTGTCGGCGCCGTAAATGTCAAAGTCGAAGTACTTCTTCGAAATCTCGTCATATTTGCCATTGGCGCGGATGGCCTTGATGCCGGCGTTGATCTTTTCCTTCAACTCGGTGTCTTCCTTCCGGACGCCGGCGCCGACGCCGGGCCCGAGAATGGCCAGATCCGGCGCAACCATGCCCTTCAGATCGCAGCATTGCTTGCCCTGGTCCGATTTCAGGAAGGCGTCGAGGGCAATGGAATCGGCCTGCACCGCGTCGACCCGGCCGGCGGCAAGATCCTGGTTGGCCTCGTCCTGGGTCTGGTATTCCTTGATTTCCGCCGCGTCGGCGAAGTGCTTCTTGGCGTAGTCGGCGTGTACGGTCGAGACTTGGACGCCGATGATCTTGCCCTTGAGGTCCTCCGGTGTTGAGCCGAACTTCTGGTCCTTCGGCCCGATGATCGCAGTCGGGGTGTTGTAATATTTGTCCGAGAAGGCGATCGTCTTCTCGCGCTCGGCGGTGATCGACATCGAGGCGGCGATAAGATCGATCTTCTTGGTCGTCAGCGCCGGAATGATGCCGTCCCAGGCGACGGGGGTGATGACGCAGTCGAGCTTCTCCTCGGCGCAGACGGCATCGATGAATTCGATCTCCCAGCCGACCCATTTGCCGGAAGCGTCCGGCGAGGCGAAGGGCGGATAGGGTTCGGCGGCGACGCCGATCTTGACCGGATCGGCCTTGGCCACGCCCATCGCGGCAACGCCGAGCAGCAGCGCTGCGGCAAAGGTCTTGAGAATAATCTTCATCGTCATGACTCCCAGTTTTGTTGTTGTTCCCGGTTTTCGTCCGCCCACAGTTTAACTGATGTTGCGGATGAACTGCTTCAGCCTTTCGGATTTCGGCGCGCCGAAGATCTGTTCCGGCGGCCCTTCTTCCTCGACCAGCCCGTTGTGGAGGTAGACGACATGCGTCGCGACCTCGCGGGCAAACTTCATCTCATGGGTGACCAGCACCATAGTGCGGCCTTCGCGCGCCAGGTCGCCGATCACCTTCAGCACCTCGCCGACCAGCTCCGGATCGAGCGCCGAGGTCGGCTCGTCGAACAGCATGACGCGCGGGTTGATGGCCAACGCCCTGGCAATCGCGGCGCGCTGCTGTTGGCCGCCCGACAGATAGGCGGGATAGACGTCGCGTTTTTCGGCCAGGCCGACGCGGGCGAGCAATTTTTCCGCCTCGCCGATCGCCACATCGCGCTTGACGCCGAGCACATGCACGGGAACCTCGATGACGTTCTCGATCAACGTCATGTGGCTCCACAGATTGAAGTTCTGGAAGACCATGCCGAGCTTGGAGCGGATGCGTTCGATCTGCTTGCGGTCGGCGGGCACGGTGTGGCCGTAGCTGTCGGCCTTCAGCTTTATCTCTTCGCCATTGACCCGGATGATGCCGCTGGTCGGGTTCTCCAGGCAGTTGATGCAGCGCAGCAGCGTCGATTTGCCCGAGCCGCTGCCGCCGATGATGGCGATCACCTCGCCATCGCGCGCCGACAGCGAAACGCCCTTCAATACATGCAGCTTGCCGAAATTCTTGTGCAGGTTCTCGACGTGGATGGCTTCGGCAGCGCCGTTCTGCGCCGTATGCTTCAGGGCGGTGGCCGGCGCTGTCATCGTCGCGGCGCCCCGCGGAGCAGCCGAGGCAGTCCTTGCTGGAATTTTTTACCCATTACCCGTCACTGGACAGCGTTCCGATTCTCAAGATGGACCGTTCCGCTTGCCTCCGTCAACCGCAGTTTTTGGACCATTGATCACGGCCTGCCGAGTGGCTATTGGCAGGAGGGGCGCGTTTCAGGAGAACTTAGTGGGCAAAGCATACGGGTCGCAGTCGATGGCCGGGCTGCTGCAGCGCGTGCTGATGCGCTCCGCCGCCAGCGCCATGCGTCGGGCCGAAGCGCTGGAGTGGCACTATGGCCCCGGCTTCGATCCACAAAAAGCGGCGGCCCAGCATGATGCACTGGCCAGGCTGATTTCTGTCTCAGGCGCCGATATCGAATGGCTGAGCGACGCCGATGACGGGCTTGCCGATTCGGTCTTTACCCACGATCCGTCGCTGATGACCGACCATGGCGCGGTCATCCTTGCCATGGGCAAGGCGCTGCGCCGGCGAGAGCCCGGCCTGCACGAGGCAGCCTACGGGCGCATGGGCATCCCCATCCTCGGCCGTATCGAGGCTCCCGGCCAGGTCGAGGGCGGCGACTGCGTGTGGGTGGATGCAAACACGCTGGCCGTCGGCCGCGGCGTGCGCACCAATCAGCACGGCATCCAGCAGCTCTCCAACCTGCTTTCACCCAAGGGCATCCAGGTCTATGGCTTCGACCTGCCGCTCTGGCAGGGCGAGGAGGCCTGCCTGCATCTGATGTCGGTGATCAGCCCGCTCGCAGACGATCTGGCGCTGGTCTATGCGCCCCTCCTGCCGGTCGCCTTCCACCAGATGCTGCGCGAACGCGGCATTCGGCTGGTCGAGGGCGACGCCGACGAATTCTTCGTCTCGAATGGGCTCAGCCTGAACGTGCTGCCGACCGCGCCGCGCCAGGTTATCGCCGTTGCCGGTTTTCCGAAGACGGCGGCTGCCATGCAGGCCGCCGGCTGTACGGTCTCGACATTCGAGGCCGATGCGCTGTGCATTGCCTGCGAGGGCGGCCCTACCTGCCTCACGCGCCCGGTGCTAAGACAATGACGACCATCGGCGAAGCGCTCATCACCTTGCTCGAAGCGCACGGCGTCGACACCGTCTTCGGCATTCCCGGCGTACACACGGTCGAGCTCTATCGCGGGCTTGCGCGATCGAAGATCCGTCACGTCACGCCGCGCCACGAGCAGGGCGCCGGCTTCATGGCTGACGGCTATGCGCGCGCCAGCGGCAGGCCGGGTATCGCCTTCGTCATCACCGGGCCGGGGCTGACCAACACCATCACCGCCATGGGTCAGGCGCGCGCCGATTCGGTGCCGATGCTGGTAATCTCGGGCGTCAACGCCACACCGACGCTGGGCAAAGGCCTTGGCCATCTGCATGAACTGCCGGACCAGCGCGGCATGATGGAGAAGGTGGCGCTGTTTTCGCACCGTGTCACCGAGGCCGGCGAACTGCCCGGCGTGCTCGCCCGCGCCTTTGCGCTGTTCTCATCCTCGCGTCCGGGTCCGGTGCATATTGAGATCCCGACCGATGTCATGACCATGCCGGCCAACGGCATCGTGCCGCTGCTGCGGAATTCAGCGCCGCCCGGGCCGGATGTGGCGGCGATTGCAGAGGCGGCAAGGCTGTGCGCGTCTGCCAGCCGGCCGCTTATCCTCGCCGGTGGCGGCGCCAAGGCCACCGAAGCGCCGTTGCAGCACCTGGCCGAGAGGCTGGGAGCGCCGGTCGTCCAGACCGCTAATGCGCGCGGCCTGCTCTATCGTCATCCACTTGGCGTGCCGGCCAGCCCCAGCCTGAAGGCGGTGCGTGCGCTGATCGCCGATGCCGACCTGGTCATTGCCGCCGGCACCGAATTCGGTCCGACCGACTATGATGGCTATGGCGACGGCGGTTTTGTCCTGCCCGCCAACCTGATCCGCATCGACATCGGCGCCGACCAGCTTGCCCGCCGGCCTGCGCGGATTTCGATCCAGGCCGATTGCGGAGCGGCGCTCAAGGCGCTGCTTGCCGAAATCGGCACGCACGAGACGCCATTGGATGATGGTTCAGCCCGCGCCGCCGCGACGCGGCAGGCGGCCTTTGCCGAGATTGGCCCGGCCATGCAGGCGCAACTGCGCGCCGTCGAGACGATCCGCGATGCGCTGCCTGGCGCGATCATCGTCGGCGATTCGACCCAGCCGGTCTACGCCGCCAACCTCTATTACGATCACGACCGGCCGGGCGGCTGGTTCAACGCGGCCACCGGCTTCGGCGCGCTCGGCTATGGCCCGCCGGCGGCGATCGGTGCCGTCCTTGCCAGGCCTGAGGCGCCGGTCGTTTGCCTCACCGGCGACGGCGGCTTCCAGTTCACCCTGCCGGAACTGGGCGCCGCGCTCGACGCTGCGGCGCCGGTGATCTTCACAGTCTGGAACAATCGTGGCTACCGCGAGATCGAAACCTCGATGCTCGACGTCGGCGTCGAGCCGGTCGGCGTCTCCCCGGCACCGCCGGATTTCTGCAAATTGGCCGAAGCCTACGGCATTGCCGCCGAGCGGATTTCCGGCACCGGCGGCTTGGCGGACGCGCTTGCGCGCGCGCGGGCGACTGGACGACCTTACGTCATCGAGATTTCGGTTGAGTGATCGCGCGAAAGGCGCGACCTTCCGCATCGGCGGCGCGCAATGACGGAGCGGTCGAATATGACGGAAACACTGGACGGCAGACATATCGTGGTGACCGGCGGCACCGGTGCCCTTGGCGGCGCGGTCGTAGGAAAACTGCTGGAGCAGGGCGCGATCTGCCATGTGCCCAATGCCCACGCTGCCGCGCCTGCGCATTTTCCCTTTCCGGCGCATGACCGCGTCAGGCTGGCGCACAATGTCGACCTTGCCGACCCTGCCAAGGTCGACGCCTTCTATGCCAGCGTTCCAGATTTATGGGCATCGGTGCATCTTGCCGGCGGCTTCACCGCGGCGCCGGTCGAGAAGATCGAACCCGCCTCCTTCGCCGAGATGATGGACACCAATGCCCGCACCACCTTTCTGTGCTGCCGCGCGGCGATACGCTCGATGCTGGGATCTTCCGTGCCGGGCCGCATCGTCAATGTCACCGCGCGAGCCGGGCTCGATCCGCGGCGCGGCTCCGGCAAGGTGGCCTACGCCGCCGCCAAGGCGGCAGTCGCCGCGATGACCGTGGCGATAGCCGAAGAGCTGAAGGGCAACGGCATCCTGGTCAACGCCGTGGCGCCTTCGACGCTCGACACGCCGGCCAACCGGGCTGACATGCCGAACGCAGATTTCAGTAGATGGGTCAGCCTTGAAGCGGCGGCCGAGGCCATTGCCTACCTTGCCTCGCCGGCCAACATGGCGATCAGCGGCACGCTGGTGCCACTCTACGGCCGGGCCTGAGCCTGCGGTCCGTCGCAAGCAAAGGTCACAAGCAAAAGCCCCGCCGGATCGTTCCGGCGAGGCTTTTTGTTTCGTTTATAACCCGCGCGAGGCGCGGTGTTGGCTTAGCTGCCCTGCTTCTTCAGCGCGGCACCCAAAATATCGCCCAGCGAAGCGCCGGAATCGGTTGAGCCGTACTGAGCGACCGCTTCCTTCTCTTCGGCGATTTCCAGCGCCTTGATCGAGACCTGCAGCTTGCGGGTCTTCTTGTCGAAGGCGATGACGCGGGCGTCGACTTTCTGGCCGACGGTGAAGCGCTCGGGGCGCTGCTCGTCGCGGTCACGGCTGAGGTCGGAGCGCTTGATGAAGGTCTCGATGCCGCTGTCGACCAGCCGCACTTCCAGACCGCCATCCTTCACGCCGATAACCTCGCAGGTGACGACTGCGTTCTTGCGCAGTTCGCCTGACGTCGCTGCTTCGCCGACCGTGTCCTTGGCCAGCTGCTTGATGCCGAGCGAGATGCGCTCCTTGTCGATGTCGACGTCGAGCACCTGCGCCTTGACCATGTCACCGCGATTGTACTCCTCGATCACCTGCTCGCCCGGACGGGTCCAGTCGAGGTCGGAAAGGTGGACCATGCCGTCGACGTCGCCTTCGAGGCCGATGAACAGGCCGAACTCGGTCTTGTTCTTGACCTCGCCCTCGACCTGGCTGCCGACCGGATGGCTGCGCGCGAAGGCCTCCCACGGGTTCTCCAGCGTCTGCTTGAGGCCGAGCGAGATACGGCGCTTGGCCGGATCGACTTCGAGCACCACCACGTCGACTTCCTGCGTCGTCGACAGGATCTTGCCGGGATGCACGTTCTTCTTGGTCCACGACATTTCCGAAACGTGGATGAGGCCTTCGATGCCCGGCTCCAGCTCGACGAATGCGCCGTAGTCGGTGATGTTGGTGACGGTACCCTTGATCTTCTTGCCGATCGGGAACTTGGTGCCGATCTCGGACCACGGATCGCTCTCGAGCTGCTTCATGCCGAGCGAGATGCGGTGGGTTTCCTGGTTGATGCGGATGATCTGCACCTTGACCGTCTGGCCGATGTTGAGGATTTCGGTCGGATGATTGACGCGGCGCCAGGCCATGTCGGTGACGTGCAGCAGGCCATCGATGCCGCCGAGGTCGACGAACGCACCATAGTCGGTGATGTTCTTGACGACGCCTTCGACTACTTGGCCTTCTTCGAGGTTCTGCACGATTTCCGAACGCTGTTCGGCGCGGCTTTCCTCGAGCACGGTGCGGCGCGACACCACGATGTTGCCGCGGCGGCGATCCATCTTGAGGATCTCGAAGGGCTGCGGGTTGTGCATCAGCGGCGAGACGTCGCGGATCGGGCGGATGTCGACCTGGCTGCGCGGCAGGAAGGCCACAGCGCCGTCGAGGTCGACGGTGAAGCCGCCCTTGACCTGGTTGAAGATGACGCCTTCGACGCGTTCGCCCTTGGTGAACTTCTCTTCGAGACGGACCCAGCTCTCTTCGCGGCGGGCCTTCTCACGCGACAGCATGGCTTCGCCAAGCGCATTTTCGATACGCTCGACATAGACCTCGACCGTGTCGCCGACCTTGAGCGTCGTGTCCTTGCCCTTGACGCCGAATTCCTTCAGCGGCACGCGGCCTTCGACCTTGAGGCCGACGTCGATGATGGCCATGTCCTTTTCAATGGCAGTGATGATGCCCTTGACGACCTGGCCTTCGCCGGAATGGCCGGCGGAAAATGATTCTTCGAGCAGGCTCGCGAAATCATCGCGAGTGGGATTTGCAACTGACATAGTTTCTCCTGGAATGCCCCGCAATCTGTCGCGGGGCGGGCGCCGTGGGTTAGCGTTGCGTTGGCCTGCCGGCGTTCCGGGCAAAAAGCCCTTGGCCGCCCTTGAGCGGCAATTCCGGCGCATGAAGAATGCTGGCAGGCTGGTTCATACCCGATATGGGAAGTCTTGTTGTCGCCGGCAATCGGCGGCGGCAGGAAAACCCGGCTCAGGCTTCGTTTCTCTTGGCCAGGACATCGTCGATGATCGCCTGAGCTGCCAGAAACGCGGCCTCTATAGCCATTTCCGACGTGTCGAGCAAGTGCGCATCGGCGGCCGGCTTCAAGGGCGAGTCCATGCGGCCCATGTCGCGCTCGTCGCGGCGCACGATATCGGCAAGGATTTCATCGAAATTAGCGGTGCCGCCGATGCTCTCGATTTCATCCAGCCGCCGCTTTGCCCGCACCTCGGCGCTGGCCGTGACATAGAGTTTTACGTCGGCATCGGGACAGACGACGGTGCCGATGTCGCGGCCGTCGAGCACCGCACCCGGCGGGGTTTTTGCAAAGTCGCGCTGCTTGTCGACCAGTATGCGCCGGACCGACGGGATGACAGCCACTTTCGAAGCCGCCTCGCCGACCGCGTGTGCCGAAAGCACGGCGCGGTCGAGCTTTGCCAGATCGACCTGGCGAGCCGCGGTTTCAGCGGCCGAGACATTGTCGAGCGGCAGGCCGAGCCGGAGCAGCGAATGCGCCACCGCGCGATAGGTAAGACCGGTGTCGAGCAGGTTCAGCCGGTAGTGATCGGCCAGCCGCCGGGCAAGGGTGCCTTTGCCGGCACCGGCAGGTCCGTCGATGGCGATGGTGAAAGTTGAGGTCATTGGCCGCCCACCGGAATCGAAAAGCGCAATGATCCAGATAGGCGTGGCGATCCTTCGCGCCCCCCTCTGTCCTGCCGGACATCTCCCCCACTTGGGGGGAGATCGGCGGCCATCGCGGCTTTCGCCAATTGTCCACGTCGCAGGATTGAGCGGAGCGCCGAAGCTGCCAATCTCCCTCCTTGTGGGGGAGATGTCCGGCAGGACAGAGGGGGGCGCTGTCCCGCCGACGTTCCAGTTTGGCCCCAACCCCCAAGGCTATTGATTGCTATCAAGCTACTCGATCTCCGCCCCAAGCCCTTTCATCAGACCCATGAATTCCGGAAAGCTGGTCGCGATCATCGCCTGGTCGTCGATGGTCACGGGCTTTTCCGTCGCCAGCCCCATCACCAGAAAACTCATGGCGATGCGGTGGTCGAGATGGGTCTGGACGATGGTGCCCTGTCCGTTGGGGTGTTGGCCGAGGCCCTTGCCGCCGGGCTTTCCGCGCACGACAAGCGAGGCCTCGCCTTCGCTGCAGTCGACGCCGTTGAGCTTCAGCCCTTCGGCCACTGCCGACAGCCGGTCGGATTCCTTCACGCGCAGTTCTTCCAGGCCAAGCATCAGCGTTTCGCCCTCGGCAAAGCTCGCCGCCACGGCAAGCACCGGATACTCGTCGATCATCGTCGGCGCCCGTCCGGGCGGCACGGTGACGCCTTTCAGTTCGGAATAGCGTACGCGCAGGTCGGCGACGTCCTCGCCACCTTCGTTGCGCGGATCGATTATGTCGATCCAGGCGCCCATTTCCTGCAGCGTCAACAGAAGTCCGGTGCGGGTCGGGTTCATCAGCACGTTTTCGATTGTAATGTCCGAGCCCGGCACGATCAGCGCCGCCACCAGCGGAAAGCCGGCCGAGGAGGGGTCGCCCGGCACCGCGATGGTCTGGCCGGTGAGCTTGCCCTGGCCTTCGATGAAAATGTGGCGCACGCCGCGCTCGTCGGTCTCGACCGACAGATTGGCGCCGAACCCCTTGAGCATCTTTTCGGTGTGGTCGCGCGTCATAACCGGCTCGATGACGGTGGTGATGCCCGGCGTGTTCAGCCCAGCCAGCAGCACCGCCGACTTGACCTGCGCCGATGCCATCGGCACGCGGTAGGTGATCGGCGCGGCGTGCTTGGGCCCGTGCAGCGTGATCGGCATGCGGTCGCCGGGCGTCGCCTTCAGCACCTGCACGCCCATCTGGCGGAGCGGTTCGAGCACCCGGCCCATCGGCCGGCCCGACAGCGAGGCGTCGCCGATGAAGGTGGTTTTCATGTCATAGGTGCCGACCAGGCCCATGGTGAGGCGTGAGCCCGTGCCGGCATTGCCGAAATCGAGCGGGCCTACCGGCTGCAGCAGCGCGCCGTTGCCGGTACCGCGGATCACCCACTCAGCGCCATGCTTCTCGATATGGGCGCCCATGGCCTTCATGGCAGCGCCCGTACGCATCACGTCCTCGCCTTCCAGCAGCCCGGTGATGCGGGTTTCGCCGGAGGCCAGGCCACCGAACATGAACGAGCGGTGCGAGATCGACTTGTCGCCCGGCACCCGTGCCGCGCCTGAAAGGCCAGATGATTTGCGGGCGGTGGCCTGCTTCGGGGCGGCAGTGTGCGACATGGTTCTTTCCTGAAAACGCCGGCGGCCGGCCATTTTCTGCTGGTTTGCGGGGTCTCCTATCATGGCGTACCGAAATGGTCATCCCCTTGGTATGAAGGCCTTCGAATTCAAGCTTTTTGGGACGCCGGCTTTTCGCTTTGACAGCGCCGTAAACTCTGGTTAAGGGGACCAAACTTTCATCGACGAGGCTTGCTGTGGCAAAACCCGAACTTGGCACCAAACGCATCGACCCGGAGACGGGTCGAAAATTCTATGACTTGAACAAGGACCCGATCGTCTCGCCTTACACGGGCAAGAGCTATCCGCGCTCCTATTTCGAAGAAGGCAAGATCGCCGCTCTCGAGGAGGAAGAGGAAGTTGCCGAGAAGGAAGTGGACGCCGAGGAGGAAGAGGGCGTCGAGGTCGTCTCGCTCGAAGAGGCGGACGAGGACGCGAAGGCCGACGAGCTTCCCGATCTCGGCGATGACGAAGACGACGTTGACCTTGGCGATGACGAGGATGACACGTTCCTCGCCGACGAGGAGGAAGAAGACGACGACGTTGCCGACATGATCGGCGTCGGCGAAGACGACGACGAGGTCTGAGCGAACCGCATTCGCCGGCTTTCGCGGCGCTGCCTAGAAAAAGCGGTTCTTGAAGGCTTGATATTGACTGAAGGCGGGGTTAGAAGCCGCCTTCACTAACGGCGCGGTCTAGAACCCGCGCCGGATCTCTTCGCCGGAAACGGCGCCGGTGAACTGCCGGAGTGGGGCCATAGCTCAGTTGGGAGAGCGCTTGAATGGCATTCAAGAGGTCGTCGGTTCGATTCCGATTGGCTCCACCAGTTCTCTCCGCGAAATCAGCAGAACGCCCGCCCGCCCGCCCGTCCGGGCTGGCCGCCGCCTATCGCAGAACCTAGCTGAGACTAGTTAATCGGCCGCCCGGCTTGGGCTCGCCGATCCATTCAGAAGTAATGAGCCCGTGCCCGGTCAGTGCATGTTTCTGGCTGTGGTTTGAACCGCGAGCACCGGTCTGGACCAGGCAGCGGGCTGAAATGACGGCTGAGCAAAACTCCGTTACTTGTTGCAGTTCTGCATATCCGACGTCATGGCGCCGCTGGGGGTATTGTTGTCGGTATCGCTGCTCGCCGTATCCTTACAGCGGTCCTCCATACCGTTTGTCTGCGGCGTGGTAGCGTTCGTTGCGTTCGGATCGATCGTGTTCGGGGTAGTTGCGCTGCCGGTCCCGGTGTTGCCGCCGGAAGTGCCTGTGTTGACGCCGGTATTGCCATCGGCGCTACCGGTCGCGGAGTCCATGGATTGTGCCATGGCAGATGTGGCCAGGCCGATAGCAAGTAGGGATGCAGAGAGAATTTTCATCATCTTAGTGTCTCCATCGAGTTGCATCGCTCTATCGCGATCTATACCAACGAGAGTTTTTTCGAGATGTTCCGTTGGGCAGAAATATTGATCGATACATCATTATGGATCTTTGTTGCTCGTCGTTTCGTGAATGCGGCTGCGAAATTCCTGCCGCATAGCGGCAATTTCGTCTGGAACCAAATCGAGCATGCCGCGTTCTTGCGCTTGCGGGGAGTTGTGTCGGCCGCAGGGGACAGTTTCACCAGGACATTCAAGAAATCCGTGAGCTGGGAGGGGCGCTGTGAGCGTGCTTGCATCCACAAGGCAATTGGACCACCGTCAAATACTGAACGCGCTGAAGGCTTTTCGGAGCGGTGATTTCTCCGTTCGTATCGACAATGTCTACGCCGGCCTTGATTCCGAGATCGCCGACACCTTCAACGAAATCGTAGAACTCAACGATCAGGTCACGCGCGAGTTCGAACGCCTCAGCAAGGTCGTCGGCAAGGATGGCCGGATCGGCGAACGCGGCCGTGTCCGCAACGCCACCGGCAGCTGGGAATCGAGCGTCCGTTCCGTCAACGATCTGATCGAGGACATGGTTCAGCCGACGGCCGAAGTGGCGCGCGTCATCGGCGCGGTCGCCAAAGGCGACCTGTCGCAGACGATGATGGTCGAAATCGACGGCCGGCAGCTGCGCGGCGAGTTTCTGCGCATCGGCAAGATCGTCAACACCATGGTCGGGCAACTGGCCTCCTTCGCCTCGGAAGTGACGCGCGTGGCGCGCGAGGTCGGCACCGAAGGCAAGCTCGGCGGCCAGGCCCGCGTGAAAGGTGTGGCCGGGACCTGGAAGGACCTGACCGACAACGTCAACGCGATGGCGACGAACCTGACCGGGCAGGTGCGCAACATCGCCGAGGTGACGACCGCCGTCGCTTCCGGCGACCTGTCGAAGAAGATTACCGTCGACGTGAAAGGCGAAATCCTCGAACTCAAGAACACCATCAACACGATGGTCGACCAGCTCAATTCCTTCGCCTCGGAAGTGACGCGCGTCGCGCGCGAAGTCGGTACAGAAGGCAAGCTCGGCGGCCAGGCGCGCGTCGAAGGTGTCGGCGGCACATGGAAGGACCTGACCGACAACGTCAACCTGATGGCCGAGAACCTGACCGGCCAGGTGCGCAATATAGCCGAGGTGACGACGGCTGTGGCGCTGGGCGACCTGTCGAAGAAGATCACCGTCGACGTCAAGGGAGAGATCCTCGAGCTGAAATCGACTATCAACACCATGGTCGACCAGCTGAATTCATTTGCCGGCGAGGTGACGCGCGTCGCCCGCGAGGTCGGCACCGAGGGCAAGCTCGGCGGCCAGGCGCAGGTGCGCGGCGTCGCCGGCACCTGGAAGGACCTGACCGACAACGTCAATTCGATGGCCGAGAACCTGACCGGCCAGGTGCGCAACATCGCCGAGGTGACGACTGCGGTCGCTTCGGGCGACCTGTCGAAGAAGATCACTGTCGCCGTGCAGGGCGAAATCCTCGAGCTCAAGGACACCATCAACACGATGGTCGACCAGCTCAATTCCTTCGCTTCGGAAGTGACGCGTGTGGCGCGCGAGGTCGGAACCGAAGGCAAGCTCGGCGGCCAGGCCGAGGTGAAAGGGGTCGGCGGCACCTGGAAAGACCTGACCGATAACGTCAACCTGATGGCCGCCAACCTGACCGGCCAGGTCCGCAACATCGCCGAGGTGACGACCGCCGTTGCCCGCGGCGACCTGTCGAAGAAGATCACCGTCGACGTCAAGGGCGAAATCCTGGAGCTCAAGGATACCGTCAACACGATGGTCGACCAGCTCAATTCCTTCGCCTCGGAAGTGACGCGTGTGGCGCGCGAAGTGGGGTCGGAAGGCAAGCTCGGCGGCCAGGCGCATGTCGAGGGTGTCGGCGGCACCTGGAAGGACCTGACCGACAACGTCAACGCCATGGCCGGCAATCTGACCGTGCAGTTGCGCGACGTCTCCAAGGTGGCGACGGCAATTGCGACCGGCGATTTGACCCAGAAGATCACCGTCGATGCACTGGGCGAGATCCTGCAGATCAAGGACGTCATCAATACGATGGTCGACCAACTGAATTCCTTCGCTTCCGAGGTGACGCGCGTGGCGCGCGAAGTCGGTTCGGACGGCAAGCTCGGTGGCCAGGCGCAGGTGCGCGGCGTTGCCGGCACCTGGAAAGACCTGACCGACAACGTCAATGCGATGGCCGCCAACCTGACCGGCCAGGTGCGCAACATCGCCGAGGTGACCACGGCGGTGGCGCTTGGCGACCTGTCGAAGAAAATCACCGTCGATGTGCGCGGCGAAATCCTCGAGCTGAAGGACACCATCAATACGATGGTCGACCAGCTCAATTCCTTCGCCTCGGAGGTGACGCGCGTGGCGCGCGAGGTCGGCACAGAGGGCAAGCTCGGCGGCCAGGCGCAGGTGCGCGGCGTTGCCGGCACCTGGAAGGACCTGACCGACAATGTGAATTCCATGGCCGAGAACCTGACCGGCCAGGTGCGCAACATCGCCGAGGTGACGACCGCCGTGGCGCGCGGCGACCTGTCGAAGAAGATCACCGTCGACGTCAAGGGCGAGATCCTCGAGCTGAAATCGACCATCAACACCATGGTCGACCAGCTGAATTCCTTTGCCGGCGAGGTGACACGCGTTGCCCGCGAGGTCGGCACCGAAGGCAAGCTCGGCGGCCAGGCGCGCGTCGAGGGCGTTGCCGGCACCTGGAAGGACCTGACCGACAACGTCAATCTGATGGCGACGAACCTGACCAACCAGGTGCGCGGCATCGCCGATGTCGTGACCGCGGTTGCCCAAGGCAATCTCAGGCGCAAGCTGACGGTCGACGCCAAGGGCGAAATCGCTTCGCTCGCCGACACCATCAACGGCATGATCGAGACGCTCGCAACCTTTGCCGACCAGGTGACGAACGTCGCCCGCGAGGTGGGCATCGAGGGCAAACTCGGCGGCCAGGCCCGGGTGCCCGGCGCTGCCGGCCTTTGGCGCGACCTGACCGACAACGTCAATCAGCTCGCGGCCAACCTGACCACTCAGGTGCGCGCCATCGCCGAGGTGTCGACGGCGGTGACCAAGGGCGATCTGACCCGCTCGATCAGCGTCCAGGCCTCCGGCGAGGTGGCGGCGCTGAAAGACAACATCAACGAGATGATCCGCAATTTGAAGGACCAGACGCTGAAGAATGCCGAGCAGGACTGGCTGAAGACCAATCTCGCCCGCTTCTCGCGCATGCTGCAGGGCGAGCGCGACCTGGCCACGATCTCGCGCCTCATCATGTCCGAACTCGCCCCGCTGGTGAATGCGCAATATGGCGTGTTCTATGTGACCAACCGCGACGAGGATGAATTCTATCTGGAGCTCGCCGCCTCCTATGGCGCCGAAAGCAAGGCGGAAATCAAGCAACGCCTCGATCTGCGTGAAGGGCTTGTCGGGCAGAGTGCCGCCGACAAGCGCGCCATCATGCTGGACAATGTGCCGCCGAATTTCCTGCGCGTTACCTCCGGCCTTGGCAATGCCGCGCCGGCGAACGTGATCATTCTTCCGGCTCTGTTCGAGGACGAGGTGAAGGCCGTCATCGAACTCGCCTCGTTCAGCGAATTCCGCGACACGCACCAGTCGTTCCTCAACCAGCTGATGGAATCCGTCGGCATCGTTCTCAACACCATCGCCGCCACCATGCGCACCGAAGGCCTGCTCAAGCAGTCGCAGCTGCTGACCTCGGAATTGCAGGCGCGTCAGACCGAACTGACCAAGAAGCAGGAGGAGCTGCACGCCACCAATGAGGAGCTGCAGGAAAAGGCGCAGCTGCTCGAGAACGAAAAGAAGCAGGTGGAGAACAAGAACCTGGAAATCGAGATGGCGCGGCGGGCGCTGGAGGAGAAGGCCGAGCAGCTGGCGCTTACCTCGAAATACAAGTCGGAATTCCTCGCCAATATGAGCCACGAACTGCGCACGCCGCTGAACTCGCTGCTCATCCTTTCAAACCTGCTCGCAACCAACCAGCAGGGCAATCTCAACGACAAGCAGGTCGAGTTCGCGCGCACCATCAATTCGGCCGGCACCGACCTTTTGAGCCTCATCAACGACATCCTCGATCTGTCGAAGATCGAATCGGGCACCGTCTCGATCGATATCAACGATATGCCCGTGGTGCATCTTCGCCAGCATATGGAGCGAACCTTCCGGCAGCTGGCGACCGACAAGGGGCTTGGCTTCACCATCAATGTCGACCCCGAGCTTCCGGAGACCGTCCGCACCGACGAGAAGCGCTTGCAGCAAATCGTGCTCAACCTTTTGTCGAACGCCTTCAAATTCACCTCGCAAGGCGAGGTCCGCTTGAATTTCCGGGCCGAAAAGACGGGCCGTCACAACGTTTCGGCGCAACCGATGGAGGCGCTCGCGATCGTGGTCACCGATACCGGCATCGGTATTCCGCAAGACAAGCAGAAGCTGATTTTCGAGGCCTTCCAGCAGGCCGACGGCACCACAAGCCGCAAATATGGCGGCACCGGGCTTGGGCTCTCGATCAGCCGGGAGATTGCCCGGCTGCTCGGCGGCGAATTGCGGGTCGAGAGCACGCCGGGCAAGGGTTCGACGTTCACTCTGGTCATCCCATTCGACGGACCCCGGATGGCCTTGGCCCCGCAATCGGCGTTGCTGCCGGCGATGGAGGTGGCCGCGACGACAGCGCAGCCGAGCCCGCCGTCCTCCGAATTGCTCGATGACCGCGACACGATCTCGTCGGAAGATCGGGTCGTGCTGATCGTCGAGGATGACCCGACCTTCGGCGGATTGCTGCTCGGCCTTGCACGTTCGGCCGGGCTGAAAGGCGTCCTGTCGACTGCGGGCTCCGGCACGCTGGCTTTGGCACGCAAGCTGGTTCCCGACGCGATTACGCTCGATCTCGGACTATCGGATATCGACGGCTGGGTGTTGTTCGATCTGCTTCGCCATGACCCGAAAACCAAGGACATTCCCGTTCATGTCATCTCGGGCGCCGAAGACATCGAGGTGCTTGCCCGCAAGGGTGCATCCAGCATTTCAACCAAGCCCGTATCGTCGGACGAACTGATGAAGGTCTTCCAGGATATTCATTCCAGAAAGCTCCGCGTCCAGAGCCGCGTCCTGATTGCCGATCCCGATCCCGAGCGCCGCCTTTCGCTGATCGAGGCGATCCGCGACGGCGTCACCTCGGTTACGGCGATCGGCCGCGTCGCGGCGAATGCGGACGAAATCGGCATGGCCAACTATGATGCCGTTGTGCTCGGCTTTGGCCGCTCGGCCAAGGACAACGCCCAGATGCTGGATGAGATTGCCGTCCTGTTCGGGCAGTTGGTGTCGCGACTGCTGTTCTTTGCGCCTCATCCGGAAGCGCTGCAACAGTCGCTCGCCTTGCATCCGGCATTGGCGGATGTTCCGCGGGCGGAGAATTTCGCGCAGCTGGCTCTCCTGATGTCGGCAACACTCCCCGGGCGAGGCCACGAAAACGATGGTGCGGCAGCCGAACAGCCGGACAAATTCGACCTCGCCGGCGCAAAGGTCCTCATCGTCGACGACGACATCCGCAACATCTATTCGCTTACCAGCGTTCTCGAGACCTATGACATCCAGGTACTGCATGCGGAGCGCGGCCGGGAAGGTATCGCGCTTCTGGAGCAGAGCCCGGACATCGATGCGGCACTGATCGATATTATGATGCCGGAAATGGATGGCTACGAGACGATGCGGCAGATCCGCAGCATGCCGGCGATCGCCCATATCCCGTTGATCTCGGTCACAGCCAAGGCAATGAAGGGCGACCGGCAGAAGTGCCTCGACGCCGGCGCCTCCGACTACATCGCCAAGCCTGTCGACCTCGATCTGCTGTTGGCATTGCTGCGTGTCTGGATCGGCCGTTCGCGATCCCGTGTCCATGGTCCGGAAAAGACGCTCATGGCAGTGAACTGACGGCCGCTCGATGCAGAAGCTGTCGAGAAACGGAGCAAGGAAGCTGGAGGTCATGGCGCCGGCAGCGGGGCCGGCAAAGGCGCGCATCCTGGCCGTGGATGACGACGAGCGCAATCTGCTGGCGATCGGCGAGGTTCTGGCCCCTATCGGTGAAGTCGTCTGCGTGCAGTCGGGCGAAGAGGCGTTGCGCGCACTGCTGAAGGAGGATTTCGCAGTCATCCTGCTGGACGTGCTGATGCCCCGGCTGGATGGCTACGAGACCGCGGGATTGATCCGCCAGCGCGAGCAATCCAGGCGAACGCCGATAATTTTTCTCACCGCCATCAACAAGGAAGACGCGCACATGCTGCGCGGCTACGACGCCGGCGCGGTGGATTACGTGTTCAAGCCTTTCGACCCGGCCATGCTGCGTTCCAAGGTTGCCGTGTTCGTCGAACTTCATGAGAAGACGCTCGAAATCCAGCAAAAGGCGGCTGCCGAGCAACGGCTGCTGGCCCAGGCACTGCAGGCGCAGAAGGAAAAGCTCGAGGCCGAGCGGGCGCTGCGCAGCGCACAGGAGCGGCAGCATGCCATTTTGAGCTCTCTTCCGGTCTGCTTCCACGCAAGGGCGGCGGAGCCGCCGTTCGGCGCCAGCTTTGTCACCGAAGGGGTCGAACGCCTGACCGGCTTTCCTGCGGAACGGCTGACCGCCGATCCAGGCTTCGGCCTGAGCCGCGTTCATCCCGACGATCTGCCGAGAGTGAGGGAGGTCCTGCTCGCAGCCAAGGCCACCGGCTCCTACACCTGCGAATTCCGCTGGCAATGCGCCGACGGCAATTACCGGATTTTTCTCGATCAGGGCGTCCTGTCGAATGGCTCCGACGGCCGGAAGCCCGAGATCCTCGGCACATTGCTGGACGTTACCGAACGGCGCGAGCTTGAGGACCAGCTGCTGCAGTCGCAGCGCCTCGACGCGATCGGCAAGCTTACCGGCGGCCTGGCGCATGATTTCAACAATCTGCTTGCCGCAATTCTCAGCGGATTGGGATTGCTCGAGCGCCATGCCGAGTTCGACGGACAGACCAGGCAGGTTCTGGAACTGACACGCCGGTCGGCAAAACAAGGCGCCGAGCTCGTCAACCGCATGCTTGCCTTCTCGCGCCGCCAGACGCTGCGGCCGCAGGCCGTGCGCCTCGCCGCGCTCGGCGATACAATGAACGGGTTGGTGGCCCCGGTCCTGGGCGGCCTGATCCGTTTCGATTGGCTTGTCGACGACACTGTGTGGCCGGCGCATGTCGATGCCGGCCAGCTGGAGCTCGCGCTGATGAACCTGGTCTTCAACGCGCGCGATGCCATGCCGTCCGGCGGCACGATAATCGTGGAGGCGCAAAATCGAACGCTGGGCAGTGCAGCCGAGGATATTTCGGCGGGCGACTATGTCGTGGTCACGGTCAAGGACACGGGGTCGGGCATACCGGCTGACATTCTCGCCAAGGTCGTCGAACCGTTCTTCACCACAAAACCGGTCGGCAAAGGCACTGGCCTCGGTCTGAGCACGGTGCATGGTTTCGTCAAGCAATCGGGCGGCACGCTTCGCATTGAAAGCACCGTCGGCAGTGGAACATCCGTCCAGCTCTGGCTGCCGCGTTCAATCGAGCGCCCGGTGGAAATCGCCGAGAAGTCCGATCCCGACGACAGCGTCGGGAATGCCGGCGAGGACTATCCATCGGTCCTGCTGATCGACGACAGCAATGTACTACGGGAACTGACGGCCCAATCGCTTCGCCAACACGGCTTTGCGGTTACCTGTGCCGGGGGCGGTGCCGAAGCGCTGGCGATGATCGAGCGGGCGCCGTACGATTTCGATGTCATCGTCACCGATTTTGCCATGCCGCTGGTCTCGGGCCTGGAGGTCATTCGGTTCGCCCGCAATCTGCGGTCCGATTGGCCGGCGGTGATGATAACGGGATATGCCGATGCCGACGCGATCGCCGACCGGCCTCCCGACGTGCCGCTGCTCGGCAAACCGCTGCGCGAAAAGGACCTGATGGAGAGCATTCTTGCGGCGGCCGCGCGCGCCGGCTCGCAGAAAGCCAGGCAGGCCCAGCCGGTGAAAGGCGGGTACCGGTTTTCGACCTGAAGAGGCAAGCCTCATCGAATCGAAACGGTACGTTCCGTATCCTCGATCGTCCGCGACATCCAGCCTGTGTGCAACACGGAGCGCCGGCCATGGCGCGCTCGACGGGCTGTGATGCGGTTGATAAGCCCTCTCCGCAAGGAGAGTCGAGACATGACCGTTGCGATCGAGATGGGCCAGACGAGCGCAGGCGCCCCGGCGGCGCTGGATCTTGAGGAACTGCTGGCGACGCGGCTTCTGGTGCAGGGCAATTCGGGCTCCGGCAAGTCCCACCTGCTGCGCCGGCTCTTGGAGCAGAGCGCGCCCTGGGTGCAGCAGACCATCATCGACCCCGAAGGCGACTTCGTGACGCTGGGCGACCGTTTTGGCCATCTGGTGATCGACGCCGAGGAGCATACCGAGCGCGGCCTGCAGAGCGCCGGCGAGCGGGCGCGCATCCACCGCGTCTCCACGGTGCTCAATCTCGAGGGGCTCGACGCCGAGAACCAGATGCGGCGCGCCGCCGCCTTCCTCGGCGGGCTTTTCGAGGTCGCCCGCGACCACTGGTACCCGATGCTGGTGGTGGTGGACGAGGCGCAGCTGTTCGCGCCGGCCGTCGCCGGCGAGGTTTCGGACGAGGCGCGCAAGCTCTCGCTCGGCGCCATGACGAATCTGATGTGCCGTGGCCGCAAACGCGGGCTGGCCGGGATCATCGCCACCCAGCGGCTGGCCAAGCTTGCCAAGAACGTCGCCGCCGAGGCTTCCAATTTCCTCATGGGCCGGACTTTTCTCGATATCGACATGGCGCGCGCCGCCGACCTTCTCGGCATGGAGCGGCGCCAGGCCGAGGCCTTTCGCGACCTCGAGCGCGGGCAATTCATGGCGCTCGGCCCGGCGCTGTCGCGCCGTCCGCTCGGCTTGCGCATCGGCCCGACAGATACAAGCCCGCGCAACGCGACCCCGCGCCTGATGCCGCTGCCGGAATCGGCGTTGGAGGATGCCCGTGCGATCATCCTGGCGGCCCCGCCGCCGGAAACCGTCCGGCCGCAGCGCCGCTCGTCGCCGGATCTGCTCGATCAGCTGATGGCGGCGAAGTCGGCGGCGCTGGAAATCCGCCCGGAAGCAGCGGAGGCGCAAATCAGCGCCGAGGATTTGGCGGAGCGGCGCGAGCGCGTCGACCGGGTGCTGCGCGCCGTGCTGGCGCAACCCGATGCCGGCTTCCGGGTCATCGGCGTGCTTTATCAGGAGTTCGTGGTCCGCTGCCGCATCGAGGGCCTCGCCTCGGTCGTGCCGGACCTGCCCGAGTTCCGCCGCATGCTGACCCGCGCCCGCGCCGGCCTCGGCTCCGACATGGCGGGCGACGACGCCTGGCAGGACGTCTCGGCGCGCGCCTCGCTGCTGCCCGAGGACATGCAAGGCGTGTTCATGATGATCGCTCGCGCCGCCAAGGAGGGCTGGCCCTGCCCGAGCGACGCGGCAATCGCCCGCGCCTACGGCTCGCACTCGCTGCGCCGCGCCCGGCGCCTGCTGACCTATATCGAGGAGCAGGGGCTGATCGTATGCCAGCTCGACGGAGCCGGCCGGCGGACGGTGACGCTGGTGGAGCTCGCCTGGGCAACGGCACCGGGGGATCCCAATGCGGAGGAGGCGGAGCAGGGGAGTTTGGCTGTATGAGACTGGCGCCACGCTGCTCGGCGCATTGGCTGCGCTGTACGCTATGCTGATCTTCGCGATCGGGATCGAGGTCCCGCGGCGGCTGATCGGCAGAAAGCCGCTACGGCTCTAGATTGCCGGGGCGGTCGCAGTGATGATCGGGTACATGCGCTCTGATGGCATCCATGCCGTCTCCCGGGCGGAGAAAATCCTGATGGTGGCTATTCTGCGCCGCCGTCGGTGGGACTGTCTACTGGCTGGTGGCGGTCAAATTGCGCGCTATCCTGACACTCTTGCTCAAGTGTCTGCTCTGCGGCGCCAAGTCGCGAGCGGTTTCATGCGCATTTTTCGAAGGAGGTTTTGCGATGAAAATGTCCCGTTTTTCAAACACCGGCGCTGCGGCATGGCTGGTTGGAGCCCTGCTCAGCCTTGCCGCGCTCGGCGTCACGAAAGCGGAGGCTGCCGACATGCACCAATTGTGCCGCCAGGTGCACAACGACGACACGATCCAGGACTATTCGCCCGCGCTTCATGACGAGACGGTCCAGGCGTTCAAGGCGCTCGCTCCGGACGCTCAAATTGCGCCGGACGATTCCGAACTGCGGGCACAGGCCCAATATCGCTGCATGGACGGCAAGGTCATGGTCTGCTTCGTCGGCGCCAACCTGCCCTGCACCAAGATGAATGCGGCACGCGACAATCCTGGTGCGGATGAGTTCTGTCGGCAGAATCCAAACGCGAAAGACGTTCCAGCCGTCGCGACGGGTCACGATACCGTTTATTCCTATCGATGCCGCAACGGCCAAGCTGAGATAGCAGACGACTTGTGGGAACTCGACGAACGGGGCTTCGCGAAGAAGCTTTGGGCTGAGTTACCCGATCGCTAAGTCCGCTCACGCCAAGTGTTTTCTTGGTAGGCGCTAACCTAGATGTGTTTCGCCTGATGGCGCGAGGCCATTTATGATCGATTCGTGGCGGCAGCACCCGCAAGGAATCGTGACCGACGCCATGCGGGTGGCGGGGCTGCCGGAGTAGTGCTGCGCGCCTGCTTTGGCTTGGGGCTAGCCGGAGGATCGGAATGGGTCTCGACGTTGCAGTTTTCAAAAGCGCTTCGACCATGGAGCGGGAATTCCCCGGCTATCGCTTTCAGCGGGAACCGACAACGGGCGAATGCGAGGTGATCCATCCCGAGGGCGTAAATCTCACCTGGGACGTGGTCACGGTGTGCGACTGGTGTGTCGGAAACATCGCCCACGTCGCCGCGCTTAGAGAGGCGATTGCCGGCCTTCTCGGCGAAGGCTCGGCCTTGGAACGGATTGTCCTTTTTTTCAGCCTGCAGTGTCGGAGACGTCATCGAGGAGCCGAGCTTTGTCGAGCTTGAGCGCGAATTGCGGCTGATCGAATCAAGCACCGACGCATGGGTTCGGGAATTTGCCGATGGACTATCGGAATTGATCCGCATGGCACGGCGCGAGAAAAACCCTATCGTGTTTGTGTGACCGGCAAGCCAAGCAGAGCCCCGATGGCCGGACTTTTCTCGATATCGACATGGCGCGTGCCGCCGACCTTCTCGGCATGGAGCGCCGCCAGGCCGAGGCCTTTCGCGACCTCGAGCGCGGGCAGTTCATGGCGCTCGGCCCGGCGCTGTCGCGCCGTCCGCTCGGCTTGCGCATCGGCCCGACCGAAACGAGTCCGCGCAACGCGACCCCGCGCCTGATGCCGCTGCCGGAAGCGGCGTTGGAGGATGCCCGCGCGATCATCCTGGCGGCGCCGCCGCCGGAAACCGTGCGGCCGCAGCGCCGCTCGTCGCCGACCTGCTCGATCAGCTGATGGCAGCAAAATCGGCGGCGCTGGAAATCCGCCCCGGACCGGTGGAGCCGCCGATCAGCGCCGAGGATCTGGCGGAGCGGCGCGAGCGCGTCGACCGGGTTCTGCGCGCCGTGCTGGCGCAACCCGACGCCGGCTTCCGCGTCATCGGCGTGCTCTATCAGGAGTTCGTCGTCCGCTGCCGCATCGAGGGCCTCGCCTCCGTCGTGCCGGACCTGCCCGAGTTCCGCCGCATGCTGACCCGCGCCCGCGCCGGCCTCGGCTCCGACATGGCAGGCGACGACGCCTGGCAGGACGTTTCGGCGCGCGCCTCGCTGCTGCCCGAGGACATGCAAGGCGTGTTCATGATGATCGCTCGCGCCGCCAAGGAGGGCTGGCCCTGCCCGAGCGACGCGGCAATCGCCCGCGCCTACGGCTCGCACTCGCTGCGCCGCGCCCGGCGCCTGCTGACCTATATCGAGGAGCAAGGCCTCATCGTCTGCCAGCTTGATAGCACTGGAAGGCGGACGGTGACGCTGGTTGAACTCGCCTGGGCGACTGCGCCGGGGGATCCCAATGCGGAGGAGGCGGAGCAGAGGAGTTTGGTGTGAAGGGGGAACGAACTCACTCTGGGAAAGCACCGCTTATCATGCAGGGGGCTAAGTTTGTTTTGCGCCATATCCGGCCTTGCCAGTGATGCCGTGAATGTTAAGTCTCGGCTCCGATGCGGACGTTCCGCCCGAGTTCGAAGACTGACCGCGACCGTTCTGCGGCCTTCGCATCGATAGCGCCAATGAGCGGCGTCCCACATCCCACTCCTTGTGTCCATTGGGAGGGGTCGTTGTGGACCAAGCCCTACTACCCAGGCTTGTGACGAAGCCGATCCAGCGCGTCTCGAAGTGCATTGGCGGCATCGCCACGCTCGTCAGGGGACATCAGCTCCGGTTCAAGTTCCAACCTGAAGTGCGGCAGCTCCGTTCGAACAGCACGACGAGTGGCCGCCAAATTGGCCTTCAGATCGATGACGCGGTAGGTGGCGACGGGATAGGCGATCCCCTTGACCTGGACTTGCCCCAGTTCCTCACAGTCGATTGCGTCCTTCACTTGCGCAAACGTCTCGTAGGAAATGAGTATGGCCCCCGGCGGCGCCTCCTGCTCCAGGCGCGAGGCGAGATTCACGGCGCCGCCGATTATCGTGTAGTCCATCCGGTCCTCGCTGCCGAAGTTACCGACGGTGCAGTAGTCGGTATGGATGCCGATGCGACAGCGCAGCGGTGTTTCGATCCCCATGTCCCGCCAGACTTCGGCAAGCTCGCTAATCCGCTTTTGCATTGCAAGTGCCATCTGCGCGCAAGCCAGCGCGTCCTCCTTGACGCCGCGAGTCTCGGGATCGCCGAAAAACATCAGGATCGCGTCGCCGACATATTTGTCGATCGTCGCGCCGTGATCCGAAGCAATTTTCGACATTTCCGTCAGATAGTGATTGAGGAGTTGGGTGAGATCCTCGGATTCCATTTTGTCAGTGGTCTCGGTAAAGCCGGCGATATCGGAGAAGCATATTGTCAGTTTCTTCCGCTGGCTGGCGATCCTGACCTCCTGGCGGCCGGTGAATATCGAGCGATACACCTGGGGCGCCAGATACTTCGCCAGCTTGCTGGAAAGCGCCTCCAGAACCACGGATTTCTCGGCGAGGTTCTCCTCCCTTTGCTTCAGCTCAGTGATGTCCGAATAGACGGCGACCGTGCCGCCGGCGCTGATCCGCCGCTCGCTGACCATGACCCATCGCCCGTCGCCTCGCCTCTGCACCCAAGGTTCGCCAGGGTTGCGGTGCCGCGAGAGGCGCTCGGCGACCCACTCCTCGACCCGCCCCTCGGCGTCCCTGATGTAGCCGCGCTCAGCGGATCGGCGAATGATTTGCTCGAATGTCGTGCCGGGCGTCAGTTCGCTCTCCAGACCGGTGTAGAGCAATTCGCGGTAGCGGCTGTTGCTGAGGACGAGCCGGTCCTCCCAGTCGTACAGAGCGAATCCTTCGGAGATGCTTTCGATGGCATCGATGAGCCGCTGACGAGCTTCCGCAACGTCGCGCAGGTTCTTTTCCTCGACCTCGACAGCAGTATCCCGGAAGAGTCTCAGCGCTTCGGCCATGCGCCCGATTTCGTCGCTGCCCGCGGCTGGCAGCGGCGCACGAAGATTGCCCCCCGCAATCGCGAGCATGCCTTGGCTCACGGCCCCCAGTCGGGCGAGGAGGCTGCGGTCGACATAGAGCCAGACAACCAGAACCGAACTCAGGAGGCTGAGAAAGGCGGAGCCGAGTACAACCGCGGTGCCGTAGCGCTGGACGAGCGCGGCTTCGCGACCGGACGCAGCGATCTCCTGATCTGCCGTGGCGACCAGGCGATCGACGCCAGCGGTGAGATTGCGCGACAGTCGATTGTTCTCGGCCAGAAGCCTTTCGCCCTGTGCCAGGACAGCAAACTCGTCCTCCCGCACCTTGGGGATGCTGTCCTCGCCGTCGGTCAAACCCCTGAACTCGTCAACACGCTGCCGGAAGCGGGTCCGCAGCTTTTCGTCGATCTCCGTGGAAACCTTTTCAAGAGCAGTGAGCGAACGGCGTAGCGGAAAAAGGATCAACGCCAGGTCGCCCGGCGTCGGCGCGTTCGCGACCTTCACCAGCGCGTCGTTGACCGCGGAGATCTCCAGCTGCGCCTTCTGCTGGGGAATGTAAGCCGCAATCGCCTGGACCAGGTCGGCCATCGCCGCTGCGCGTCGATCGGGCGACAGCGACGTGTCGGCCGCGACCGCCCGCCATTGCGGGAGCCTGGAATCCATTACTAGGATGCCGGTGGCCACAAGGCGCTGGCTTCCGGTCGTCGTCGCGGCGAGGCGGTTCAGGAGCTCCTCCTTGCGGGCGACCACGTCGAGCCGGGCGACAACAAGAGAGTCGAGCTCCTTCAGGTTGCGCCTCAGAACAATCGCGGCTTCCTCGATCTCGGCCAAAGGCACTGTGCCCAACGTGGCATCCCGGAGGTCCGTGCGCAGGGCCTCGAGGCGGGACATCTCGAGCGCGACGGCAGCCGAGACCTCGCTGTGCTGAGCCCTGCTTGTCGCTGCCAGCACCGATGGCGCGGCAGCAGCGACCCGTTCGGCCTGGCGCGACAGCTGGAGGGAGGCGAGCGCCGAGGGCACTCGATCCGTGGTAATTCGGTCCACGACGTCGCCAACCTGGAGGAAGGCATAAAGCGCCGCAGCGGTTGCCAGCACCGCAAGGGCGCTGATCCCGAAAAAGGCGAGCAACAGCCGGCCGCGTATGCCGAGGCGTTCAAGCTCGGCGAGTCGGAACAGTCCGGCCACACTGGTCTGCATCAGACTAGACATCTCAGCCGGCACGCCGGCGATCAGCGAACCCTATTCAACCGGCACGTACTCTCCGCCGCGCCAGACGTACCAAACCCAACTCTGCTTCGTGAGGTCGCCCTTGTCGTCGAAATCGACCCGGCCGATGACGGTGTCGAATTCCTGTTCGTGCAGTGCCGCAATGATGGCCTTCTGCTCCAGCGAACCTGCCTTCGAGACTGCCTGGGCCCAAACCTGGACCGCGCAGTAGCTCAACAGCGTGTAGCCCGCGGGTTCGAACTTCTCCGCACGGAACTGCTCAACGACCGCGGCCGCTTCGGGGCTTCGCCTCGGGTCCGCCGGGAACGTGAAGAGGGTCCCCTCCGCCGCGGGGCCGGCGATCAGGGCAAATTCCTCGGTCGCCAAAGCATCTCCGGATATGAGCTGAACCGTGTAGCCACTGTCGTGTGCAGCGCGAGCAATCAGCGCAACCTCGGCATGATACCCACCCACATATAAGGCGGAGACGCCGGCGGTCTGCAACGTAGCGACCTCGGCCGAATAGTCGTCCTTCCCGGGAATGTATGCGTCGTAAACGGCCTCAGTCACGCCCCGCTTGTTCAGCTGCTTCCTGGTCTCGTCGGCGAGACCCTTCCCATAGGTCGAATTGTCGTGGAGGATCGCAATCTTCTTGTTGCCCCAGCGATCGGCAAGGTAGTTGCCGGCGATGAAACCTTGCGCGTCGTCGCGGCCAATAGTGCGAAAGACATTGGCACGGCCCTGTTCGGTCAGCTGCGGATTGGTCGAGCCTGGGGATATCTCAACGACGCCCGCCTCCTCGTACACTTTTGATGCGGGGATCGAGGCCCCGGAGCAATAATGCCCGACGACGAGCACGACCCCGTCAGCCACCAGCTTCTTGGCGGCCGCCACAGCTTGCTCGGGATCGCAGAAGTCGTCGACCGAGATGAGCCTCACCTTCTGGCCGAGCACGCCGCCCGCCGTGTTGACGTCGGCCACTGCCATCTCCGCGCCGCGCTGTCCCTGCTCGCCAATCCAGGCGAGCCGTCCCGTCATCGCAGCCGAGACGCCGATCAGCACCTCCGCCCGCGCGGAGCTGAACACGGCCGCGAGAACTAAGATCGCTATGGCGATGATGCGGTGCATGTGTGCACCCCCTTAACTGTAGCTTACGCCAATCCCGTCAAAGCCGACAGCCCCTTCGGCAAGCGCGACTGTCTCGGGCTGCTATTGCAGCGCACACCCAATTTGGCGAAGCAAGCATACACTGGAATGGCGTGTCATAACTTCGTTCGCCGAGGTCGGAATCGCGCCAAATCCGGACGTTACCACTGACCGGAGTGAGCGTCGTGATTGGGTCAAAGCAGCCCCCGCCTCAGCTTCCCCCTATCTCTCCTCCACAATCCGCAAATAGGCCGCCGTCACAAACAGCACGATTAACCCAAACAATATCCACCACGCCCCTTCCGGCATCTGCAAAATCGTCAGCAGCGTCGTCAGCGCGGTAGGGATCAGCGCCGTTGATTGTGCCGGTGCAGCCGCCGCGGCCGCCGAAGATCGAGGTGCCGCCGACGACGGCGGCGGCCACCCAAGGCAGCACCAGCGGGTCGGCGAGCGACGGCCTTGATCAGGCCGATGTAGTGCAGTGCCGACGAGCACGCTCGAGATAACGTAGAGCGCGGTGATCACCTGCCAGCAGCGTACGCCGGACAGGCGCGTTGCCCGTTCGTTGTCGCCGACCGCCGCCCGCGACGCTGGCCGTCGCGTCCAATTCCTCAGGCGGCGCCTGGACGCCGGCTTTGTTTCCGTGAATCTCGCGATGCCGCATTGCACAATCGTCTCGCCTGCGCAAAATGCGGCATGATCCGCAAATCCCTCACTGTCCTGGTGATCGATGAGAACCACATCCGCGCTTCGATAATCGAAGCGGGATTGCGGGAGGCCGGGCATCAGCAGGTCACGGTCATCCACGACGTCGCCGGCATAGCGCGGCGGATCGCCGAGATCGAACCCGACGTGATCGTCATCGATCTCGAAAATCCCAACCGCGACATGCTCGAAAACATGTTCCAGCTTTCGCGCGTGGTGAAGCGGCCGATCGCCATGTTCGTCGACCGCTCCGATCAGGCTTCGATCGAAGCAGCGGTGGAAGCCGGAGTGTCGGCCTATGTCGTCGACGGCCTGCGTCAGGAGCGGGTCAAGCCGATCCTCGACATGGCAATCAGCCGCTTCAATGCGTTTTCGCGCATGGCGCGCGAACTGGAAGAAGCCCGCAGCGAATTGGAAAGCCGCAAGGTGATCGATCGCGCCAAGGGCATCCTGATGAAGTCGCGCGGCCTGTCGGAGGACGCGGCGTATACGCTGCTGCGCAAGACCGCCATGAACCAGAACCGCAAGATCGCCGAGATCGCCCAGAGCCTGGTAACGGCGGCAGGCCTGCTGGATCCCGAGGAGAGTTGAGAATGGCGGCCGAGCACCGGATCAATGCTGGTTTCATGCCGCTCTTCGACAGCGCTGTCCTTGTCGCGGCGAAGGAAATCGGCTTCGCCCTGCGTGAAGGCATCGACCTGACGCTCAACCGGGAAACGTCCTGGGCCAACATCCGCGACCGCATCGCCATCGGCCATTTCGATCTGGCTCACATGCTGGGGCCGATGCCGATCGCCTGCAATCTGGGGCTGACGCCGCTCGCCTCCGATACCGTCGTGCCGTTCTCGCTCGGCCTCGGCGGCAATTGCGTGACGGTTTCGAACGCGGTCTGGGCCGGCATGGCCGCGCACGGCGCCCAACCCGATCTCGATCCGGCGCGGGCCGGCAAGGCGTTGGGAGCGCTGATTCGTGAACGGGCGAATGGCGGCGGCGATCCGCTTCGCTTCGCCGTCGTCCATCCGCACTCCGGGCACAATTACGAATTGCGCTACTGGCTCGCCGCCTGTGGCATCGACCCGTCGCGTGAAATCGAGATCGTCATCGTGCCGCCCCCCTTCATGGCCGACGCACTCGCCGCTGGCAGGATCGACGGCTACTGCGTCGGCGAACCCTGGAACAGCGCCTCGGTCGTCGCGGGCACCGGCCATATTGCCACGATCAAGGCGGCCATCTGGAAGACCAGCCCCGAGAAAGTCGTCGGCGTGCGCAAGGCATGGGCGGAAAGAGAGCCGGAGGCGCTTTCGGCCCTGCTGCGCGCGCTGCATCATGCGGCGCGCTGGTGCCAGGATCCGGCAAACCGCGGCGAACTCGCGGCCCTGATGGCGCAGCCGGCCTTCCTCGGGCTTGAGCCGGCGCTGCAGATGCCGATCCTCAGCGGCCATCTTGCGCTCGGCGGCGGCGCCGAACTGAGCGTCGGCGACTTCTTTCTGTCCTTCAGCAAGGCGGCGAACTTCCCGTGGAAGAGCCATGCGCTGTGGTTCTACACGCAGATGGTGCGCTGGGGGCATGTCGCGCACACGCCGGAAAACCTCGCTATTGCCCGCGACTGCTACCGCCCCGATCTCTACCGCTCGGCGTTGAAGCCGCTTGGCGTGGCGCTTCCCGGTGCCAATGCCAAGGTCGAGGGCGCGCTGAAGGCCGCGACTCCGGTCGGTTCGGCGGGGGCAAGCCTGGTGCTCGGTCCCGATGGTTTCTTCGATGGCCAGATCTTCGATCCCGACGAGATCGAGGCCTACATTGCCGGCCAGAAATTGGCGCGCGCCGAAGTCTGATCATTTCGGCGGCATTCTTGTGCGCTGCACAAAAAATGTGCGTGCAACTGCGCTAATGAACAATCTTTGGCTTGCTCGCCCAGCGGGCCGGCGCGCCGACGATTTTGGCATGTCGTTGATCTCGTTGATGTTTGTCATCCATTCCGAAACTGGCACGGTTCCTGCGTTGCAATAGGCAGACTCTTCTCGGGTCACGGAATAGGCGTCCAATGGCGGGCGCTACAGGCAACGCTGCCGCTCAGGTCAACACGCGATCCCGGATGGACGGACGCGCGCGGCCTGGCCGGCGGCTTTTTTGTTTTGGTCGAACACGCAATCGACGGCGCCGATCCCAAGCCGCGCCCAACCGGAGATGACGATGACGAAACGCATCAAGAGCCATTCCGCCCAAACGGCGATCAGCCGCCGCGATTTCCTGAGGATCAGCGCGGCCACCGCGGCAACGCTGGCCGCGGCGCGTGCGCTGCTGCCCTCCGGCGCCTATGCGGCGCCCGCCGCGCCGGAAGTCACCGGCGCCAAGCTCGGCTTCATAGCGCTGACCGATGCGGCGCCGCTGATGATTGCCAAGGAGAAAGGCCTGTTCGAGAAATTCGGCATGCCCGACGTCGAGGTGCTCAAGCAGGCCTCCTGGGGGGCGACGCGCGATAATCTGGTGCTCGGCGGCGAAGCCAACGGCATTGACGGCGCCCATATCCTGACGCCGATGCCTTATCTGATGCACACCGGCAAGGTGACTCAAAACAAGCAGCCGCTGCCGATGGCGATCGTGGCCCGGCTCAACTACGACTGCCAGGGCATTTCTGTCGCCCAGGAATATGCCGGCACCGGTGTCGGCCTCGACGCCTCCAAGCTGAAGGACGCCTTCGCTGCGAAAAAGGCCGCAGGCAAGGAGGTGAAGGCCGCCATGACCTTCCCGGGCGGCACGCACGATCTTTGGCTGCGCTACTGGCTGGCTGCCGGCGGCATCGATCCCGACAAGGACGTCTCGACCATCGTCGTGCCGCCGCCGCAGATGGTCGCCAACATGAAGGTCGGCAACATGGACGTGTTCTGTGTCGGCGAGCCGTGGAACGAGCAGCTCGTCCACCAGGGCGTCGGCTTCACCGCCGCCACCACCGGCGAACTGTGGAAGGGCCATCCGGAAAAGGCGCTCGGCCTGCGCGCCGCCTTCATCGACAAGTACCCGAACTCCACCAAGGCGATCCTGATGGCCGTCATGGAAGCCCAGCAATGGTGCGAAGCCAAGGAAAACAAGGACGAGATGGCCGCCATCATCGGCAAGCGGCAATGGATGAACGTGCCGACTGCCGACATCATCGGCCGCCTCAAGGGCGACATCAATTACGGCAATGGCCGCGTCGCCAACGGCACCGATCTCTACATGAAGTTCTGGCAGGGCGGCGTGTCCTATCCCTTCAAGAGCCACGACAGCTGGTTCCTCGCCGAAAATATCCGCTGGGGCAAGTTCGCGCCGACCACCGACATCAAAGCACTGGTCGGCCAAGTCAACCGTGAGGATCTGTGGCGCGAGGCGGCCAAGGATCTTGGTGTCGCCGCGGCCGATATTCCGGCGTCTACGTCGCGCGGCACCGAAACGTTCTTCGACGGCAAGATCTTCGATCCGGAGAACCCGTCGGCCTATCTCGACAGCCTGAAAATCAAGGTGTCGGCCTGAGCCTGACATAGATGCGCGGCAGGCGGTGGCAGCGCCGCCTGCATTGCACCTGCCGCCAAGGAGTTTTTCGAGAAATGTCTATCCAAGCCATCGAGGACCGCAAGGTGAAGCCGCTCCCCGCGCCTGCCAAGCCCGCCGAAATCATCGCCTTCACCGCCAGGGCGCGGCGCCGCTTCGACCCGGCCGCGATCGCAGGCAAGCTGGCCAGCACGCTGGTGCCGCCGGTCATCGTCATCACCATTATGCTCGTCGTCTGGCAGGTCGCCTGTTCGTCGCCCACAGCCAGCCTGCCACCGCCGAGCCAGGTGTGGAACGAGGCCTATGACCTGATCGCCCACCCGTTCTTCGACAATGGCCCGCAGGACATTGGGCTCGCCTGGCGGGTGCTGATGTCGCTGCAGCGCGTCGCCATGGGCTTCGGCCTGGCAGCAATCGTCGGCGTCGCGCTCGGCGCGCTCGTCGGCCAGTCGATCTGGGCGATGCGCGGTCTCGATCCGGTCTTCCAGATCCTGCGCACGGTGCCGCCGCTCGCGTGGCTGCCGCTGTCGCTGGCGGCGTTCCGCGATTCCAGCCCGTCGGCGATCTTCGTCATCTTCATCACCTCGATCTGGCCGGTGATCATCAACACCGCCGTCGGCGTCCGCAACATTCCAGAGGACTATCGCAACGTCGCCCGTATCCTCCGGCTCAACCAGTTCGAGTTCTTTGTGAAGATCATGGTGCCGGCCGCGGCACCTTACATCTTCACCGGCCTGCGCATCGGCATCGGCCTGTCGTGGCTGGCCATCGTCGCCGCCGAAATGCTGACCGGCGGCGTCGGTATCGGCTTCTTCATCTGGGATGCCTGGAATTCGTCGCGGCTGCCCGACATCATCGTCGCACTCGCCTATATCGGCGTCACCGGTTTCTGCCTCGACCGCCTGGTCGCGGCGGTCGGCGCCTTCGTCACCCGCGGCACAACGGCAAAGTGAGGAGAGGGACGATGACGGCCTATCTGAAACTCGACCATATCGACAAATCCTTCGCCCGCGGCAGCCAGGTCAGCGACGTGCTGAAGGACATCCGGCTGACCATCGACAAGGGCGAATTCGTCTCGATCATCGGCCATTCCGGCTGCGGCAAGTCGACCTTGCTCAACCTGATCGCCGGCCTGACCAAGGTCTCGGCCGGCGCGGTTCTGCTCGAAGACAAGGAGGTCGATAGTCCCGGCCCGGAACGCGCCGTGGTGTTCCAGAACCACAGCCTGCTGCCATGGCTCACCGTCTACGAAAACATCAATTTGGCAGTCACGAAGGTCTTTGGCCGGAGCAAGAGCCGGGCCGAGCGGCATGAATGGATCATGCGCAATCTCGATCTCGTTCAGATGGCGCATGCCAAGGACAAACGTCCGGCCGAGATTTCGGGCGGCATGAAGCAGCGCGTCGGCATCGCCCGGGCGCTGGCCATGGAGCCGAAGATCCTGCTGCTCGACGAGCCGTTCGGGGCGCTCGACGCGCTGACGCGCGCCCATCTTCAGGATGCGGTGATGGATATCCATTCGAGGCTCGGCTCGACGACGATCATGATCACTCACGATGTCGACGAGGCGGTGCTGTTGTCCGACCGCATCGTCATGATGACCAACGGGCCGGCGGCCACCATCGGCGAGGTTCTTCCCGTGCCGCTGGCCCGGCCGCGTCGGCGCATCGAGCTTTCCTCCGACCGCACCTTCCTGCGCTGCCGCGAGGCGGTGCTGAAATTCCTCTACGAACGCCACCGCTTCGTCGAAGCCGCGGAGTAAGGCCATAACGGGAAAACTCGTCATCATCATTGGCAATCTGCATCGGCAATGGGCAATCTACCGCATTGCACAAATATTATGCTGCTGTGCAAGGCATTTTGACTAATCTTTGATCCGCTGCCGAGCTTGGTCAAAAGTCGCGCGGCTGCGGTTCATATTGATTTCATTCGATAATTAAGAGCGCTGTCGAATTGGCACGCTTCCTGCTTTCCAAAATGTAGGGCCCGCAAGGGCCAAGTGAAACGGCGTCCAATGGCGGGCGCCACAGGCAAAGCTGCCGCTCAGGTCCACACGCGCTCCCGGAACCCCGGACGCGAAGACCTGGCCGGCGGCTTTTTTGTTTTGACGCAATCGACGGCGCTGGTCCCAAGCGGCGCCCAACCGGAGACGACGATGACGAAACGGATTGGAACTGGCGCGTGCCTCGCGGACTCACGCGCCGCCATTTTCTGGCCAGCAGCGCGCTGTTCACCGCCGCGCTCGTCCTCTTTCCCGCCGGCGCCAAGACTGACGGCAAGGGTCTCGAAGTGACCGCGCAAAGGTCGGGTTCAACCAGTTCGCCGATGCTGCGCCGCTGACAGTCGCGAACGAACAGACAAGGGCGGTGCCTCCCACGCCGCAAACCGGAGCCAGAAAATGACCGCAAATCTCCCAGCCGCGCCCAGCCAGGACAGCGCTCCCCGGCAGGCGCTTGCCATGTCCACCATCGCCTTCACCGTCTGCTTCGCGGTGTGGACGATCTTTTCAATCATCGGCGTGCGCATAAAGCAGGAGCTGGGGCTGAACGAGACGGAGTTCGGCCTGCTCGTCGGCACGCCGATCCTCACCGGCTCGCTCGTCCGTATGGTGCTCGGTGTCTGGACCGACCGTTTTGGCGGACGGCCGGTATACACCGCGACCATGCTTGCGGCGGCGGTCGCGACCTTTCTGCTCGCTTTTGCGCACACCTACGGGCAGATGCTGGTCGCCGCACTAGGCGTTGGGCTCGCCGGCGGTTCCTTCGCCGTCGGTGTCGCCTATGTCTCGCGCTTCTTCCCGGCCGGCAAGCAGGGTACGGCGCTTGGCATTTTCGGTGTCGGCAATGTCGGCGCCGCGGTCACCAAGTTCCTGGCACCGTTCGTGCTTCTCTCCTGGGGCTGGCAGTCGGTCGCGCTGATCTGGGCGGCAGCACTCGTCGTCATGGCCGCCGTCTTCTGGTTCACGACCGGCGACGATCCAGTCATCCGCGAGCGCCGCGCCGGCAAGGCAGCGCCCGCGAGAAGCTTCTTGCAGGAATTCGCGCCGCTCAAGAACCTGCAGGTCTGGCGCTTCGCCTTCTATTATTTCTTCGCCTTCGGTGCATTCGTGGCGCTCTCGCTGTGGCTGCCCCGCTACCTGATCGGCGTCTACGGCTTCGGGCTTGCGACCGCCGGCATGATCGGGGCGGCCTATTCAATTCCGGCAAGTATTTTCCGCGCCTATGGCGGCGTGCTTTCCGACCGGATCGGCGCCCGCACCGTGCTCTACTGGACCTTCGCTGTCAGTGCCGCCGCGACTCTCGTTCTGTCTCTCCCCTCGGCAGATTACGTCGTGCGCGGTGTCAGCGGGCCGATCGCCTTCCATTTCGAGGTCGGCCCGCTCGCCTTCATAGCCGTTGCCTGTGTGCTCGGCTTCTTCATGAGCCTTGGCAAGGCTGCCGTCTACAAGCACATCCCGGCTTACTATCCGCAGAGTGTCGGCGCGGTCGGCGGCGTTGTCGGCATGATTGGCGGGCTCGGCGGCTTTATCCTGCCAATCGTCTTCGGCGTGCTCAACGACCTCACCGGCGTCTGGTCGAGCTGCTTCATGCTGCTCTTCGTCATCGTCGCCACCTGCTTTGCCTGGATGCATTTTTCCATCCGTCGGATGGAGCGCACGGCGTCTGACGAAGCTTCAGGCCTTTCCTACGCGGCTGAGTGAGACCGGAGTGGATCAGGACATGACCGAGAAACTCGTTATCATTGGCAACGGCATGGCCCCCGGGCGCATGCTGGAGCACCTCCTGGAAAAGGCGCCTGGGCGCTACCAGGTCACCATCTTCAACGCCGAGCCGCGCGTGAACTACGACCGCATCATGCTCTCGCCAGTTCTGTCGGGCGAAAAGGCCTATGAGGAGATCATCATCCATGGCGACGGCTGGTACATCAAGCACGGCATCACCCTCTACAAGGGCCACAAGATCGTCGCCATCGACCGGCAGGCAAAGACCGTCACCTCCGATCATGGCGTGACCGAGCCCTACGACAAGCTCGTCATCGCCACCGGCTCGGTGCCGTTTATCATTCCGGTGCCAGGCCATGATCTGCCCGGCGTGCTCACGTATCGCGATCTCGACGACGTCCGGGCGATGATGCTTGCCGCCCAGTCGCGGGCCAAGGCGGTGGTCATCGGCGGCGGCCTGCTCGGCCTGGAAGCGGCTGCGGGTCTGAACGCACAAGGGATGGACGTCACCGTGCTGCACGTCATGCCGACGCTGATGGAGCGTCAGCTCGACCCGGCCGCCGGATATCTCCTGCAGCGCGCCGTCGAGCAGCGCGGCATCAAGGTCATCACCAAGGCCAACACCCAGGCGATCACCGGCAACGGCAAGGTCGAGCGGGTGGAGCTTGCCGACGGCACAGTCATTCCCGCAACGCTCGTCGTCATGGCGGTGGGCATCAGGCCGAACGCGGCGCTGGCGAAGGAAGCCGGCATTGCGGTCAATCGCGGCATCGTCGTCGACGCCGGCATGCGCAGCAACGATCCCGATATCTACGCAATCGGCGAATGCGCCGAGGTCAACGGCCAGGTCTACGGGCTGGTCGCGCCGCTCTACGAGATGGCGCGCGTCGCCGCCAGCCATCTGGCCGGCAATGAGGCGGCGGCTTTCGTCCACATGGACACGCCGACCAAGCTCAAGGTCACCGGTATCGAGCTGTTCTCGCTCGGCGACTTCGCCGAGGGCGATGACCGCCAGGAGATCGTGCTGCGCGATGCCGCGGCCGGCGTCTACAAGCGCCTGGTACTCAAGGACGACCGCATCATCGGCACCGTGCTCTATGGCGAGACGGCGGACGGCGCCTGGTTCAACGACCTCAAGAAGAAGCAGACCGACATATCCGAGATGCGCGATACGCTCATCTTCGGCCAGTCCTACCAGGGAGGCGCCCCCCTGGACCCTATGGCGGCCGTTGCAGCCTTGCCGGATGATGCGGAAATCTGCGGTTGCAACGGCGTATGCAAGGGAAAGATCACCGGCGCGATCACCGCCAGGGGCCTGACCTCGCTCGACGACGTGCGCGCCCACACCAAGGCGTCGGCGTCCTGCGGTTCCTGCACCGGGCTGGTCGAAAAGCTGATGGTGCTGACCATCGGCGACAAATACAACCCCGCGGCGGTCCAGCCGATGTGCAGCTGCACCGCGCTTGGCCATGACGAGGTCCGCCGGCTGATCAAGGCCAAGGGCTTGAAGACCATTCCCGCCGTCATGCAGGAACTGGAGTGGAAGACTTCCTGCGGCTGCGCCAAATGCCGGCCGGCGCTCAACTATTATCTCGTCTGCGACTGGCCCGACGAATACGCCGACGATTACCAGTCGCGCTTCATCAACGAGCGCGTCCACGCCAACATCCAAAAGGACGGCACCTATTCGGTAGTGCCGCGCATGTGGGGCGGCGTCACCAATGCCGCCGAATTGCGCGCCATCGCAGACGTCGTCGACAAGTTCGAGATCCCGATGGTCAAGGTCACCGGCGGCCAGCGCATCGACATGCTCGGCATCCGCAAGGAAGACCTGCCGGCGGTATGGGCCGATCTCGGACAGGCCGGCTTCGTCTCCGGCCACGCCTACGCCAAGGGACTGCGCACGGTGAAGACCTGCGTCGGCTCGGACTGGTGCCGCTTCGGCACGCAGGATTCGACCGGCTTGGGCATCCGTATCGAAAAATTCATGTGGGGCTCGTGGACCCCGGCCAAGGTCAAGATGGCGGTGTCGGGCTGTCCGCGAAACTGTGCCGAGGCGACCTGCAAGGATGTCGGCGTGATCTGCGTCGATAGCGGCTACGAGATCCATTTCGCCGGCGCCGCCGGTCTCGACATCAAGGGCACCGAAGTGCTCGGCCTGGTCAAGACCGAGGACGAGGCGCTGGAGCATATCGTGGCGTTGACGCAGATGTATCGCGAGCAGGGCCGCTATCTCGAGCGTATCTACAAATGGGCCAAGCGCGTCGGCATAGCTGAGATCAAGCGTCAGATCATGGACGATGGCGAGAAGCGCAAAGCCTATTTCGACCGCTTCGTCTTTTCGCAGAAATTCGCCCAGGTCGACCCATGGTCGGAACGTGCTTCCGGCAAGGACAAGCATGAATTCCGGCCGATGGCTTCGGTCGGCTTTGCCCAGGCGGCGGAGTAGGCGCGTGTTCCCGAAAAGTGGAATGCGTTTTCGGACAAGAACACGCGCAAAAGAGGAATAGCCACATGAACTGGGTATCGATAGGCACGCTCTCGGACATTCCGCGTCGCGGCGCGCGCTGCGTCGCCACGCCCGAAGGCAAGATCGCCGTCTTCCGCACGGCCGACGATCAAGTCTTCGCCATCGACGACCATTGCCCGCACAAAGGTGGGCCGCTCAGCCAGGGCATCGTCCATGGCACGGCGGTGACCTGTCCCTTGCACAATTGGGTGATCTCGCTGGAGACAGGCAAGGCGCTCGGCGCGGACGAGGGCGCGGTGCGCACCATTGCGGTGCGGATCGACGGCGAGCGGCTGTTCATTGCGCTTGAAGCGCTGGCCAGCCGCGCGGCGTGAACCATGCAGATTGATGAAGCGCGCGAGGTGAGGACCACCTGCCCCTATTGCGGGGTGGGTTGCGGCGTGCTGGCGAAGGTCGCCGCGGACGGTGAAATAACCGTTCGTGGCGACCCGGACCACCCGGCGAATTTCGGCCGGCTCTGCTCCAAAGGCTCGGCGCTGGCTGAGACCATCGACCTCGACGGCAGGTTGCTATACCCGGAGATCCACGGTCGCCGCACCGACTGGGACGAAGCGCTCGACCTTGTCGCTTCGACCTTCTCGCAAACCATTGCCGAACACGGCCCCGGTTCGGTCGCCTTTTATGTTTCCGGCCAGTTGCTGACCGAGGACTATTACGTCGCCAACAAGCTGATGAAAGGCTTTATCGGCTCGGCCAATATCGACACCAATTCGCGCCTGTGCATGGCCTCGTCGGTCGCCGGCCACCGCCGCGCCTTTGGCTCGGACACCGTTCCGGGAAATTACGAGGATCTGGAACTTGCCGACCTGATCGTGCTGGTCGGCTCCAATCTCGCCTGGTGCCATCCGGTACTCTACCAGCGCATTGCCGCCGCCCGGGAAAAGCGGCCCGAGATGAAGGTGGTGCTGATCGACCCTCGCCGCACAATGACCTCAGACATCGCCGACATGCATCTGGCGATCGCGCCCGATGGCGACGTCGCTTTGTTCACCGGGCTGCTCGCCTATCTCGGCCAGCACAACGCGCTGGACCGCACCTATATCACGGCGCACACGACCGGCTTCGGGCAAGCGCTTTTCGCCGCCTCGGCGCTCGATCTTGCCGGCATCGCGGCTGCCACGGGTCTCAGTGAGGACGAACTGGCCCGCTTCTACAGCCTGTTTGCCGCGACGGCGAAGACGGTGACCGTCTACAGCCAAGGCGTGAACCAGTCGTCTTCGGGCACCGACAAGGTCAACGCCATCATCAACTGCCATCTAGCCACCGGCCGCATAGGCAAGCCCGGCGCCGGGCCGTTCTCGGTGACCGGCCAGCCCAACGCCATGGGCGGCCGTGAGGTCGGCGGCATGGCCAACATGCTGGCCGCCCACATGGAGATCGAAAACCCCGAGCACCGCGAACGCGTGCGGCGCTTCTGGAATGCCCCAACCGTCGCCGAAAAACCCGGCCTGAAAGCGGTCGAGATGTTCCAAGCGGTGGCCGACGGACGCATCAAGGCGCTGTGGATCATGGCCACCAACCCGGTCGATTCGATGCCGGATGCCGATGCCGTCGAAGCGGCGATCAAGGCCTGCCCGTTTGTTGTGGTCTCGGACGTGCTGGGCGAGACCGACACGGTCCGCCACGCCCATGTCCGGCTGCCGGCCACCGCATGGGGCGAAAAGGATGGCACCGTCACCAATTCGGAGCGCCGCATCTCGCGCCAGCGGGCTTTTTTGGCCAGGCCCGGCGGGGCAAGGCCAGATTGGTGGATCATCGCTGAAGTTGCCAAGCTGATGGGCTTCGGCGAGGCGTTTTCGCATGTGTCGCCGACCGACATCTTCGCCGAGCACGCGGCGCTGTCGGGCTTCGAGAATGACGGCGCGCGCGATTTTGATATAGGCGCGTATGGCGATATCGGTGCAGAGGCCTATGAGGATCTTCTGCCGTTCCAATGGCCAGCGCCGGCCTCACCCTCCCCCTTGAGGGGAGGGTCGGCACGCGCGTTGAGCAAAGCGAAACAAGCGGGACGGGGTGGGGTCGGTGGTGAAGTCTCGACCTCTCCGGGTCGCCCCACCGAGGTGGAGGCCGTCGCAGATGACCCCCTCTGGCCTGCCGGCCATCTCCCCCTCAAGGGGGGAGATCAGCCTGCTGCTCGGCTGTCGCCAGTCTCCCAGGTTGATGAGTGGGCGCAGCCGGCAAAACCGCCAATCTCCCCCCTTGAGGGGGAGATGGCCGGCAGGCCAGAGGGGGGTGTTCAGGCTGGACATAGCTCAGCCAGCATCCGCTTCTTCGCCAATGGCGGCTTCTACACGCCCGACGGCAAGGCGCGCTTCATTGCCATCCGCCCAGCCGCACAAACCCGCACCAACCCGGACTACCCGCTCGTCCTCAACACCGGGCGCGTCCGCGACCATTGGCACACCATGACGCGGACCGGCAAGAGCCCGCGCCTGTCGCAGCACATGGCCGAACCGTTCGTCGAAATCCACCCGGCGGATGCGCAGCACTATGGTATCGGCGATGCCGACATCGTGCGCGTCTCGACTGGCCATGGCGAGGTGCTGGTCCGCGCGCTGGTGACGGTGCGCCAACGCCAAGGCTCTGTATTCGTTCCGATGCACTGGACCGATCAGATCTCCGCCCGCGCGCGTGTCGATGCACTGGTCCCGCCGACGACCGATGCGATTTCAGGTCAGCCGGCCTCGAAGAACGTTGCCGCCCGCATCCAGCGGTTCGCCGCCACTGCCTTCGGCTTCGCCGTGCTTGCCGAACGACCCGCATCGATCGACGCCGATTACTGGAGCCTCGCCCGCTGCCCCGCCGGCTGGCGCCTTGAAATTGCGCTGCAGTCCGGCCGTGACTGGACCGGGTTTGCCGCCTCGCTGTTCGGCCTCGAAGGCGAGACGCTCGCCTATCACGACATCGCCGGCGGGCACCATCGCTTCGCCCGTTTCGCGGGCAGTCGGCTGGTCGGCTCGCTCTATCTGGCGCCTACCCCGGTGGCGGTGTCGCGCGGCTGGGCGGTCGAACAACTTGGTGCTGACCATGCCGATCGGCAGGCGCGGTTGGCGATTGTCGCCGGGCGGCCGGGCGGCAACAGCGTCGACCGCGGTGCCATCGTCTGCGCCTGTTTCGGGGTCGGTGCCAACCAGATCGCGGAAGCGGTACGCGGCGGCTGTACCAGCGTCGCGGCAATCGGCGCCGCCCTTCACGCCGGCACCAATTGCGGCTCTTGCCGCGCCGAGATCAAGACCATTATCGACGGGCGGCGTCTGCAAGCTGCGGAGTGATGCGCGGAGGAACTCTGCCGCGCCGCTGCATGATGCTTACTAGCAATTTACAAACCATGGGCTACCAACGTTCTGACTTCGATTCGCTCGGAACGGGAGCCTCATGAGCAAAGCCCTGACCTCATTCGCGCTTGCCGCCGTGCTGACGGCCTTGCTGATGGCGCTCAGCCTGGCGGTGGCCAGGCATGGCTATCCCTATGGCGCGATCGGCGCCAAGCGCTTGAGCGACGTCGCCGATGCGGGGACGTTCATTCCGCTCGCGGCGATCTATTTTTTCAGCGCACTGCTGATGATGGTTCTGCCGATCAGGCTCGCTGGCATCGTCCTGACACATGCCGCCGATGCGATCTTCTGGACGGTCATCGTGTTGTTTGCGCTCATCGTTGGATGTCTCGCCGCGAGATTTGCTTTCGGTCAGCGCGATGTGCTCTCCGCACTCCTGAACTGGCGCTTCCTGTTTGTCGCAGGCGTCGTCGGATGCCATCTGTTCATCAACGAGCTGCGCCGCAACATCTTGTTGAGAAGCCTGTTCTTCGTCATCTTCGCCGCAGCGACACTGGCCTGCCTGTTTTGGTCCTTCACCGTCTGAGCATGTGCGACCGTCGGCAGGCGGCTTAATTCTTGTCGACCGGCTTCGAACGCATTCGCGAAACGGTCTCACGCTCGGCCCGCTTCGAACGCATCGGCGGCAGGCCGCGGTCGATCAGGTCCATGTCTTCCAGCACCATGTCGCCCATCCGCTTGAAGGCGATGTCAAGCGCGCCGGCCCGGTGGGCGGAGCACAGGAACCCCGGCAACGTACGGACCGGGTGATCCTGGGCCAGAGGCTCCTCAGGAAAAACATCGCTGGCGGCGACGATATGGCCGCTGCGGACGACGTCCATCAGTGCCGGGAAATCGACCACGCCGGCTCGGCTGAGCAGGATGAAAGCGGCTCCCTTGCGCATCCTGGCAAACGCCTCGGCGCCGAGGAAGCCCTGGTTTTCGCTGGTCACCGAAGCGACGACGAAGACGAAATCGCTGTTCGACAGAACGTCGTCAAGAGAGGCCGGCTCGACGCCGTTTTCGATCAGGATCGACGGCGGCAGCCACGGGTCGAAGACTTTTGTCCGCGTGCGAAAGCCTGACAGCAGCCGGTTGAGCGCACGGCCAAGATCGCCGAAGCCGATAATGCCGACATCCGCGCCGGAAAGAAGCCGCGCCGTCCGGTTGCCGTCGCCGCCCCACAGCTCCTTGCCCTGACGAAATGCGAGATCGGCGTCGACGATTCCGCGGGCGAGGTTGAGCGCCATGGCAAGGCCGAGCTCGGCCACCGGCTCTGCAAACACCAGCCCGGTGGTGACGACATGGATGCCGCGCGAAAACAGCGCCTCGTACGGCATGTTGTCGATAAGGTTGCTCTCGACATTGAAGACGCAGCGCAGCGCCTTCATTTTCTCCAGCGTCTCCGGCGTGATCGGCGGCTGGCCGACAATGTAGCGCGCCTCGCCAAGGATATCGGCCGGCAGCGCCGCGACACCTTCAGGCGATGTTTCGACGATGCGGTATTTCGATCGAAATTTCGCCAGCGCAGCCGGCGTGAAGATCAGGTCGAGCGTGCGCGGTTCGGGTGCGCTGATCACCAGCGGCAAGGCGCTGTCGGACATGATACTTTACCTCCCGTGCGATCCGCGTCGCACCACACAAGAATCGTCTTTTCCCGCCCCCGACACCTATCACATGCCTGTCGAGAAGGAGAAGTTTGCCTTCTTCGGCCTTGCGGTGCGGCGGTCGGTGGTCCAGATAGACGGCGATCGAAGGACGACAAGGAAGACAGCAACATGATCCCGTTTCGAAAGAACCTCATCGATGGCGAGTGGGTAGGCGATGCCGGCTCCCGCAACATCAACCCGTCCAATCTCGACGACGTGGTCGGCGAATATGCATCGGGGGGCGCGGAGCATGCTCGGCAGGCCATCGCCGCGGCGAAAGCGGCATTTCCGGCATGGTCCCGATCGGGCCTGCTGGCACGCCATGCGGTGCTGAGGAAGACGTCGGACGAGATCACCGCGCGGAAAGATGAAATAGGCCGGGCGTTGGCGCGCGAAGAAGGCAAGACACTGGTCGAGGGCATCGGCGAGACTGTGCGGGCCGCCCAGATATTCGATTTTTTCGCCGGCGAGGCGTTGCGCCTGTCGGGCGAGCTGGTGCCAAGCGTGCGGCCCGGCGTCGGCGTCGAGATCACCCGCGAAGCGGTCGGCGTCGTCGGCATCATCACGCCGTGGAATTTCCCGATCGCCATTCCGGCTTGGAAAATCGCTCCGGCGCTGGCCTACGGCAACACCATCGTCTTCAAGCCGGCGGAACTCGTTCCGGAGAGCGCCTGGACCATTGTCGACATCCTGCACCGCGCCGGGCTGCCCAAGGGTGTGCTCAACCTGGTGATGGGCAAAGGTTCGGTGGTCGGCCAGGCCATGCTCGACAGTCCTGACCTCAACGCCATCACCTTCACCGGCTCGGTCGGCACCGGCAAGCGCGTCGCCGCCGCCAGCGTCGAGCACATGCGCAAGTTCCAGCTCGAAATGGGCGGCAAGAACCCGCTTGTGGTGCTCGACGATGCCGACCTTGCCGTCGCCGTCGACTGCGCCATCAACGGTGCCTACTTCTCGACCGGCCAGCGCTGCACGGCGTCGTCCCGGCTGGTGGTGACGGACGGCATCCACGACCGCTTCGTCGAGGTGCTCAAGGACCGCATGGCCAAGCTGATCGTCGGCGACGCTCTCGATGCGAAGACCCAGATCGGGCCGGTTGTCGACCAGAGCCAGCTCAAACAGGACGAGGACTATATCGCCATCGGACGTCAGGAAGGTGCCGATCTCGCCTTCGGCGGCGAGCGGCTCGATCGCGAAACCCGCGGCTTCTATTTGCAGCCTGCGCTGTTCACCGAAACCACCAACGCCATGCGCATCTCGCGCGAGGAGATTTTCGGCCCGGTCGCCAACGTCATCCGCGTCAAGGATTATGACGAGGCGCTGGCGGTGGCCAACGACACGCCGTTCGGGCTGACGTCCGGCATCTGCACCTCGAGCCTCAAGCATGCCACGCACTTCAAGCGCAATTCGGAAGCCGGCATGGTCATGGTCAATCTGCCGACGGCCGGCGTCGACTTCCACGTGCCTTTCGGCGGGCGCAAGGGATCGAGCTACGGCCCGCGCGAGCAGGGCCGCTATGCCGCAGAGTTCTACACCACGGTGAAGACCGCTTACACGTTTGCCGGCTAAGAAAAGGCGGCAGACCAGCCAGGCAGCGAGCAAGTCGATGGCATCTGAGAATACGGACCTGACCTGGCTCAATCCGCCGCCGCACCACGCCTTCGGCAACAATACGGTGCATGTACGGACCGGTGAGGAGACCGACTTCTGGCGCGAGACGTTCTACGGCTTCTGGCGCGACAATGGCCATTTCCTCTATCGTGAGGTCGAGGGCGATTTCAGCGCCGAAGTCACGGTCAAGGGGCACTATGAGGTGCTTTACGATCAGGCCGGGCTTATGGTCCGCCTGAGCGAGACGCACTGGATCAAGGCCGGCATCGAATACACCGACGGGCTGATGTATTTTTCCGTCGTCGTCACCAACGATGCCTCCGACTGGTCGCTGGCCAGCATTCCGGCCGATCCGGACGGGGTCAGGATCCGCATGACCCGCCATGCCGAGACGATCCGCGTCCAGTATCGCGACGCATCTGACAAGCACTGGAAACCGGTGCGGCTTGCCTATTTCCCGCCGTCGAAAACGGTCGATGTCGGCATGATGTGCTGTTCGCCGCAGCGCGAGGGCTTCGAAGTGACATTCAGCGATTTTTCGATCGGCCCGCCGATCTCGCGGGAGCTTCACGACTGAGGCGCCGCGATCCGGTCGGGCGGTTTGCGTCCGGCCCCGCCTCAGTAGGTCGCCCGGCCGCCGGAGACGTCGAAGACGGCCGCCGTCGTGAACGAGCATTCCTCGGACGCGATCCAGCAAATCAGCGCCGCCACCTCCTCGACCTCGCCGAACCGCGCCATCGGTATTTTGGACAGCATGAAGTCGATGTGTTGCTGGCTCATCTGCTGGAAGATCGCGGTGCGCACGGCCGCCGGCGTGACGCAGTTCACCGTTACTTTGGTCTTGGCCAGTTCCTTGCCGAGCGATTTGGTCATGCCGATCACCGCCGCCTTGGAGGTGCTGTAGGCCGAGGCGTTCGGGTTACCTTCCTTGCCGGCAATCGAGGCGATGTTGATGATCCTGCCGTAATTGCGTTCGAGCATATGCGGGACCAGCGCCTTGTTGCAGAAGAAGACGCCGTTGATGTTGATGTCGGTGACCCGGCGCCAATCCTCCACCGAATACTCCCAGGTCGTCATGTTCGGCCCGGTGATGGCAGCACTGGTGACAAGGACATCGACCGCGCCAAGCGCTTCGATCGTCTCTCCGGCGGCGGCTTCGACCGCTATGGGGTCGGCGACGTCTAAGGTGACGCTGTGCAGGCCTGGAACAATGGCCTTGGCCTGCTCGATCTGGGCGGCATCGCGATCCCAGACCGAAACACGCCCGCCTTCGTCAGTGATCCTTTGCGCGACGGCCAGGCCGATGCCTGAGGCGCCGCCGGTGATAACAGCAGATCGTCCGGCAAATCGTCCCGCGAAACTCATCGGCATGTGGTCTTCCTCCCAATGGGCGGCGAATGTGAAGTCAACGGCGGACAAGTTCAAGCGCGGACTTGCAACCTCAGAACAGCTTATGATGGGCCAGCACCGGTCAATTGTACGGCACTGCCTTCTGGCCAAATCGTCTCGCCCGGTATGGAGAGAACGGCTGGAACGACGCGCCCGGTTGGCATCCGGGTGACAGGCGGCGCCGGATGGGTTATATTGCACTGCACAATGCGAGCGCCTGCAGGCGAGGCTCCCATCGATCCGACGAATCGGCCCACGAGCGGCCCATGAAATCGGCATTGAGCTGCAAGGACGGAAAACCGCTATCGAGATGAAGATTCCAAAATCTCTGTTGATCGATCCGGACAAGAACACGGTCTATGGCAGCTTTGCCGTTGCCGTCTCGATCTGGGCGTTCTCCTACTCGACCATTTTCGGCCAGGCCATGATCCTGGCTTATTATGCGGTCTGGCTACCGCTCATCCTGGTCGACTACCGCAAGATATTAAGGCACGCTTCCAGCGCCTGGCTTCCGCTGGCCTTTGCAACCTATGTCTGCTTCTCGGTGTTCTGGTCGGCGGCTCCCGGCACCACGGCAAGAACGGCCGTCCAATATTGCTCCCATATCGCCTGCGCCTACATTGCCGCGCGCACCGTCAGCGTCCGGACCTTGACCATAGGCGCCCTGATCGGGATTTTCGTCGTTCTGCTCTACTCGCTCAAGGTCGCAAGTTATTCCTACGACGTTCTCGACGGGACATACAATTTCGTCGGCGCTTTCAGCTCCAAGAACCAGATCGGCTTTGTCGCATCGCTCGGCATTTATTTCTGCGTTGTCTACCTCGCCTTTCTCAGGCGCGGACGCATAAGCTTTTTGTTGATTGTACCGATCGTCCTTCTGTCGGGCTATCTGCTGGTCGTGTCGCATTCGGCCACTTCGATGGCGTCGACCCCGGCGGTTCTCGCTCTGGTCGCCCTGCTTTCCATCGGCAAGCTGCTTTCGCTCCGCCATCGCCGGGTGATTTTCATAATCGGTGCGGGCGGGCTGGTCGCCTGCACCGTGATTGCGCTGAATCTCGGGCTGATGGACTTTGTCCTTGGCCTTTTCGGCAAGGATTCGACGCTCACCGGACGAACCTACCTCTGGCAACAGGGCTGGAATGCCGCGCAGCAATCGCCCATCCTCGGCGTCGGCTACGCGGCTTATTGGGTGCAGGGCTTCTCCGAGGCCGAGCGGCTGTGGAACGAATTCTATATCGCCGCGCGAAGCGGCTTCCACTTCCACAACACCTACATCGAGACCTTGGTGGAACTCGGCTTCGTCGGCGCGACACTGCTTTCGCTGATCATCCTGCGCACGCTCTGGGGTCACGTCTCGGCGCTGATATTCAGGACATGGCAAGCCGACTCCGTGATTCTTGCCGGCGTCATGGTGCTTCTGTTCATCCGATCCTTCGTCGAGGTCGAGACCCTCAATCCCTACATCATGGGATCGTTCCTGCTGTACTACAGCTACTTCAAGCTGGTGAGGGTGCCGGCCGTCGCTCCTTCCCGGTGGAGCGCCGTGAACCATCTCGAGGAACCGGACGCCGTGCGAGGCTAGAGCGGGCGGCAGGCGGTTCGTTGCCCGAAGGCCGCCTTGTTTTCTGACCCATAAGATCCCAAACGCAAAAACCCCCCGCAGACCGCTGCCTGCGGGGTTGGTGCTTTGCTCCGGTGGAAAGAAGCTACTGGATGGCCATGGGCGCCGGTTTGACCTTGATCACGTCCCCTGGCAGCACCGGCGTGTCTTCATCGGCGGTGATTTCGCTGGTCTTGCCGTCGACCACCCGCACCAGGGAAAATGACAAGGCCGCTGGTTCGTTGTTGCCGTAGAATTGCGGCATGGGGCTGCCCGACAAGGCTTCGGACATCAAGGCCTTTTCCATATTCAGCTTCAGCGTCACCTCGTTGAGATCGGCTTCCGTCTGTTGCCGGTCGGTCGCGAGGCTGGAGTTCTGGGTGTTCTCGAGATCGATGGCGTCCTGGGTGGCCTTGCTGATCGACTGCTTGGCCGTGAGAATCGCCGTTTCGTAATCCAGGATCTGGCCCTCGAGGTCGGCGATGGTTTGCTGCGAGTTCAAAACCCGCGTGTTGACGACCAGCCCCTTTTGCGCCAGCGAGCCGATGCCGTTGAGCTGCTCCTTCGCCAGATCAACCTGCTTCTGCTGGTTGACGATCTTTTTCTGCAGCGAATCGATCTCGCTTTGCAGCAGTGCCTTCAAATCGTCGAGCGCCTGCAAGCGCAGCTTGAGTTTCTTCTGGTCGGCCGCCAGGATCGCCGTCTCATCGGCAACGATGCTGGGCAGCTTCGGATCGTCGGCCACCTCTTTCGGCACCGCGAATGTCGGCTTGTCCGCTAGTTCCGCTTCGATGCGGGCGCGCTTGACGGTCAGCCTGACCAATTGGTCTTGTAGTACGTCGAAATTGCCCTTGGCATTGATCAGGTCGCGGTCGTAGCGCTGTCCGCTCTCCGGGTTCCGCCGGGCTCCGCCGGCAATGCTCATCGCTTTCAGCACGGACAACCCAGGCACACAAGGATACTGGCCGGGCGATTGCACCTCGCCAGAGATGTAGAATGGCCGGTACTGCGCCATTTCGACGGAAGCCTCCGGCTTGTCGGCCAGAGCGAGCTTGCGCTGCAGCGCCTCACCGAGCGATGCCGCGATCTCCGAAGTCGTCTTGCCGGATGCGGGCATCTCGCCGACGAAGGGAACCGACAAGGTTCCAGCGGGGCCGACCGTGTATTCTCCATTGATGGCCGACCAGTCACGGAACGTGCCTTCGACGGTCTGCCATTCCGCCACGCGGATGGTCAGCTTGTCCTGTGCTCCTAGGCGATAGTCGTCGGCGAAGGCAAACTGTGGCAGGGCTAGCGACAGCGTCAGGCCGGTCGCCATTGTAAGGCAAGTCGTCAAAAGCCGTACTCGCCGCATGCGTCTGGAGAGAATGCCGGTGCAAAAGATATCGATTATATCTGCTTTCAACTGAGCGTTTCCGATCTGGTTTGCCCCGCCCGATGAGCTGCCGATGCCTGAGTTAGGGGCCTGAGTTCTGGGCCCGAATTCTGGACAGTCGCTCCTCGATGCACGGCCAGCAAGCGGCCGTCAGTAGCAGCCTCGCGACATCCAGACCGCAGGTACGGTCTTGATGATGATGCGAATGTCTTCGAACATCGACCAGTTCTCGACATAGTGCCTGTCGAATGCGACGCGGCTGTCATACGAAACATCGTTGCGTCCGCTGACCTGCCAAAGCCCGGTGAGGCCGGGGCGCGATTTCAGGTAATAGACGGCCGAATTGCCATATATCTCCAGCTCATCGCGCACCACGGGACGAGGCCCGACCAGGCTCATATCCCCCTGCAGGATGTTGATGATCTGCGGCAACTCATCGAGGCTGAGCTTCCTCAGCACCGCTCCGACGCGCGTGATCCGCGGGTCGTTCTTCAACTTGCGGGTCGCTATCCATTCGGCGTTGGCCTCCGGATTCGCGGCGAGATAGGCAGCAAGCACCCGCTCGCCGTCTGGAACCATGGTGCGGAACTTGAGGCACGGAAAAATCCGTCCTCCGCGGCCGATTCGGCTGTGACCATAGAAAATCGGCCCGCCATCGGAAAACCTGACAAGCAGCGCTATCATTACGAACAGCGGGCTGAGAGCGACCAGGCCGATCAGCGAACCGACAATATCGAAGCTGCGTTTGAGCAGGCCGCCAATCGGTGGCGGAAAATCGACGCCGGCCTGCGAAAAATCCGCATCGGCCGGCTTGGCTACGTCCCTCATGCGTAAACTCCATACGTTGAACGGATGGTTTACCGCACGATACCAAAAAAATGTTGCAGCGCAACACACAATTTCTCAGACGGCTGTAATAGTCGCGTCATGAACTGACTAAATAATAAACTCGTCCTGCACAAAATTTCCCATTTATGTCGCAAAAGAGACAGATTATGGGCAATTTTGGAAAAGCTAGTCCAATTTTTGGGCTGATTTTAGGCGAATCGCTCTTTATACCCTCCTGTGGAGCTTTGCCGTCATTTAGAATTTCAAGATAATGACTGATGTTATGATAAAATACTATTCAATATTATGAATCATACTGGAGCGAGTCGATATCCGGCAATCAGTGGTGATGCCGACGTGTGCGTTGCACCATGGCAGAGTCGATCCCGAGGATTCGTTTAAAATTTATTCCGCAGCTGCCCTTGCCGCCTATTGCGCGGCTCAATAGAGTTGTAAATTGTTTCTGTCGGACTATGGACAGATTGGGCTAGGCCGGAAGCAACCGGCCAGACGCGGGCAACCTAAATAAGCTCGCAGAGTTTAAGGGAGGTGCTCGGGGTGGGCTTGTCGACATTTTTTCCCGAGCCGGTTGATGGGCTATCGGGTATGTCACTGCCAAAGTTCATTATCGGAATGTGTTTTGCGCTGGCGATCGTGATCGTCTGGTCCTATTTGGGCGGCGCCTCGCTCGGTACGACGCTGTTTCGCGTCATCGGCTGTGCCATAGTCATCCAACTGGGTTATTTTCTGCTGGTCTTTGCCATGGTCGCCAGAAATGCCCCGACCCCGGCCGACAAAATTCGCGACGCTGAACGAAAGCTGAGTTCGAACGAAGCGGCCGAAGGCGAGAAACTCAGCGCCAGGAGAGGCCTTCACTGATTTCGGGCCTGGCCGCGGTCTGCGATGTCCATATGACCTGTGGTTAAGCTCGCCGGTCCTCTGACGAATTGCTCGCCTCAACAACACCGGCAGTCGGCATTCCTGTTCTTTCAATTCCTTGACACTGCGGGCCTCGACGCGCTCGCTCCGCCCCGCCGCCGTCCGGTCGGCGAGGATCAGCAACTGGTTTCTGCCAGTCGAGCGCTCTATAGAGCGTGTAGGAACGGCTCTGCCAAAGCGGCGCATTTCTGGAGCCATCCCGATTGAGGCTCGCCGCCTGCCCAACCGGGCCATGACACCCAGCAAAATGAAAAACTGGACGGCGCCGATGATTTTGGCGATGCTTGCTTCGCACTTGCAGCATAGGCGTTTGGGCCGATGCATTTCAGAATGGGCGGTGGGGCATTGAGCGGACGGGGCGAGGAAATCCGCAACGACTTCTGCAATCGAGAGGCATGTCCATGACATCATTCCAGGTCTGCGTGATCATCGCCGCCCGCAATGCGGCGCGGACAATCCCGGCTGCCATTGCATCGGCATTACGCGAGCCTGAGGTTGCGGAAGTTGTCGTCGTCGACGACGCGTCCACCGACGATACCGCGAAAGTCGCCCACGCGGCCGGCGACGGCACGGGCCGCCTTTCCGTCATCCGCTTCGACGTCAATCGCGGCCCATCCTTTGCACGCAACGCCGCGATAGCCGGTTCCAGGTCGCCGTTCATCAGCATTCTGGACGCTGATGATTTCTTTTTCGAAGGCAGGTTTCACAGACTGTTCGCCAGCACCGATTGGGATTTCGCCGCAGACAATATCATGCTTGTCAGGGATGACGCGGCAACCGACGTTTCGAAAATCGTTGCTCCACCGTTCTCGCCCGAGCCGGAATTCCTCGATTTCGAGGGTTTCATCGACGCCAACATCTCCAGGCGCCGTGTGCAACGCGGGGAACTGGGCTTCCTCAAGCCAGTGATCAGCCGCGCCTTTCTCGATCGGCATGGGCTGCGCTACGACGAGAAGCTGCGCCTGGGTGAAGACTATGAACTCTATGCGCGCGCGGTTGCCCATGGCGCGCGCTTCAAGGTCATCAAATCCTGTGGCTACGGCGCGATCGTGCGCGCCGATTCGCTGAGCGGACGGCACAAGACCCAGGACCTGAAGCATCTGGCCGATGCCGACCTGGCACTGCTTGCGATCGACAGTTTGCCGGAGGCATCGAAGGCTGCGCTGAGAAGGCACGAGCGGCACATCCGCGACAAATACCGGTTGCGGAAGTTTTTAGACGTGAAGGCTGAGCGCGGGCTGGCGCCGGCCGCGGCCTACGCCTTGGCCGGCTCGTCCAACCTCACAGCCGTCGTCCGCGGCGTCGCCTCCGATAAGCTGGATGCGCTGTTTCGCCGCGCCGGCCTCGCCGCGAAGCGTCAGCATGTGCCGCCGCTGCGCTTCCTCATGGCCGGAACCAGCACGGCCAGCGAAAGCTAGGCCCGTCAACGTGCGACGGCGGTAGCTACTCCCTTACCCTTCGGTCGGCTCGGACGGTTTCAACGAGATTCATGAGTTTACGATCTAGGTGGTTGCCTATCCGCGCAGGGAATGGCAATCTATGTTGCGGTGCAGCAATTTTGGACGGCCAACCGAACTGGCCCAAGATATCCCCCTGTCAGAGGAGCTGGACGATGCAAGAAATGTCTTTTGAACGCGGACGGGCGCCAAGGCCGGTCACCAGCTCGACGATGATGGGGCGCTGACTGCATGGCCTCGATCTTTCGCTTCCGATCGAGAGATCCGGCGCGCGACACGCAGACCGACACCTCGCGCCTCGATCGCTTGGCAAAGCTGCTGGACCAGATCTCGGCCGAGGTCGAGGCAGAGAAGAACGGGCTTGAGAACCGCTACAGGACAACGGCTACCAATGCCGCCTTCCTGGTCGAGGCCATGGAGAACGGAGCGGTCTCCTCCCGCAAGTCCTCCGAAGTCGGCGAACTGACCAGGTCGATCCTGAATTGCGAGCGACGCATCGCGGCGCTCTCGCGCCAGAAGCAGATGATGAAGGATCTCCGTCATTCGCTGGATGAAATCTTCGATGAGAATCGGCAGAACGGCCCCGACATAAGGACCGATTTTGTGAAGCCCGCCGATTCCGGCACAGGCTGAGCGAACACCCCGAGTCGGCGCAATGGTTTTAGGCACAACACGGAGCTTGGGAGCGACAGAGGTCAAGATCAGGTTGTTTCGTCACGGTTCGAACGATCGCTTTGGGGGCGCACAGCACAAGGTGAGTTTGATATGAACGCAGATCCTAAAAGCACGCCCGCCCCGGCAACCCGAGGCACCCCGTTCACGCGCCCGATCCCAGGCAAGCTGCGGCGGCTCCGTTCAGACGGCGCGTTTCTGCTGGTCGTTCTCGGCAGCATGGTTGCGGGCCTGGTCCCCGTGCGCGCCCAGGATCTCCCAACCGCGCCGTCCTTTGTCGATGATTTCACCAGCCTCAGTCGCGCGCGCTGGTACATTTCCGACGGCTGGACGAACGGCAAGCATCAGAACTGCACCTGGTCCAAAAGCCTGATCGGGCTTTCCGACGGCATGCTGACGCTCGGTTTCGAGAAGCGCAAGCTGAAGGATCGCGAATTCGCCTGCGCCGAGATCCAGACCAAGCAGCGCTTCGGCTACGGCACTTACGAGGCGCGGATGAAGACCGACACGGGCTCCGGCGTCAACGCGGCATTCTTCAGCTTCGTCGGCGATGCCGACAAGCAGCCGCATGATGAAATCGACTTCGAGGTGCTGACCAAGGACACGTCCAAGGTTCAGGTCAACGCCTACATAGCCGGCAAAGGCAAGAACGAGAAACTGGTCGACGTCGCTGGCGGCACCGACAAGGCCTTCAACGACTACGCCTTCGTCTGGGAAAAGGACCGGCTGCGCTGGTACGTCAACGGCAAGCTTGTCCACGAGATCACCGATCCGGCGAAGCTGCCCACCCATTCGCAAAGGATCTATTTCAGCCTTTGGGGCAGCGATACAATGAAGGGCTGGATGGGGCCGTTCTCCGATCCCGGCCGCAAGCTCACCATGCAGGTGGATCGCGTTGCATTCACCGCACTTGGCCAGCCCTGCCAATTCCCCGAATCGCTGGCATGCAACACAAACTAGAAGCGCATCTGAACCGGCCGGGCCGAAGGTGGTCGGAAAACCGAAGCTCGAACAGGCCCGAAACACTGAACAGGAATGAAACCGAATGAATTTGACTGTCTTTGGAATCGGCTATGTCGGTCTTGTACAGGCGGCGGTGCTTGCCGAAGTCGGCCATCAGGTGGTCTGCGTCGACATCGATGCAAAAAAGGTCGAGCGGCTCAACCAGGGTCATGTCCCGATCTTCGAGCCTGGGCTCGAAAGCATGGTCAAGGAGAACCATGCCGCCGGCCGCATCAAGTTCACCACCGACGCCGCCGCGGCGATCAAGCATGGCCAGATCCAGATGATCGCCGTCGGCACGCCGCCGGGCGAGGATGGTTCGGCCGACCTCAAATATGTGCTGGCCGTCGCCGAGGCCATCGGTCGTGAGATGGACGAGCCCAAGATCGTCGTCGGCAAGTCGACCGTGCCCGTCGGCACCTGCGAAAGGATAAAGGCCAGGATCGCCGCAACGCTGAAGGCGCGCGGGCGCGAGGATCTGGCTTTCGACGTCGCCTCCAATCCGGAATTCCTCAAGGAAGGGTCCGCTGTGAGCGACTGCATGAAGCCCGACCGGATCATCGTCGGCACCAGCAACGAGGACACCGAGGCGGTGATGCGCGAGCTCTACGCGCCGTTCAACCGCAACCACGAAAAGATGATCGTGATGGATGTGCGCAGTGCCGAGTTCACCAAATACGCGGCCAATTGCATGCTGGCGACCAAGATCAGCTTCATGAATGAAATGGCCAACCTGGCCGAGCAACTGGGCGCCGACATCGAGGAGGTCCGCAAGGGCATCGGCAGCGACCCGCGGATCGGCTACCACTTCATCTATCCGGGCCTCGGCTATGGCGGCTCGTGCTTCCCGAAGGATGTGCGTGCCCTGATCAAGACTGCCGAGGCCGTCAAGTTCGACGCCAAGCTGCTGCGTGCCGTCGAGGAGCGCAACAACCAGCAGAAGTCGGTCCTGTTCGAGAAGGTGGACCGCTATTTCAAGGGCAATCTCAAAGGCAAGACATTTGCGCTGTGGGGCTTGGCCTTCAAACCCAATACCGACGACATGCGCGAGGCCCCGGCCCGCACGCTGATGGAAGCGCTCTGGGCCGCTGGTGCCAATGTGCAGGCCTATGATCCGGAGGCGATGCAGGAATGCCAGGCGATCTACGGGCTGCGCGACGACCTGCAACTGTGCGGCACCAAGGAGGCCGCGCTGCGAGGCGCCGATGCGCTCTTGATCGTGACCGAGTGGAAAAGCTTCAGCGCGCCGTCTTTCGATGCGCTGAAGAACGCGCTGACCACGCCCGTCATCTTCGACGGACGCAATCTCTACGACCCCAAGGTCATCGCCCGCCACGGCATCGAATACCACAGCATCGGCAGAATGGCGGCGTGACGCTAGGGCGGTCCAGCAAGGAGCCAGGTCCATGAAAGTTCTGTTTGCGGGCGGCAACGGCTACACGCCGCAGTTCAGCGGTGGCGTTCAGTCGAGCACGCATCATCTGGTCGAGCAGCTGCGCGAGCACGGTCATGACGCCTCGGTTCTGGCGGCGCTGTTCGGTGACGGCATGTTCGGCTTCAAGGCGCGCGCCAAGATGAAGCTGCTTCGCCAGCGAGCGGTCATCGACAGCTATCCCGGCTATCCGGTCGTGCGGGCATGGTTTCCCTGGGAGGCGGCGCGCTTCGCGGTCGAACGGCTCGATCCCGATGTCGCCGTCGTGCAGTGCCACAAATCGGTGCCGATCGGAAAGGCGCTGCAGGCGCTCGGCGTGCCGCTGGTGGTCTATCTGCGGAACGTCGAATTCCACGAACTGGCCGGCGACCTGCGCGAATTGCATTCGGCGCTTTATATCGCCAACTCCGAATTCACTGCGCGCACCTATAAGGAAAGGTTCGGCATCGATTCGACCGTGATCCCGCCGACCATCAATCCCGGGCTCTACAGCACGCCGACCACCGGTGAATTCGTCACGCTGATCAATCCTTACAATGAAAAAGGGTTCGAACTCGCCGTGCGCATCGCCGGCCAATGCCCCGAAATTCCGTTCCTGTTCGTCGAAAGCTGGAAGCTCGACGACGACCACCGGGCGCAGATCGAACGGATCATCGCGCCGCTGCGCAACGTCAGGCTGGAAAGCCGCACCAGCGACATGAAGACCGTCTATGGCCGCACCAAGATCCTGCTGGCGCCCAGCAAATGGGAAGAAGCTTGGGGGCGGGTGGCATCCGAGGCCCATTGCAGCGGCATTCCAGTCGTCGGGTCCCGTCGCGGCGGCCTGCCGGAAGCGATTGGCGCCGGCGGCGTGGTGCTCGACTATGACGCACCGCTCGACGACTGGGTCGCCGCGGTCAGGCGACTATGGAGCGACAAGGCCGAGTACGATCGGCTGTCGGCGGCGGCGCAGCTGTTTTCGGAGCGGCCGCAAATGAACCCCGACAGCCAGTTCGCGACCTTCCTCCGCGTTCTCGACAACGCCAGGCAAGGCGCGCTGGAGCGTGCCGCCTGATGCATTTCGTCCAAAACCATGCACGTTGCCCAAAAGCCGGCTCTCGCGCCTGACCGGGGTGGGAGCTGCCTTGGGACAACGACACGCACAACACCAGACGCTTGAGGCGCCTCGCACGGTAGCGACGGGCGTCAGCCCTCATCCGCGCGAGCAGATCGCCGACCGGCCTCGAAAGATCGTCCATCCGATGAAGATTTGCTTCGTAGTTGATAAGTTCCCCTCTTTGTCGGAGACCTTCGTCCTCGACCAGATAGAAGGGTGCCTCGAGCGCGGCATGCAAGTCGGCGTCGTCTGCAACGAGACGTCCTTCGGCAAGGACCGCAACATCGACGATCGCCGCTGGCAGGCTCTCCCTGGCAAGGTCGTCTGCTGGTGGGGCGGGCTGGGGCGCTTTCGCCCGACGCTCAGGAGATGGTCGGGCAGGTTCTGGGATAAGCTCTCGACCGCTATCGACATCGCTTTTGCGCGCAAATTGCAGGACGCCGATGTGATCGTCGCGCATTTCGGCAATAACGGCATGCGCGTCGCCCGCGCCATGAAACGAGGCCGGATTTCCGCTCCGCTGGTGACCATATTCCACGGCCGCGATGTTGGCGAACCGCTGCATGACAACACGCTCACGCGCTACAAGGTTGTCTTCGACAAGGGCGTTCTCCAGCTCCCGGTGAACGCGTTTTTCCGCGACGCCCTGATCGGCGTCGGCGCACCCCCCGCGCAAGTCATGGTTCACCATATGGGCGTGCGGCCCGGTGAGATCGGCTACCATTGGCGTTCCTGGGACCGGGACACGCTGTCCTTCATCTCGGTCTGCCGGCTGACCGAAAAGAAGGGCATCGAATTCGCCCTTCGGGCGCTCGCCAGCCTGCCGCGGCGCGACTGGGTCTATTCGGTGATTGGCGGCGGCGAATTGCTGGAAGAGTTGAAGAAGCTCGCCGCAAATCTCGGCATTGCCGACCGGGTGACTTTCCTCGGGCCGCGTCCGCACGCCGAGGTCAAGCAGCGCCTGCGCAATGCCCACGTATTCCTGCTGCCTAGCGTTGCCGCGCGAGACGGCGATCTCGAGGGTATTCCGGTGGCGCTGATGGAGGCTATGGCCGCCGGGCTGATCGTCGTCAGCACCTATCACTCGGGCATCCCCGAACTGATCGAGGATCAGGAGACAGGCTTCCTCGCACCGGAGCGAGACGTTGCGGCGTTGGCCCGCAAGCTTGTCTGGGTGGCCGAGAACCCGGACAAATGCGAGCGCATCGCACGTGCGGCGCGCCGCAAGATCGAGCAGGATTTCAACGCGGACGTACTCAACGAACGTTTTGCGCAGATCGTTGCTCAACTGGCCGAAGCCAGGCAGCCGGCATGAACGCCAACCCGCCCCCCCAGTTCGGTCGCGTCGCCCTGCGCGGCGGCGTGGTGACGATCGGCGCGCAAGGCTTTAAGATGGCGATCCAGTTTCTCTCCGTCATCGTGCTTGCGCGTCTGCTCGTGCCCGAGGATTTCGGCCTGGTGGCTTCCGTCGGGCCGATCGTGGCCTTTGTCGGGCTGCTTCAAAATCTTGGCCTGCAACAGGCCGTGGTCCAGCGCAAGGATATCAGCACCGAGCAGCTCAACCAGGTATTCTGGATCAGTGCGCTGGTGGGGATAGGCAGTGCCGTGGTGGTTGCATGCCTGGCGCCCGCCATCGCTGCCTTCTATGGCGATCAACGCATGGTGGGGATCACCATCGGCTCTGCCTTGCCGCTGCTGCTTGGCAGCCTCGCCGCGGTGCCGCTGGCGCTGATGAACCGTCACTTGCGCTTTGGCCAGCTCGCGCTGAACGACGTGATAACCGCTGCTGCCGGACTTGCGACTACCGCAATCGCCGCCTATGCGGGGCTGGGCTACTGGTCGCTGGTCATCGGCCCTGCGGTATCGGCCGTTGTCGCGCTGGCCGCGGCATGGCAGGTGGCGCGCTGGACGCCGTCGCGGCCGGACCTGAAGGTCGATACCGACATATTGTCTTTCGGCGCCAATCTGACCGGCTTCAATCTGGCCAACTTCTTCTCGCGCAATCTCGACAACATCCTGATCGGAAAATATTCGGGCGCGATCGAGCTCGGCTATTATGACCGCGCCTACAAGCTCCTGCTGTTTCCGCTGCAGAACATCAACCAGCCGCTGACACGCGTGATGGTGCCGCTGCTGAGCCGCATCCATGAGGACAAGGCGCGGTTTCGCGACATCTATGTGCGAACCAATTGGATGCTGGCGGCCATCACTATGCCCGGCATCGCGGCGCTGACGCTGACGTCGGACCAGGTCGTCGGGCTTCTCTTCGGCGAGCGCTGGACGGCGGTGGCGCCGATCTTCGCCTGGCTGGGCATCGCCAGCCTGATCCAGTCCGTCTCGAGCACCACCGGCTGGATCTTCATCTGCCAGGGCAAGACCAAGACCATGTTCCACTGGGGCATCTACTCGTCGCTGACGACGGTCGCCGCCTTCATCATCGGCCTGCACTGGGGCGCCGTCGGTGTCGCGGCGGCCTATGCGATCAGCGGCTATGTGCTGCGCGTCCCGGTGCTTGCCGTTCTTGTCCACCGGGTCGGCCCGGTGACCGCAGCCGACTTCCTGGTCATGCAGGGGCTTTTCATCGCGTCATCGCTGCTTGCCTGGTCCGTGTACCGGGAGTTGCCGGCATCGCTGACCAGCCAGTCAGACCTGCTCGCGGTGGTCCTGGCGGTTGCCCTCAATTATTCGATCGGCCTGGTCCTCATGCTTGCCCTTCGCCAGTCGCGCAGCGCCCTGTTCACCACGCTTTCCAGCGCCATGCGCAACGCCCGCTAGGCCGGCAATCACCGGCCTCAAAAGCTCACCTGCCGACATCGCCGACGCATGCTCCTCAAGCACTGCCTGAAGGCTCGTCCTGCGATAGAGGTCGAGATTGGCGGTAAGTCTGCCGAGCTTCTCGCTCGCTTCCTCGGGCGTCACCGTGTCGATGTCGAGCAGCAGGTCGGCGACGCCGATCCGCTTGGCGAGTTCCTTGGTCTTGAATTCATAGGCGATCGGCAGCACCGGCGTGCCGACGCAGAGCGACATGATCATCATGTGCATGCGCGTTGCGACAACGAAGTCGAAGCCTTTCACCAGTGCCATCAGTTGCTCCGGCGTGTGGAACGAAGCGTCCACGCTGACATGCTTGGCGATCTCCGGATCGAGTTCGGCAACGATAGCCCGCGCCGTCTTGGAATCATCATGGGCGTATTCCGGCACGCCCTGGCAGGTGGAGACGAAGGTGACCTCCTTGGCGTGGTCCCTGACCAGGATGGTCGCGATCGCGCGGATCGAGTCGATGTAGCGGCGCATGCCGCCCTCGCCGTCGCTGACATAGTTCCAGTGACGGACGGAAATGGCGACGCGGCCGGTGACGGTCGCCGACTGGCCGGAGGCCAGAATTTTTCCGATCCTGTCGGTGTCGGCCAGGGCAAAGACGGCGTCGGCCACGACGTGGCATTTGCCGGGGTCTTTCACCATGTCCACAATGTGGCCTCGCGAACGTTCGTCGCGCAGCAGGATGAGCGGGCTCCGATCGAAGATTGGGCTCAACTCCTGGCGATTGTAACTTTTGTTGAACGGGCCGAGCGATTGCGTGAAGAAGACGGGGTCCTTGCCCAGAATCGCGTCGATCCGGAATTGATTGAGTCGCCGTTCCAGATTGTAAGTCTCGACAAGATAGGTTCCGCCTGTCGTGACCACGAGGTCGGCGCCTTTGTAGATCTCGAGACCACGGCGATTGCTTGAGCTGAACAAACGCCCGAGAACGCCGCGGATGCCGAACCGCCGCAGGGCATTGAGGACGAGCCGATTGTAGATCGGCTTGAACAGGTTCTTCAGCCCGCTGCCGTATTTGTAGCGGAACAGCGATTCCGACAGCAGCTTGTGGAATTCGAGATCAGGATACTCTTTCTTCGTGTAGAGCCTCGCCGCCACCTCCGGCTGGCTGTCGAAGACGCAGAACTGGATATCGTCTTGCACGATCGTCTTGAAAACATGGCGGATCGCCAGGAGAATCGCTGCATCCCCGGTATTCAGGCAGACGGTGTTTTCAACCGCGATCTTCATGGAATGACCTCATTTCGTGAGTAGTCCCGTGCTTCCATCGACGGGTGCGAAGGGGCGGATTGCAGGCGGGTTGGCCGAAAATGCTGCACGCCAAGGATGGTCCTCGCGTCGTGATTATTGGCGCGCAGCCCGATGGCAGGCCAACGCGCGGTCCATGTGGCCCAAGCAGAGCGAGATTAACCCATCGATTTTGCAGTGCAACAAAAAACGGGGATCTTTGCTACGCTGCAACCAAAAATGTTGCGATGCAGCAAGAGCTGTACTAGCATTGTCGCGGGCGGGCCAACAGCGGTCGAGTTTTCATGCTGCATGTCTTGTACTTGGTACACGACGTCTCCGACCCGGCAGTGCGCCGGCGGATCATAATGCTCAAGGCAGGCGGCGCCCAGGTTACGCTGGCGGGCTTTCGTCGTACGGCAAGCGCAGTTGCTGATGTCGAGGGCTTGCAGCCGATCGATCTCGGCCCGACTCGTGATGGCCGATTCGCCCAACGTCTGGCCGCGATCATGAAGGCAGTCGTCTCGACCGGCTCGAAGCTGGGCTCAATGCCACGGCCCGACCTCATTATCGCGCGCAATCTGGAAATGCTGGCGCTTGCCCGCCGCGCCAGGTCGGCTTTCCAGGCAACGGTGCCGATCGTCTACGAGTGCCTGGATATCCATCGCCTGCTGCTTCGCGACGATCCGCTGGGCTGGGCGATGCGCGGCGCAGAACGCTTCCTGGCCAGGGATGTGAAGCTTCTGGTGACCAGCTCTCCGGCCTTCATCGCCAACTATTTCAAGCCGTTCGGACAGATTGCCGCCCCGGTCGAACTGCTCGAAAACAAGTATTTCGAGCCAGCCGCGGCCTCGCTGGATGACCGCGCGGCGCCGGAGAACCCCGTAGCGCCGCCTTGGCGGATCGGCTGGTTCGGGGCGCTCCGCTGCCGCCGTTCCCTGGAGCTTCTGGCCGAATTTTCGCGCCGCCTCGACGGCCGCTTTGAAATCGTCCTCAGGGGCCGCCCGGCGCTGTCCGAATTTCCCGATTTCCACGGTTTTGTCGAATCGGAACCCTGGCTCTCGTTTGGCGGGCCCTACCGCAATCCCGAGGACATGGCGGCGATCTACCGCGAGGTTCACTTTTCCTGGGCCATCGACTTTTTTGAGCAGGGCCTGAACTCCGAATGGCTGCTGCCCAACCGGCTCTATGAGGGCTGCCGCTTCGGAGCCGTGCCGATTTCGATGGGAGCCACCGAAACCGGCCGGTTCCTCGACCGGCAAGGCATAGGGGTTCTTTTGCCAGAAGCCACGCCCGAGGCGCTCGAAGCCGCCGTCGGCACGATGGAGCAGCATCGGTTCGAGACATTGAGGGCGCGTGTTCTCGCCCGCAATCCGCGCACCTGGAGCTACGACCGCGCCGATTGCCGGGCGCTCGTCGAAAAGCTCCGCGGGCTGACTGCGGCTCCCGGTCCATATGCTGCCGAAGCATTGGCATAGAAGGACTGCCGATGACGCAAACCGAAATTCCATCCTGCATGATCGTGGTTCCGTGCCTGAACGAAGCGGCCCATATCGGCGCGTTGCTTCGAGAGCTCCGCCCTGCGGCCGAGAGGCTGGACGCCGTGATCATCGTTGCCGATGGCGGCAGCACGGACGGCACCAGGACGATCGTCGCGGACATCGCCGCAAAAGATCAGCGGGTGATCCTGCTGCACAATGAAAAGCGCTTGCAGAGCGCGGCAATCAATCTCGCCGTCGCCAGGTTCGGGGAAGGCGTCGACTATCTCATTCGCATCGACGCGCATGGCGGCTATCCTGCGGATTATTGCGACCGGCTGGTCGAAGAAGCGCAGGCCACCGGTGCGGATTCGGTCGTCGTCTCGATGCTGACCAGTGGCAGCGGCATGGTTCAGAAAGCAGCGGCAGCGGCGCAGAACTCCAGGCTCGGCACCGGCGGCTCCAAGCACCGGCATCTTTCGGCGGGAGAATGGGTCGATCATGGCCACCACGCACTGATACGGATATCGGCCTTCACCGCGGTCGGCGGCTATGACGAAACCTTCAGCCACAATGAGGATGCCGAACTCGACTATCGGCTCCGCCAGGCCGGCTACCGTATCTGGATGACCGGCAAGACGCAAATGGTCTACTACCCGCGCTCCTCGCTGAAGGGCCTCTATTTTCAATATCTCGGCTATGGCCGTGGCCGGGCGAAGAACGTTCTCAAGCACCGCATGATCCCGAAGATCCGGCAGATGGTGCCGCTTCTGGTGTTCCCCGTGGTTCTTCTCGCCGCCTTTTCCTTCGTCCACTGGCTGGCGGCCGTGCCGCTTTTGCTATGGGCGTCGGTCTGCCTCGGCTACGGCTTTTGGACCGCCGTCAGCCAGCGCAAAGCCGACATTGCGCTTGCCGGGGTCTCGGCAATGATCATGCATTTCGGCTGGTCGGTCGGTTTCTGGCTGCAACTGCTCGCACCGCGACCGCAGCGCGGGGTAGCGTGATGGACCCGGTCAGGAAAAATCGAAGCATCGATATCTGCGTCTGCACATTCCGCCGGCCGGAGCTTGCCGACACGCTTCGCTCCATAGCGGCCATGGACATGCCTGCGGGGTTCGACGTCGGTATCGTCATCGCCGACAACGACGATACGCCGACGGCCGAAACGCTGGTCGCCAAGCTGGCGGGGGAGTTGAAGCTGCCGGTGACCTACCGGCACGCCCCGGCCCGCAACATCTCGATCGCGCGCAACGCTTGCCTCGATACCAGTGCGGCGGATTTCGTCGCCTTTATCGACGACGACGAGACGGCCACCGCTGGCTGGCTTGCCGAACTGGTGGCGACGGCAGAAGCAACAGGTGCTGCGACGGTGCTTGGGCCGGTGCAAGCCCGTTACCTGCCGGATGCGCCCGCCTGGATGCGCAAAGGCGATTTCCACTCGACCTTGCCGGTCTGGGTGAGCGGCGAAATCCGCACCGGCTACACCTGCAACGTCCTGCTCAGGATTGGCGCTGAGAGCCTGCGCGGCCGGCGCTTCAGCCTGGCACGTGGCCAGACCGGCGGCGAAGATACGGAATTCTTCGACCAGATGGTCAAGGCCGGCGGCCGCATCGCCTTTTCGCCGGAGGCTTGGGTCGACGAAGCGGTGCCACCTGCCAGGGCGGCATTCGACTGGCTCGGCCGCCGCCGGTTCCGCGTTGGGCAGACGCATGGTCATCTTCTGGGGCGCAACGCACACGGCCTTGCCCGGCTCAAGCAGGTCGGCATTGCCGCGGCAAAGGCCGCCTACAGTTTCCTGTCGGCAATTCCGGTCGCCATCGACCCCGTACGCCGGAACCGCAGCGTGCTTCGCGGCATTATGCATGTCGGCGTCGTCAGCGGCCTCGTCGGGGTTCGTGAAATCCGCCAATACGGCCTGTCTTCGCCGCAGCAAGGGGGCAAGCGTGCAGCCTGACGTGAGCTTCGTGATTGCCGCCTACAATGCCGAGGCGACCATCGATCGGGCGATTGCCAGCGCCGTCGCCCAGCGCAATATCAGCGTCGAGGTCATCGTCGTCGACGACAAGTCGCGCGACCGGACGCTCGACCTGGCGAGATCCTACCCCGAAGACATCGTACGCGTTGTCGCGCTTGAGCAAAACCGTGGCCCCGGCGGCGCCAGGAATGCCGGCCTTGAGCTTGCACGCGGCAGGTGGGTCGCGGTCCTCGATTCCGACGACGCGGTCTATCCCGGGCGACTCTGCACCATGATCGAACGCGCGGAGAAAGCGGGCGCCGAAATCGCGGTCGATAATCTGCAGGTCGTTCGCGAGGATGGCGTTGCCGAAGAGACGATGTTCCCGGCCGACTATCTGGAAGGCCTCGGTGAAATCTCGCTGGCGGATTTCATCGGCGGCAACGTCCTCTTCGAATCGAGGTTCAATCTCGGCTACCTCAAGCCGATCTTCCAGCGCCGGTTCCTGAACGAGAACGGGCTGCGTTACGATGAAAGCCTGATCATTGGCGAAGACTATATCCTCCTGGCCAGTGCTCTGGCCAAGGGGGGCAAATGCGTGGTCGAGCCGACGACGGGCTATATCTACCACATTCGCACCGGCTCCATCTCCCGGGTGCTCGAACTTCATCACGTCGAGGCGATGCGCAGGGCCGATGCCACCTTCGCCGCGACCCATTCCATGGATGCTGCGGCCGAGGCGGCGTTCGCCAGGCGCGCTCGCAGCCTGCGCCGGGCGGCATCATTCCTGTCGCTGGTCCAGCACATCAAGGCGCGGTCCCCGCTCAAGGCGATATGGACGGCGCTCAGCGATCCGGCGGCGGTTCGGCATATGAGCATGCCGATCGCCGTCCGGCTGCGAAGGGTAGCGGCACAGTTTGCCGTGGTGGCGGGGAGGTGAAGGGCTGCAGGTGAATGAAGACAGTTTCGCCGCCTGCGACAGGGTTGAAATCGATCTCCTCAGAAGGAACATGCAATGAAAAAAGTCAGGAAGGCAGTCATACCGGTGGCGGGGCTCGGAACGCGGTTCCTGCCGGCGACCAAGTCCATGCCGAAGGAAATGCTGCCGGTGGTCGACAGGCCTGTCGTGCAATATGCGGTTGACGAGGCGTTCGAGGCCGGCATCGAGCACATCGTCTTCGTCACCGGCCGCAACAAGGCGGTGATCGAGGACTATTTCGACCTGCATCCTGAACTGATCGGAACCCTGGAGCAGAGCGGCAAGAAGGCGCAACTCGAATCCCTTGAAAGCCTGCTTCCCGTCGCCGGCGCGACGAGCTTCATCCGCCAGCAGTCGCCGCAAGGCCTCGGCCATGCCGTCTGGTGCGCGCGCGAAGTCATCGGTGACGAGCCCTTCGCATTGCTTTTGCCGGACATGGTGTCCTTCGGCGGGCGCGGGTGTCTCGCCGAGGTCGCCGATCTTTATGCGCAGACTGGCGCAAACGTTATCGCCGTCGAGCGTTGCGATCCGACCGAGACCAGCAAATACGGCATTGTCGGGCGCGGCGCTGATGTCGGCACGGGCTTCGAGGTGACGGCCATGGTCGAAAAGCCGGCTCCTGCCAACGCGCCATCGAACTTCTACATCAACGGCCGCTACATCCTGCAGCCCGAGATATTCTCGTTGCTGGCCAGCCAGCAGCGCGGCGCCGGCAACGAGATACAACTGACCGACGCAATGGTGCGTCTCGCACAGACCCAGGCCTTCTTCGCCCAGCCTTTCGACGGCCGCATGTTCGACTGCGGTTCGAAGGAGGGTTTCATCCAGGCCAATGTCGCTTTCGCGCTGGCGCGGGAGGACATGAAGGGCCCGATCTTCGAGATGCTGCAGGAATTCGTCCGGTCGCATCAGCGTCGGGAAGAAGCCGCATAATGTCCATTTTTTCGAGGCATTGTGGGTGCGGCTGATGACGCAGGACAGGCCGTTGCGCCGCGCGTAACGCGCACTGTCCGGCGCAAGGTTTGCACCCTATGTCCCGACCTTCGAGGCGGTAGCGCCTGCAAACTAGAATTGGACCGAAGATGAACTATGCCAATTTTCCTGTCGACAAGAGGACGCCATTGCCGGCTTCAAATGCGGCAAACGCCGAAGACTTCATCGACATCGAGCGCCTGCTTGGCATGGCCGCGCGGCAGGCGAAAGTGGTTGCCGCCTGCGCCGTCATCGGTCTCTTTCTCGGCGTGCTCTACTTGCAGACAACGCCTCCTACCTATGTGGCGACGAGCAGCGTGCTGATCGACGAAGGATTGAACAAGGTCGTCGACGACATTTCGGCGGCGTCGGTCAGCATGCAGACCGACTCCGCCGTTCTGAGCCAGATCGAAATACTACAGTCGGCCAGGCTGGCTGGGGTGGTCGTCGACAAGCTGAAGCTCGATCAGAACGACGCTTTCATGAACCCTCCGACATCGGCCCTGTCGAAGGTTGCTGGCTTTGTTCGCGGTATCATCCAGTCTGTCCGCCCCAAGCGCGCCGCGAGCACAACCGATGTCGCTCAGCTTGATGCTGCGACGCGTGACGCGATCACCGCATCGTCGTCGCCCCGCGACTATGCAATCTTCAAACTGCAGACCCAACTCGATGCCGAGCGGATCGGCCGAAGCTTTGTCATCAGCATCTCCTTCCAGGCGACGGATCCGGCGCTTGCGACCGCCATCACCAAGGCCTATGCCGACGCCTATCTCGCCGATCAGCTCGATGCCAGCTTCGACGCGACCGAGCGGGCGGCGGTCTGGCTGCAAGGCCGGCTGACCGAGCTTCGTGAGAGCTCCCAGGCGGCTGCACTAGCGGTCGAAAAGTTCAGGGCCGAACACGGATTGGCCGTCAATGACGGCCAGCTGATCAGCGACAAGCAATTGTCCGATCTCAACACCCAGCTGATCGTCGCGCAGGCCGATACCGCACGTGCCGGCGCCCGCTATCAGCAGTACAAGTCGATCGTCGAAAGCGGCTCGGACAATGCATTCAAGGACGCCGCGATATCGAACGACCAGCCGAGCAGCTCCGTCATCACGACGCTGAAGAACCGCTATCTCACCGTCGCCAAGCGGCAGCAGGACGTCGAAGCCAATTTCGGCCCGCAACATCCGCAGGCCGTCGCGCTCGCCAAGGAGAAGGCCGACATATCGGCGCAGATTTTCGGCGAGCTGAAGCAACTGACCGAAAGCTACCGCAACGAATACGAGGTCGCTCTGGCGCGCGAAACCGCGCTCCGCGCAAATGTCGCCTTGGCGGCTGGCAAGAGCTCCATCGACAACCAGTCGCAGGTCAAGCTGCGTGAGCTGGACCAAAAGGCGACGGCGCTGTCGACGCTCTACCAGACGTTCCTGAACCGCTATGAGGAGGCCGCCCAGCAGCAATCCTTCCCGGTCGGCAAGATCCGGGTCATCTCGGACGCGACGATGCCGCAGTCGGCCGCAACCCCGCGCACGGCCATCGTGCTGGGGCTTTCGCTGGCGCTTGGCATAATGATGGGGGCAGGGGTTGGTGGCCTGAATGAATTCAGAGAACGCTTCTTCAGGACCGGCGAGGATGTGCGCGACCGGGTCGGCCTCAAATTCCTCGGCTATCTGCCGGTCATCGGCAAGGCTGGCAAGGATGACCAGCGCAATGGCGGTCAGCCTGACGTCAAGGTCGTTGAATCCAAGACCGCCAAGTCCTCTAAATCCCAGCCCTCCAAAACATTGTCGGCAGCCGAAAAACGTGCGCGGATGCGGGTAACCGTCGATGCACCGGCATCGATGTTCTCCGAGACGCTGCGCAACGCAAAGATCGCCTTCGACGTCGTCATGGAGGGCCAGGGCAGCCGGGTCATCGGCGTGGTCTCGGTGCTTCCCGGCGAAGGCAAGTCGACGGTGGCGGCCAATCTTGCCGGGTTGCTTGCCGTCAACGGATCGAAAACGCTGCTGATCGACGGCGACCTGCGCAATCCCGGCCTCAGCCGCAGCCTCGGTATGGAGGCCGAGCAGGGCCTGATGGAAGCTGTGGTGAGCGGGCAGACATGGCAGTCGGTCGGCAAGATCGACCGGCAGACCAAGCTGGCTATCATCCCGGCTGTCCTGCGTGGCCAGTTTTCGCATACCAGCGAGCTTCTGTCTTCAGCCGGCATGCGGCGTTTCATCGATAACGCCAAGGAAACCTTCGAATACATCATCGTCGATCTGCCGCCGCTCGGGCCTGTCGTCGACGCCAAGGCCTTCGCTCCGCTTGTCGACGGCTTCGTGCTGGTCACCGAGTGGGGACGCACGCCGCGTGCGATGGTGCAATCCATGCTCAGCTCGGAGCCCTACATCGCCAAGAAAATCATTGGCGCGGTGCTGAACAAGGTCGAACTGAAGAAGCTGGCCAAATATGGCGCGATCGGCGGCTCGGAAAAATTCTTCGACAAATATTCGAGCTACTATCTGGAAAAATCGGAAGCGCGCACCAAGGCAGCCGCCTGAGCGACGACATCGCGCTCAGGAAAATATCAACCTGGCGCGGTTGTCGATGATCCTGAGGGCGGTCAGCTGGCCGGTTTGGAAGGCGCCGGTGTCTATGCCAAGCCGGCGTCCCTCGAGCTTCGGAGTGTCGACCGGCGTATGTCCGTGCACGACATAGCGGTCGAGAAGATGCGCAGCGTCGAAAAAGTCCGAACGGATATTCAGCAGGTCGTCCTCGTCCTGCGCGGCGAGGTCGATGCCGGGCCTGATGCCGGCATGGACGAACACGAATTTCGCCGAACAGACCATGACCGGCAGCGCGCGCATGAAGCTAATGTGGTCGGCTGGAATGACGTCCCGAATGCGCTTGTCGACCTCCTCGCTTGACCCATAGAGATCGGCCATGCGCGACGGGTCGACGCCGTAGGAAAACAGCGTTTGCAGGCCGCCTATCGCCAGCCACGACTCTCTCGAAATGATCCCGTCGACGTAGTTCAGCATCACAACTTCGTGGTTGCCGGCAAGGCAGATGCGCTGGAAATCATGGAGCGGTGGCGCCAGCAGATGATCGAGCACACGCGCCGACTGGGGTCCACGATCGACGTAGTCGCCAAGCATGATGATGAGCTTGCGCCCTTCGAAGGGCGCCGAATCGAGCAGGATCTTCTGCTCCAGGGCGCGGAGTTCCTTGTAGCAGCCATGCACGTCGCCGATCGCATAGACGACTGCGCCCCGCATATCGATCTCCAGCCGCTGGCGTGCCGCGGCCTGGGGCTTTCTCGATCGCTGGAACAGGGTCACGTATGGCATCTCGCATGGCTGTGGGTGCGTCTCGATTCCGAAACAACATGACGACACCGCGCGTGGATACCACGTCCGGCGCCGGTCGTTCCATACCGGAGCTTCGGACGCAACTCGGCTTCGGCGCCCCTTACAGGCCGATGCCGCGGCGGTTCAGCGCGGCGGTGATCTCGTCGAGGATGGCCGGGTCGTCGATCGTTGCCGGCATGGCCCATTCCTCCTTGTCGGCGATCTTCTGCATGGTGCCGCGCAGGATCTTGCCGGAGCGCGTCTTCGGCAGGCGCTTGATCGTCACCACCGTCTTGAAGGCAGCGACCGGGCCGATCCGTTCGCGCACCAGGGTGACAACCTCGTTTTCGATGATGCCGGCGTCGCGGTCGACGCCGGCATTCAGCACGACGAAGCCGAGTGGAACCTGGCCTTTCATAGCATCGGCAATACCGACGACGGCGCATTCGGCGACGTCGGGATGCGCGGCCAGAACCTCCTCCATGGCGCCGGTCGATAGCCGGTGGCCGGCGACATTGATGATGTCGTCGGTGCGAGCCATGACATAGAGATAGCCGTCCTCGTCCATCATGCCGGCATCCGCGGTTTTGTAGAAGCCGGGGAACTCGTCGAGATAGGCTTGGCGAAACCGCTCGTCGGCATTCCACAGCGTCGGCAGGCAGCCGGGGGGCAACGGCAATCTCACCACGACATTTCCAAGCGTACCACGCTTGACCTCATGCCCGGCATCGTCGAGCACGCGGATGTCATAACCGGGCATCGGCACGCCGGGCGAGCCGTATTTGACCGGCAGCAGGCCCAGTCCGGCGGGGTTGATGGTCATCGGCGAGCCGGTCTCGGTCTGCCACCAATGGTCGATCACCGGCACGGTCAATTTCTGCTCCGCCCATTTGATGGTTTCCGGATCGGCGCGCTCGCCGGCGAGGAACAGCGTCCGGAATTTGGACAGGTCGTATTTCGGGACGAATTCGCCCTTCGGGTCCTGTCCTTTGATGGCGCGAAAGGCGGTTGGCGCGGTGAACAGCGCGACGACGCCATGCTCGGCGATCACACGCCAATAGGTGCCGGCATCGGGCGTGCCGACCGGCTTGCCCTCGAACAGGATCGTTGTGCAGCCATGCAGCAGCGGGCCGTAGACGATATAGGAATGGCCGACCACCCAGCCGACATCGGAAGCCGCCCAGAACACTTCGCCCGGCTTGACGCCGAACTCGTTTTCCATCGACCATTTCAGCGCGACCATATGGCCGCCATTGTCGCGCACGATTCCCTTCGGCTGGCCGGTCGTGCCCGACGTGTAGATGATGTAGAGCGGATCGGTGGCAAGCACCGGAACACAGTCGACATTGGCACCCGCGGCCCGCTCCCGCGCCACGGCGTCGGCATAGTCGATATCGTGGTTTTCCCTGAGTTCGCAGCGCAGTTGGTCGCGCTGCAGGATAAGGCAGCTTTCCGGCTTGTGCCGCGACATCTCGATCGCCTTGTCGAGCAGCGGCTTATAGGCAACGACGCGCCCTGGCTCCAGGCCGCAGGAAGCGGAGATGATCAGCTTCGGCTTGGCGTCGTCGATGCGGGTGGCGAGCTCATGCGAGGCAAAGCCGCCGAAGACCACCGAATGCACGGCGCCGATCCGCGCACAGGCAAGCATTGCGAAGGCTGCTTCCGGTACCATCGGCATGTAGATGATGACGCGATCGCCTTTTTGGATGCCACGATTCTTGAGCACCGAGGTCAGCGCGACCACCTCGCGCTTCAACTCGGCATACGTGAATTTCCTGATTGTGCCCGAAATCGCGCTGTCATGGATCAACGCGATCTGGTCGGCACGGCCGCCCGCCACATGACGATCGACGGCATTGAAGCAGGTGTTGCACGAGGCGCCAACGAACCACCTGCCATAGACGCCGGCATTGGCGTCGAACACCGTCTCGAAGGGCGAGAACCAGTCGATTGCGCCGGCGGCATCGGCCCAGAATTTTTCCGGGTCGCGTTTCCAGCCGTCATAGACCTCGTGGTAGCGTGACGCCATCCAGCTTCCTCCCCAGGAATGTTTGCTGTCCTTGAAATAGCGTATGCTGGTTTGTGTAACCATGTATTTGTGCGTTTCGTTTGCTGTCGTTCTAACTTGGCCGCAAGTGCGGGTCATGGTGGTCTGGGGGCCGGTATCGTTCGAATTTTCGGCATTAGGGGCAGGGCGCGATGAAATTGCGATATGAGCTTGGGTTTGCCGCGGTTGCGACGCTGGCGGTGGTGCTCGCTTCAGCTGCTCAGGCAGGCGACGCGGCGGCCCGGCGCGTCATCGGCTTTTCGCCAGACGGCAACTACTTCGCCTTCGAACAGTACGGCACGCTCGATGCCGGTGCTTCGGATTCGGGCTGGTCGGAGATCGAGATCATCGACACGCGGACCGATGAGTTCGTCGGCGGCAAGCCGATCGTCATCGCCGACGAGACGGAGGATTCGACATTGACGCTTGCGCAGGCGAGGGCACAGGCCGCCGAACTGGCGGCGCCCTTGCTGGCCAAATATGCCATCGCGCCGCGCGGCGAGCGGACTGCCTTGGACAGGTTCACCTTTCCCGACGACATGGTCGCCTACAATGACATTGCGCGCCTCGAGCAGGTTTCGCAAAAATGGCTTTCGCCGGCCTATGACGAGCTTGGCACCATCCAGCTCGAGCAGATCCGTGCCGACAGCACGGCGGATTGTTCAGCGAGTTTCGACGCGACGCAGCAAGGCGAAACGACCGGCAAGGCGCTCGGCTTTCGCCTGACGCTGCAGGGTCAGGACGGCAAGCCGATCAAGCTGCTGCATGAGGACAAGGCGGTGCCCGGTTCGAGGAATTGCCCGACTTCCTACAGCCTGTCGGAATCTTACGCATTCACCCCGGATGGAAAACCGGGCGTGCTTGCGGTGCTCGTGCAGCGCTTCAGCCAGGGATTTGAAGGGCGCGACCGCCGTTTCATCGCCGTGACTGGCCAGGCGCACTGAGGCAACGCGCTGAGACGTAGTCCGCTACCCGAGTTTGTTGTCCCTAAAGCGGGAGGGCAGCGAGCATAAGTCCGACCCCGCCGACGATCAGCAAGGCGGCTGCCAGCACCTTTCCATGGCGCTCGAAACCCGTCGGCGCCCGATCCCAATTGTAACGCATGCTCGAACTCCCCAAACCCGCAGATTCTTTATCTTACGCAGGGTGAGGAGGGCAACTGTCTGGCGATGCGCGGCGTTGCCGATACCGGTCTTGTCACCGACTATTTCTGGGGCATTCTCCGCCGCTACATGCCCCAGCGCAGCGCGGCCGTATGTACCGGTGCATCCCACCAAACAGCCGCCTCGTCGTCGAGCATGCTCAGCGTGATCGAACAGCCGGCCATGTCGAGCGAGGTCACATAGGACCCGACCAGCGACCGGGTCACCGTCACGCCGTGCTTCTCGAAGATTTTGCGGGCGCTGTTGTACATCAGATAAAGCTCCATCAACGGTGTGCCGCCAAAGCCGTTGACGAAGAGTAGCGCCTGGCCTCTGGCACCGTCGCCCAGGTCACCCAGGATTGCGGTACAGATCTCCTCGGCGATAGCATCGGCGCTTTTCAATGTGTCGCGCCGCCTCCCAGGCTCGCCGTGGATGCCGACCCCGAACTCCATCTCGCCATCGCCGATATTGAAGGTCGGCTTGCCCGCCGCCGGCACGGTGCAACTGGTCAGCGCCACGCCCATCGAGCGCGTCGCGCCGTTGACGCGCTCGCCGAGCGCCTTCAACGGCTCCAGTGCCATGCCTTGTTCGGCCGCCGCGCCGACGATTTTCTCGACCACCAGCGTGCCGGCGACGCCGCGCCGGCCGGTGGTGTAGGACGAGTTTTCGACCGCAACGTCGTCATTGGTCACGATTTGCATCACGCCTTCCGACATTTCAGCGGCCATGTCGAAATTCATCACGTCGCCCTCGTAGTTCTTGACGATGAACAGGCAGCCGGCGCCCGTATTGACGACTTCGGCCGCCGCCATCATCTGGTCAGGCGTTGGCGAGGTGAATACCTGGCCGGGGCAGGCCGCATCCAGCATGCCGTGCCCGACGAACCCGCCATGTAGCGGCTCGTGACCCGAGCCGCCGCCGGAGATCAGCGCCACCTTGCCCGGTGTGAGCAGCTTGCGGCGGACAAATTTGTGTTCCTCGCCAAGCGCCAGGATATCGGCCTGCGCGGCAACGAAGCCGTCGAGGCTCTCGGTCAGCACCGTATCGACCGAATTCAAAAATTTCTTCATGGCCGTCCTCCCGAAATAGCCCAGCGTCAGCTGCCCTTGCCGGCGATGCTGGTGATCTTCTGGATGAAATCGTTGACCGCCCGGTCGAGCGCCGCGTTCTGCTTGTCGTCGCCGAAATCGGGAACGATCAGCGAGACATGGCGTGTCTTGCGCAAGCCTGCGGCCAGCGACATCTTTCCCGGATGCGCCCGATGGTAGGCCTCAAGGAAATGATCGCGTTCGGCCGGGCTGAAATGGCAGACGGAGAAGATAGCCGGCAAATGCTTCGACGGGATCGGCGTCGAATAGGCCGGGCTGGAAATCTGCGTGACGAAGCTGCGATGCTTGCCCAGCGCATCAGCGAGGCGCTGGCGCATGCCGGACGGGCGCTGGTCGATCACCTGCGACAGGATCGTCTTGTAGGCGCGGATCGCCTCTTCGGGGCCGGATTGCGACGCCTTGTCTGCCATACCGGGGCCTAGATCGAAACGTCCGCGATGGCCGCCTTGGCCATCGCGAGTTGGGCGGGAGCGACGGAGAGGTCACGCAGGCCGGTTTCGAGCAGCGCCGGGATCGAGGCGGGGTCGCCGCCGGCATCGCCACACAGGCTGACCGGGATATTATGCTCGCGGCCGAAGGCGGCAACCGAGGCGATCAGCCGGAGCACGGCTGGGTGCCTGACGGAATTCAGATGTGCGACCGACGCATTGTCGCGCGCGGCGGCCATCACGTATTGGGTCAAATCATTCGAGCCGATCGAGAAGAAGGCGGCCTTGGCGAATGCCTCCGGTGCGATGGCCACCGACGGCACCTCGACCATGATGCCAAGCGGCGGCATTTTGTGCGCGATGCCGCGCGCCAAAAGGTCAGCCTGCTCCTCAGCGAACAGCGCGGTGGCGTGTTCATACTCTTCCGGAACGGCGATCATCGGGAACATCACCTTCAGATTGCCGTGCATGGCAGCACGTAGCAAAGCGCGGATCTGCACACGAAAGACCGCCGGACGCATCAGTGACAGCCTGATCCCGCGCAGGCCAAGGAATGGATTACCTTCCTCGACGGTCAGGCCCGGCACAGGTTTATCGCCGCCCGCATCGACAGTACGGATCGTCACCGGCCTGTCGCCTGCCCATTCCAGCACTCTACGGTAGGCGCGATATTGCGTCTCCTCGTCCGGCAGCGTCTTGCCGAACAGGAATTCGGTCCGCATCAGCCCGACACCGTCGCACGCCGCAGCATCGATGCGGTCGACATCGGACGGATCGGCAATATTCACCTGCACGTGGACCGCTATGCCGGTCTTCGTTGCTGCCGGCCTTGTCAAATAGGCTACCGCATTGTCGCGATGCGCCGCGAAAGACGACGACGATCGCCGGAATGCCTCGATCTCCGCTTTCGAAGGCGCCAACACGATGCCGCCATGTTCGGCATCGAGCAGTGCGATTCCGACAAGCTGAGCCGGCGAAGCACCGGGCCCGGCTACCCCACGCGCTACGAGCCCCAACCCCACCACCATTGGCACGCCGCGTGAGCGTGCCAGCATTGCGACATGACTTGCGGCACTTCCGGCCGTAAGTGCTATGCCGCCGCCGGCACTCCAGTCGGTTTCGAGGAAGCGCGTCGGTGCGATATCCTCGCCGTAGAAGATCGCACCTGCCGGCGCGGCAATGTCGCCGCCCCCGGCAAGCGCGCGTAGCACCTGGTCGCGTATGTCGCGCATGTCGGCCGCGCGCGCCCGGAAATAGTCCTGCTCGGATGTTTCATAGCCGGCTATCTCGGCGTCGAGCGCTTTTCGCCAAGCCACATCAGCAGCCATGCCCTCGGCAATTCGCGCAAAGGCCGGGCCGGTCAGCGCGTCGTCCTCCAGCATGGCGAGCTGGAATTCGAGGATCCCGGCCGCCTCGCTGTCGCTGGTTTCGATCAATGTCGCGAGCCGGCCTGCGGCAATGGAGATGGCGGCCTCAAGCGCCGCCTTCTCGTCCGCGGCAGTCGCCTTGCGGACATAACGCACAGCAGCCTGGCCCAGATCGAACAGCGGCCCCTCGGCATAGCCGGCCGATGCCGAAATGCCCTGCAGCCTAAGCGGTTCGGGCATGGTCCTTGCCTTCGTCGAAATCGCGCCGCACCAGCTCGACCAGTGCGCCGACCGCCTCGCCGGCGCCGTCCCCTTTGGCTCTGATATGCAGGACAGTGCCTTTCGGCGCTTTCGCCGCCATCACCTTGACGATGCTCTTGGCGTCGAACCATGGCCCGTTGGCGGCGAGCGCAATCTCGACGTCGGCCGAAAACGTCTTGGCAAGCTTGGTGAACTTCACCGAAGGACGCGCATGCAGTCCCACCTCATGGGTGATCAGGACGCTGGCTTCGGCTGCTGCGGACATGCTTGTCAAAATTCCCGTTCGTTCACGACGGCGACAATTCGTGCGCCGTCGCCACCACTTCCCTGAGCGAGGCGCCGCCGGAAGCCTCGGTCGCCGCCATCACCGCGCCTTCGACGATCGGCGCATTGCAGACGATGATCTTCTGGGCGCGTGGTTCGCCGATCATCTCGACCGCCATCTCGCTATTGGTCTCGGCACCGCCGAGATCGACGAGGATCGCGACCCCCGCCTCCGACCAGGCCTTGTCGATGGCGCCCATGATCGCCTCGACATTGGTTCCCAGCCCGCCATGGCCGTTTCCGCCGCACCATGCAAGCGGCACTTCGTTGCCGACCATCTGCCGCACCATGTCGGCGGTGCCTTCGGCGACCAGCGGCGAATGCGATACGATGACGATGCCGACATTGCTCATGCGCGCCTCTCGATTGCCTCGGCTACGGCTCGCACCAGAAGCGCAGTCGAGCGTGCGCCGGCATCCATATGACCGATCGAACGGTCGCCAAGGAATGAGGCGCGCCCACGCAGCGCCTTCATCGGCACGGTCGCGTCGGCCGCGTTGTCGGCGATCTCGACGATGTCCGCTGCCGTCTTTCCCTGCAGCAGGGCCTCATGCACCGGCTGCAGCACGTCGAGCATGGTTTTTTGCCCGGCCTGCGACTTGCCTCTGGCGGCAACCGCTTCGATCGCCTTGCCGAAGGCCGCCGCCAGGTCGGCGCGACCCGGCGCGGCGGAAATCTCCTTGCCGAGCGCCATGAACAGCGTGCCGAACAAGGGACCGGAAGCTCCGCCGACGGTCATCACCAGTTTGGTGCCGATCGCCTTCAGCGCCTCGGGCAACGGCTTTGCCGCAAACGCGCCGGCCTCGGCCCGCACTGCCTCGAAGCCGCGTTTCATGTTGAGCCCATGGTCGCCGTCGCCGATGGCCTGGTCGAGACTGGTCAGCTCTTCGGCATGTGCGGCGATCGTGTTTGCCGCCGCCTCGATCAGCCTGGAAATATCCGCTGCCGCCATATCACCCATGCTCCTGGCCCCTGCGCTGCCGGCAGTACGAGAAAATTGCATATCCGGCAATTGAAGCATTCTTTTCCCCAGTCAAGCGGGTTCGAGCAACGCAGCGAGGGCAGTGAAGACCTCGGCGACGGCAAAGGCGCCGGGGTCGACCACGCCGTCGAGCTGGCTGCCAATATAGGCGGACCGCCCGGCCTTGGCCCTGCGCATGGCAGCGGTGGCCTCGGCTCCGCGTTGCGCCGCGACCGCCGCATCTTCCAGACTCCCCCTATCCAGCGCCCTCAAGGCGGGTTCCAGGGCATCGATCATCGTGCGATCGCCGACCCTCGCTCCACCATAGAAGGACATCCGATCGAGGCCGGCGAGAAGCGCCTTGGGAAGCGTTTCGCCAGACTCCAGCGCCAGCGCGGCGGCGGTGAAGAAGATCGACAACAGCACGCCGCTAGAGCCGCCCATGCTGGCGCTCAGGATATCGCCGACGGCGGCGAGCGTTGCGGCAGGGTCAGCGAGCGGCAGTGTCGCAATGCGGCCAAGCACGCTGCGCGCACCGGCCGCCACAGTCGATCCGGTGTCACCGTCTCCCGCCTTGGCATCCAGTCCGTTCAACGCGCCTTCAAGCGAGATCAGCCGGTCGCAGACCGCGACAACCAACCGGTCGGTGCGTGCGTCCTGGCTGGCTTTCGACGCGTTGTTCGGGCCGGCGGCTTTGGCCATCGGCACGACGCTGGCTTGGCGAACGGCTCTTGCCGGCAGCCAGGCGTGAGGGCCTACCGGCGCCCGCAACGCCGCTTCGCGCGATGCATCGAGCCGGATCAGCGACAGGGAAAAGCCGTTCATGTTGAGCGCGGTCATAAGCTGCCCGGGCCCGATTGTCAGCGTCACCTTTTGTGCCAGCGGTGAAGCCAGTACCGCATTGGCGACAAGCAACATTTCCAGCGGTGGCACCGAACCGAGATTATTGATCAGCAAGGCGTAGTCGCTGACCGGATCGAGCCGCGCGGCAAGGCGCTCCGACATGATCGCAACCAGCCTTTCGGCACTTTGCACCGCAATCCGCTCAACGCCCGGTTCGCCATGGATGCCGAGGCCGAGTTCGGCATCGTCCGCCCCGAATCTTTCTTCATGGCTCTGACCGGGGATCGAGCAGGATGACAGCGATATGCCGAGCGAAACGATATCCGCCGCCGCTGCCCGCGCCGCCGCGGCAACCGCCGCCAGGTCAATGCCGGCTTCCGACAGGTGGCCGGCGATCTTGTGCACGAACAAGGTGCCGGCCACGCCACGCGGCTGGGCAATATCAGGCAGGGCAATGTCGTCCGCGACGATCACCATCTCGACGCGGAAGCCTTCGGCGCGCGCCTTCTCGACGGCCAAGCCGAAGTTGAGGCGATCGCCGGTATAGTTCTTGACGATCAGCAGGCACCCGGCGGGACCGGTCACCGCACGGATGGCGGCCAATACCGCTTCCACGCTCGGCGAAGCAAAGATCTCGCCCGAAACCGCCGCCGTCAGCATGCCAATGCCGACAAAGCCGGCATGGGCAGGTTCGTGCCCGGCCCCGCCGCCGGAAATGACCGCGACCTTGGTCTTATCCCAGTTCGCGCGGAGAATGACCTTGATCTCGGGATAGCCGTCGAGGCGAGCGAGATCGCCGGCGCCGGTCGTACCGAGGAAGCCGTCCAGGGCCTCAGTTACGATCGTATCCCTGCGATTGAAAAAATGCTTCATCGAATTGGTCCAGTCCGGTGCCCGAAATTGCCGGTTGAAAGGTGCCAGGAAAACACTCGCGCAGCGCTCACATCAGCCGTCGCCCATCGGGGCCGAAATACAGCGGCGAGCGATAGCGGATCATGATCTTGTCGCCCTGCGCCAGGTCGGTGTCGGGGTCGGTTAGCGTCACCAGCTTCCTGGTCCCCACCGTCACATGCAGATGGTTCTGGTCGCCGAGATGCTCGACCCAATCGACGACGCCGTCGGCATGGCCGTTCGCCGCCTTCTCGATCGAAAGATGTTCGGTACGAGCACCGATCGTCTTTGTTCCCGCCGGCGCGCCGCCATCCGGCAGCAGTCCGACCGGCAACAAATTGATTGCCGGTTGGCCGAGCCTTGCGGCGACGTGAAGGTTTGCCGGCTCAGAATAGATCGTGCGCGGGGAACCGATCTGCACCAGCACGCCGTCGGCGAGAATGCCGATGCGGTCGGCCATGGTCATCGCTTCGATCTGGTCGTGCGTGACGTAGAGCATTGTGGCGCCGAGTTCCGCCTGGATGCGCTTCAGCTCGAGCCTGAGATCGGCGCGCAGCTTGGCGTCGAGCGACGACAGCGGCTCGTCCATCAGGTAGATCGACGGCTTGCGCACCAAAGCGCGGCCGATGGCGACGCGCTGCATCTCGCCGCCAGAGAGTTTGGTCGAGCGATTATTCAGCTTGTGGTGGATGCGCACCATCTTGGCCACGTCCTCGACGCGGCGGCGGATCTGATCCTCCGGCATTTTCCGTGCTGGCGAGCGCAGCGGAAAGGCGAGGTTGTCGTAAACCGACAGATGCGGATAGAGCGAATATTGCTGGAACACGAAAGCGGTGTCGCGCTCGGCCGGCGACAGCGTCGTCGTGTCGTGGCCGGCAATATGGATCGAGCCCGCTTCCGGACGCTCCAGCCCGGCGATCAGCCTGAGCGTCGTCGTCTTGCCGGCGCCGGTCGGCCCGAGCAGCACGACGAATTCCCCGTCGGCGATATGCAGGTCGAGATTGTCGACGGCGACATGCTCGCCAAAAGCCTTGGTCACGCTTTTGATGTGAACGTCAGCCATGATGTGCTCTCCCCTGGGAGGCCGAGTCATGGATTTCGGTGCGCACCGCACGGCCGGATCCTTTTGCGAACAGCGACAGCCGCGCGCTGCTCAGCGCCAGGCCCACATGATCGCCCGGATTGAGCCGGATTTCGGCCGGCACCCTGGCCTTGATGATGCCGTCTGCTGTCTCCACCGCCACGATCTGAGTGGTGCCGAGATATTCCGTGCCGTAAATAGCACCGCGCAGCTTCGAAGCGTCGTCGAAGCGGATGTGCTCCGGTCGGATGCCAAGCGCCATCTCGGCCGGCGCGACGTCCTCGCGGATCTCCGGCACGGCCACCTTCGCGCCTTGCACAACAATTTCCCTGGCGCCCTTTGAAAGCCCGCCGCCGAAGCCGAGGAAATTCATCGGCGGCGAGCCGATGAAGTCGGCGACGAACATCGTCGCCGGCCGGTCGTAGATCTCGCGCGGCGTGCCGAACTGCTCGATGACGCCGTGGTTCATCACCGCGATCTTGTCGGCCATCGACATCGCTTCCATCTGGTCATGCGTGACATAGACGGTGGTGGCGTGGATGCGGTTGTGCAGTTCTCGCAATTCATGGACCATCAGGTCGCGGAATTCGGTGTCGAGCGTGCCGAGCGGCTCATCCATCAGGAAACATTTTGGCCGCCGTACGATGGCGCGGCCGAGCGCCACGCGCTGGCGATCGCCGCCGGCAAGCCCGGAGACCGATTTGTTGAGCAGATGGTCGATCCGCAAAAGCTTCGCCGTCTCCTCCACTCGGCTCCGGATTTCAGCGCCTGGCATGCCTTGCGCCAGCAGTGGAAAGCCGATGTTCTTCCGCACATTCATGTGCGGATAGAGCGCGAACAGCTGGAAGACGAAGGCGATGTCGCGCTCGCGGGCACGCCGCATGGTGACGTCCTCGCCGCCAAGCAGGATCTTGCCGCCGGTCGGCAGTTCGAGCCCGGCGATCATGCGCAACGTCGTCGTCTTGCCGCAGCCGGACGGCCCCAGCATGACGAAGAATTCGCCGTCCTCGACGACGAAGTTGGAATCCTGCACGGCGACGAAATCGCCGAATGCCTTTCTCAGATGTTCGACCCTGATCTCGGCCATCGTCTACTCCGGAAATTTCGAGACGATGATGAACATCGCCGTGCCCGCAAGCATGGTGATGAAGGAATAGGTGTAGAGCACCAGTGCGAAGGGCTGGAACAGCATCAGGAAGCCGATAGCGATGATCGCGGTGGCGACGTTTTCCATCAGCCCGCGCCTGGCCCAGACGGGCCAGCGCGATTTGCGTTTTGCGGTCATGCTCATTTACGCACCGCGCCAAAGGTGATGCCGCGCAGCAATTGCTTGCGAAGCAGGATGGTGAAGACCAGGATCGGCACCAGGAAGATCGTCGTGCCGGCCGCGACCGCCGGCCAGTCCTGACCGCCTTCGCCGATGATGGTCGGGATGAAGGGCGGCGCGGTCTGCGCCGTGCCCGAGGTCAGTAGCGCAGCGAAGGCATATTCGTTCCAGGCAAAGATCAGGCAGAAGATGGCGGTTGCGGCAATACCGGTGGTCGCCTGCGGCAGTACCGTGCGCCAGAACGCCTGCAGCCTGGTGTAGCCGTCGATCATCGCCGCTTCTTCATATTCGCGCGGGATCTCGTCGATGAAGCCTTTCAGCAGCCACACCGCCAAGGACACGTTGACCGCCGTATAAAGCAGGATCATGCCGAGAGCCGTGTCCGACAGGCCAAGCTCCCGGTACATCAGGTAGATCGGGATGGCGACGGCGATCGGTGGCATCATCCGCGTCGACAGGATGAAGAACAGAAGGTCGTCGGCGAGCGGCACCTTGAAGCGCGAAAAACCATAGGCCGACAGCGTGCCGAGGAACACCGCGCAAAACGTCGAGCCGAACGCGATGATCAGCGAATTGACGAAGCGCGGCATGAAGTTGGACGGGCCGGCGATCACCATGTTGCGCTTGCGCACCGTCTCGTCGCACAGGCCCGTCGCCGGTCCCAGCGAGTTGATGTATTCCGGTGTTTGCCGAGTCCGGGTCGAGAACAGGTTGCAGTAGCCCTCGAGGCTGGGCTGGAACAGGATCTTCGGCGGATAGGCGATCGAATCCGGCGGCGTCTTGAAGCTGGTGGCGAAGATCCACAGCAGCGGCACGATCGAGATCAGCGCGTAGGCGACGATGATGGTGCCGGCGACGCGCTTCGACGTGGCCGACGGCGCGACAACGGAATGGGCTGACGTCAGGCTCATCTCTGCTTCACCTTGTTGAGCGCCTTGACGTAGATGTTTGCGAGGCCAAACACTGCGACGAACAGGATGATGGCGAAGGCCGAGGAATAGCCCGTCCGCCAGCTTTCGAAGGCCTGCCGCTTCAGTGTGATCGAGGCCACTTCGGTGGTCGATCCCGGCCCGCCGCCGGTGAGCAAATTGACCATGTCGAACATCTTGAAGTTCTCGATGCCGCGAAACAGCACCGCCAGCATGATGAAGGGCAGCGCCATCGGCAGCGTGATCGACCAGAACTGCCGCCAGTTGGAGGCGCGGTCGACCTCGGCCGCTTCGTAGATGTATTCGGGGATCGAGCGCAGGCCGGCGAGGCAGATCAGCATCACGTAAGGCGTCCACATCCAGGTGTCGACGATGATGATCGACCATGGCGCCAGTGACACGTTGGAGAGCATGCTGATTTCGGTTGCCGGAATGCCGGTGACGAACGAAACGGCGTAGGCGAACAGCCCGATCTGCGGCTCGTAGAGGAAGCGCCAGAAATTACCGACGACCGCCGGCGACAGCATCATCGGCACCAGGATGATTGTCGTCCAGAAGGCGTGGCCGCGAAACTTGCGGTCGATCAGCCAAGCCAGCGTGAAGCCGATCAGCGTCTGCAGCAGGATGGTCCAGAACACGAAATGCGCCGTCGTCTGCATGGCGATCCAGATGTCCTGGTCGGCGAGGATGCGCTTGTAGTTTGCCAGCCCAAGGTTCTTCACAACCTCGTTGGGCCGATTGGCGCGAAAATTGGTGAAGGACAGATAGATTGCCCAGAACAGCGGAAAGATGTTGATAGCTAAAAGCAACAGGATCGTCGGCGAGATGAACAGCCAGGCGAGGCCCTTGTCGCTGATGCCCCGGACCTTGCGGGCCAACGGCTCGGGCGTAGCCCGGGCAACGCTGTCCGCCGTCCGATTGAGCATGGTCAGTCCTGCTTCGGTCACTTGGCTCGTCTCGACAATGGAATTTATCTGAACTGTGTCCCGTGCCAAGTGGCACGGGACGGTTCGGTCACGGGCTCGGGAGGAGCCGGTTACATCTTGCCCCGGCTACATCTTTCCATCGTCCTGGAAGACCTCGGTCCAGTCCTTGACGAGGCCGTCGAGCGCATCCTTGGCCGAGCCTTGCCCGGCAACGACGTAGTCGTGGAAGCGCTTCTGCGATGCCTGCAACAGCGGGGCATAGCTCGGCTCGGCCCAGAAGTCCTTCACGATGGCCATCGAGTCGAGGAAGGTCTGCGCGTAGGGCTGGCTGGCCGGGAAGGCCGGGTCCTTGACGACCGCGTTGAGGCAGGAATAGCCGCCGAGCGACCACCATTTGGACTGAACGTCCTTGTTGGCGAACCATTTGATGTATTTGAGCGCGGCTTCCTGCTTGTCGGAATAGGAGACCACCGAGATGCCCTGGCCGCCGAGCTGGGCGAACTGGTCCCCGTCCGAACCTTTGGGATTGACGAAATAGCCGATCTTGTCGCCGCCGACATTCTCGTCCTTCTGCAGGCCTGGCCAGGTGAAGGCGAAGTTCATGTGCATCGCCACCTGGCCGGATTTGAAGGCATCGACGCCTTCGCCCATGTAGCTGTTCGAGGCGCCGGGAGGGGTGCAGCAATCGTAAAGGGCTTTGTAGAACTCCAGGCCCTTCACCGATTTATCGGAGTTGACGAAGCCTTCCATCTCGTAGGGCTTTTTCGGGTTTTCGTACTGGAAGCCGAAGCTGTAGAGCACGTCCATGGCGCCCATGGTGATGCCTTCCGAGCCGCGCTCGGTGTAGATCGACGCGCCATAGACGGTCTTGCCGTCGATGTCGCGCTTCTGGAAGAATTCGGCGATCTGCTTCAATTGGTCGAAGGTCGTCGGCGGGCCGAGATCCCAGCCGTACTTTTCCTTGAATTCCTTCTGCAGCTCCGGCTTGGAGAACCAGTCCTTGCGGTAAGTCCAACCGACGACGTCACCCATGGCCGGCAGCGCCCAGTAATTCGGCGAGTTCTTCGGCCATTCCGAATAGCCGACGACGGTCGCCGGCACGAAATCGTCCATGCTGATCTTCTCCTTGTCGAAGAAGTCGTTCAGCTTGACGTAATGGCCGTTCTCGGCGGCACCGCCGATCCACTGGCTGTCGCCGATGATGAGGTCGCACAGCTTGCCGTGCGAATTCAGCTCGTTGAGAAAGCGATCGGCATAGTTGGTCCACGGCACGAATTCGAATTTCATGCCGATGCCGGTTTCCTTGGTGAAGTCCTTGGACAATTCCACAAGCGCGTTGGCCGGGTCCCAGGCTGCCCAGCAAAGCGTCAGATCTTCTGCCTGCGCGACATTCGAAACGGCTGTCGACGCAAAGAGTGTCGATGCCAGTCCCAACGCCAATTTCAAGGTCGATTTCATGCCTTCCTCCCATTTGCGAAACGCGTCCGGATGACGGTTTCAAGAGCCCGCTAAACCCCTCCTCGGGGGCCCAAACACAACGACGCGGCGGCGCACCGGATGTTTAGTAATTTGTTTAGTGATGCAATTTTTACTAAACAAGGCAAGCGAATTCGTTGCTGCATCGCAGCATGCTGGATACGAAAGCAACGTGAGAAGTTGCGGCGACCTGCCTAGGTCACCGTCTTGTTGCTGACGGCCACCGGACGGATCACTGGGGCCGGCGGCAGCAGCGCGCGGATATCGGCGAAGGGGAAGACTGGCTCGAAGCGGAAGGCCTCGGCGAACGATCCGGCTGGGCCGTTGCACTGGCCGGCGCGAAAGGCGTTCTGGGTGCGCGCCGCGTCGACGAAACGCTCGGGATCCTGCGACTGGTGCGCCCGGATCGCCTCCGCCTTGAGATCGAAATGCCTGGAGGTATCGACGTAGTGCGTTGGCGAAAACCCGGTGCCGCCGAACGTGTCGGCATGTAGCACCGGCACCGAGAATGACGCTGCGATGCGCACGCCATCCGACAGCGCGCGGTGGTCGCCATGATAGTCGTTCGGCGCATGCGTTATCACCAGATCCGGCCCTATCTCGCCGATCAGTGCTTTGAGCGCCCCGATCAGCGCGGCATCCGCGACCAGCCCGCCATCGGGAAAGTCGAGGAAGCGCGGCGTCAAGCCAAGCAGGCCGGCCGCCGCCGTCGCCTCCTTGCGGCGCCTGCGGGCCAGCGCTGACGGATCGCCGTAGCCGCCCCTGGTGCCATCCGTGGCTATGGCAAAAAAGAGTTCTGCGCCTTGCGCGGCATAGGCCGCCATCGTACCGAACATGAAGATCTCGATGTCGTCCGAATGCGCGCCAAGCGCCAATATCTTCACTCTCATCTCTCCCGGAAATGGAAAAACGTGCCCAACGGAATTCTGCTCGCGCTCATCGCCTATGCAAGCTATTCGTGCAGCGACGCGGTTGTCAAAAGCCTGGGCGGGCAGTTCAACGTCTTCGAGATCGGCTTCTTCTCGACATTGTTTGCCGGCTGCTTTCTGCTCTTTGCCAGGCCGGCAGGCGAGCGCTGGCTCGATTTCTGGCGCACCAACCGGCCCTGGGCGGTACAGGCCCGGGCCTGGGCCGGCATCGCCTCGGGCGTGCTCAGCGTCTATGCCTTCACCACCATCCCGCTGGCGGAAGTCTATGCGCTCATCTTTCTGGCGCCGCTGTTCGTCACTATCCTGGCCACGCTGGTCCTCAAGGAAAAGGTCGGCCCATGGCGATGGCTGGCGGTCGCCGCCGGCTTTGCCGGGGTCATGCTGGTCGTCAGGCCTGGTTTTCGCGAGTTGCAGCTCGGCCATCTGGCGGCGTTCATCATCGCCTTCCTGGCCGCCACCAATGTCATCCTGATGCGTTCACTCGCCGCGCAGGAAAAGCGCACGACGATGCTCGGCGTGCTGATCGGCTACGGCCTGCTCTTCAACGGCGTCGGTGCGGCGGCTACCTCGTTCTCGCTGCCGGATGGCAGGCAATGGGCCTGGCTGGTGCTGGCCGGCGCCTTTACCGCCGGCGGCCAGCTGCTGCATCTGCTGGCGGTCAAATACGCGCCGGCCAACCGCATCGCGCCGACGCATTACTCGCAGATCGTCTGGGCGGTGGTTCTAGGTGCGCTGTTCTTCAGGGAATATCCGGATTTTCTGTCGCTGGTCGGCTTGGCCGTGGTCGGCGGTTCCGGCCTGCTGACGATGGTGCGCGAGGAGGTGCGGCTCGGCACGGTGCGCTGGAACCCGTTTTCGCGGACCAGGCTTTGAGTCGGCGCCGAGGTTGCGTCGCGACCGCCACCGCTGATATGCGGTCGCTGCCAACTGGCTGCACAGCATAGCACAATGACGACAAAACCCTTGCCGGACCTGCCGGTCTCCGTTGTCTTGCCGGCGCTCAATGAAACGCTGAGCCATGGTAACAGCGCCGTGCTGGTGGCGCCGCCCGGTGCCGGCAAGACGACGCTGGTTCCACTGGCGCTGCTCGACGCTGAATGGCTCGGCGCCGGAAAGATCATCCTGCTCGAGCCGCGCCGCCTCGCCGCCCGCGCTGCCGCCCGCCGCATGGCCGAATTGCTCGGCCAAGAGCCCGGCGAAACCGTCGGCTATGCCATGCGCATGGAAAACCGCAGTTCCGCAAAGACCAGGATTCTCGTCGTCACCGAAGGCGTGCTGTCCCGCATGATCCTCGACGACCCGGAACTGCCTGGTGTCGCGGCGGTGCTATTCGACGAGTTCCACGAACGCTCGCTCGACGGCGATTTCGGGTTGGCGCTGGCGCTCGACGTGCAGGGTGCGCTGAGGCCCGAACTCAGATTGCTGGTGATGTCGGCAACGCTCGACGGCGCGCGTGTCGCAAAATTGCTGTCCGGCGCGCCAGTGATCGAGAGCGCAGGCCGCGCCTTCCCGGTTGACATCCGCTATGACGAGCGGCCGGCCGGCGTCACCATCGAGGACGCCATGGCCAAGGCGATCCGCTCGGCGCTTGCCGGGGAGGAGGGCAGCGTGCTCGCTTTCCTGCCCGGCCAGCGCGAGATCGAGCGCACCGCCGAGCGGCTGGCGGGCAAGGTCGGCGCCGATACCGACATCGTGCCGCTCTATGGTATGCTCGACAACAAGGCGCAGGACGCGGCGATTAAGCCGGCGCCGCTCGGCCGCCGCAAGGTCGTGCTGGCGACGTCGATCGCCGAAACCTCCATCACCATCGACGGTGTGCGCGTCGTCATCGATTCCGGCCTGTCGCGGCTGCCGCGCTATGAGCCGGCGAGCGGCCTGACGCGGCTGGAGACGGTACGTGCTTCCCGCGCTTCCGCCGACCAGCGCGCCGGCCGTGCCGGGCGCACGCAGCCGGGCGTCGCCATCCGGTTGTGGCGGGCCGAGCAGACAGCGGCCCTGCCGGCCTTCACGCCGCCGGAAATCCTCGAGGCCGATCTTTCCGGCCTGTTGCTCGATAGCGCGGCGTTCGGCGTCGCCGATCCGACCAGCCTGTCCTTCCTCGACCCCCCGCCGGCTCCGGCGCTCACCGAGGCGAGGGTACTGCTACGTGCGCTCGATGCTGTCGATGCGGCAGGACGCCTGACGGATGCCGGTGCCGCGATGCGCAGGCTGGCGCTACCGGTGCGGCTCGCCCACATGGTCGCCGAGGCGGCAAGAACCGGAGAGGCGCTCGAGGCGGCGATGCTCGCCGTATTGTTGACCGAGCGTGGCCTTGGCGGCGATGGTGCCGATCTCGAACGGCGGCTGCTGCGCTTTCGCGCCGAAAGATCGCCGCGCGCCACCGCCGCCCGGCAGCTGGCTGAGAGGCTGGCAAAGCAGGCTTCACCCTCCCCCTCGAGGGGAGGGTCGGCGAGCGAGCCGAGCGCAGCGAGACGAGGGAGACGGGGCGGGGTCGTCGATGGCGTGCCCGAACCGACCCCACCCCGATCCGCTACGCGGATCGACGCGCCGGGGCGAGCCACGGGGCTCGCTCGTCCTTCCGACCCCCTCAAGAGGGAGGGCAGCACAGCCGGCGCTCTCCTCATCCATGCCTGGCCGGATCGGGTCGCCAAAGCGCGCGGCGAGCGTGGCCGCTTCGTGCTTGCCAACGGCTCGGGCGCCATGCTCGACGCCTCCGATCCGCTGGCCGGCGAGACCTGGCTCGTCGTCGCCGACCTGCAGGGCAAGGCGCAGAACGCCCGCATCACCGCAGCAGCAGCCATCGATGAGGCCGACATCCGCACTGCGCTGGCGGAAAAGACCGAGACCCGCCGCGAGGTGAGCTTCGACCGCGACAGGCGCGCGGTGCGGGTGCGCGAAACGGTTCGCCTCGGCGCCATCACGCTGTCCGAACGCATGCTGCCGGCGCCGACCGGTGCCGACGCGGATCGCGCCATCCTCGACGCCTTGCGCGAACACGGCCTGTCCCTGTTGCCGTGGAACAGGGAGGCGGAGACGTTGCGGCAGCGGCTCGGCTGGCTGCATCGCGGCCTCGGCGCGCCATGGCCCGATGTCTCCGATGCCGCGCTCGTCGAGCGCCTCGACGACTGGCTGCTGCCGTTCCTTTCCGGCGCGGCATCCTTTGCGGCAATCGATCCCAGCGTGCTTTCGCAAGGCCTGATGACGCTGGTGCCGCACGAATTGCAGCGCAAGATCGACACATTGGCGCCGACCCATTTCGACGCGCCGTCGGGCAGCCGGCTGCCGATCCGCTATGGCGGCGAATGGCCGGTGCTGGCGATCCGCGTGCAGGAACTGTTCGGCTTCGACCGGCATCCGGCGATCGCCAACGGCACTGTGCCGCTGACGCTCGAATTGCTGTCGCCGGCTCACCGGCCGATCCAGACGACGCGCGACCTACCCGGCTTCTGGCGCGGCTCCTGGGCCGATGTGCGGGCAGAGATGCGCGGCCGCTATCCCAGGCATGTCTGGCCGGAGAACCCGCTTCTCGCCGCCGCCACCAGCCGCGCCAAGCCGCGCGGTACCTGATGCTTCCAGATTGTCATCCCGAACCGAGGGCCGGCTTCGGCGGTTTTTCGGAAAAGACCTCCGGCTGTTTCCCCTCTATAATCACTGGCCATGATAAACATCCTGCACGCACCCGACTTCCAGCAAAGTCAGCGGCTGCGCCTCAACACGCTGATCAGGTTGCGCTGGCTTGCCATCGTCGGCCAGAGCCTGACCGTGCTTGTCGTCGCTTACGGGCTGAAATTTCCGCTGCCGGTCAGCATGTGTTTTGCGCTGATCGCCTGTTCGGCCTGGATGAACCTTTTGCTGACCTTCCGCTATCCGGCGGCGCATCGGCTTACCCCGTTCTCGGCCTTCGCCATCCTGACCTTCGACAGCCTGCAGCTTGCCGGCCTGCTCTACATGACCGGCGGACTCACCAATCCGTTTTCGCTGTTGATGACCGTGCCCGTCGTCGTCTCGGCGACGTCGCTGCCGCTGCGGCTGACCGCCATGCTCGGCGCGCTGGTGATCGTGGCGGCGACGCTGCTGGTCTTTTACCACCTGCCGCTGCCATGGCATGAGGGCGCGCCATTGGCGATGCCGGTCATCTATGTCGCAGGCATGTGGATGGCGGTGTTCTGCTCCATCGCCTTTACCGCGATCTATGCCTTCCGGGTGGCCGAGGAGGCGCGGCTGCTTGCCAACGCGCTTGCCGCCACGGAATTGGTGTTGCAGCGAGAGCAGCATCTCTCTGCCCTCGACGGCCTCGCCGCGGCCGCCGCGCACGAGCTCGGCACACCGCTCGCCACCATCACGCTTGTCGCCAAGGAAATGGAGAAGGCGCTTGGCGAAGATCCGAAATACGGCGAGGACGTGAGGCTGCTGCGTTCGCAGAGCGAGCGCTGCCGCGAAATCCTGAAGCGCCTGACCAGCCTGTCCTCCGAGAGCGAGGTGCACCTCTCGCGCCTGCCGCTGACCTCGCTGGTCGAGGAGGTGACGGCGCCGCACCGCGATTTCGGCATTTCGATCAAGCTTCGGCCGGGCGAGCGCATCGGCCCGGAACCGGTGGGCCGGCGCAATCCCGGCGTCATTTACGGCCTCGGCAATCTGGTCGAGAACGCGGTCGACTTCGCCCGCAACAGCGTGACAGTGCGCTGGAACTGGAATGAAGCCGCCGTCAGCTTCTCGATCATCGACGACGGGCCGGGCTTTCCACCGGAGATCATCGACCGTATCGGCGAACCCTATATGTCGACACGACAAGGCACCGAAGCCGGCGGCGGCCTCGGCCTCGGCCTATTCATCGCCAAGACCTTGCTCGAACGCTCCGGCGCGACGCTCGATTTCCGCAATTCAAGCGAGCCCGGCGAGGGCGCTATCGTGCAGATATCGTGGCCGCGCAGCGTCTTCCTCAATCCCGAGCAGGCTTCGGCCACCATGTTCGACACGGCCTAAATTGGACAATAGCGTTGCGAAACTATATTTGCGTAAAAATCAGGCAGCAGGATTTTCAGCACGATGAGTACTGACGAAACGATTGGCGCAATGGTCGAAGGCGAGGATACCTCGCTGCTGATCGTAGACGACGACAAGCCGTTCCTGACGCGGCTTGCCCGCGCCATGGAAACCAGGGGTTTCGTGGTCGAGACGGCGGAGAGCGTCGAGGAGGCGGTTGCCAAAGCGCGCGCCAATCCGCCGGCCTATGCGGTGGTCGACATGCGGCTGGCCGACGGCAACGGCCTCGACGTCGTCGCCGCGATTCGCGAGAAGCGCGACGATGCCCGCGCCATCATCCTCACCGGCTACGGCAACATCGCCACTGCGGTGACGGCGGTAAAGCTCGGCGCCATCGACTATCTGTCGAAGCCGGCCGATGCCGACGATATTTTTGCCGCCCTGACCCGCACCGCGGGCGAACGCGCAGCGCCGCCAGAAAATCCGATGTCGGCCGATCGCGTGCGCTGGGAACACATCCAGCGCGTCTACGAAATGTGCGACCGCAACGTCTCGGAAACCGCACGCCGCCTGAACATGCATCGCCGCACGCTGCAACGCATCCTCGCCAAGCGCGCGCCGCGCTAAAGGGCTCTCATTACAGGCTTGCCCGGCCAGCGCTGTTTGCGCATCATCGCTTGGCGGTGTCGGACCTTGCTACTGATACGACGGAGGCGACATGCAGGACGAAAAGCGGCGGGTCTCCATGCTGCGCGAATTCCTCGACAGCGAGGCGGCCGGCGGCCTCGTCCTGATGGCTGCGGCGGCCTTGGCCCTGATCGTCGCCAATTCGCCGCTGGGCGAGGCTTATTTCTCCGCCCTCCATGCCTATCTCGGACCGCTCAGCGTCTCGCACTGGATCAATGACGGCCTGATGGCGGTGTTCTTCCTGCTGGTCGGCCTCGAGATCAAGCGCGAAATGCTTGACGGCCAGCTGTCGACCTGGCCGCGCCGCGTGCTGCCCGGCATCGCCGCCGCCGGCGGCATGGCAGCGCCGGCACTGGTCTACGTCGCCATCAACCACAACAATCCAGCCGCTCTGTCTGGCTGGGCGATCCCGACCGCCACCGATATCGCCTTTGCGCTCGGCGTGCTGTCGCTGCTCGGCAGGCGCGTCCCGGGCTCGCTGAAGATATTCCTCACCGCGCTCGCCATCATCGACGATCTCGGCGCGGTGCTCATCATCGCGGTGTTCTATACCAGCGGCCTCTCGCTCGCCTATCTCGGCGCCGCCTTCGCCGTGATCGCGCTGCTGGTGGTGCTCAACCGCATGCGGGTGCTGACGCTGCTGCCGTACATCTTGCTCGGCATCGTTCTGTGGGTTTTGGTGCTCAAATCGGGCGTCCATGCGACGCTCGCCGGGGTCGCGCTGGCTCTCACCATACCGCTGAAGATCTCACCGGGCAGCGGCCATGATCTCGACCATTCGCCGCTGCACCGGCTCGAACACGGCCTGCACAAGATCGTCGCCTTTTTCGTCATCCCGATTTTCGGCTTTGCCAACGCCGGCGTCTCGCTCGGCGGTCTCAGCGCTGCCGCCTTGATCGAGCCGCTGACGCTCGGCGTCGCCGCAGGCCTCGTCGCCGGCAAGCTGGTCGGCGTGTTCGGGTCTTCCGCGCTTGCCATCCGGCTTGGCTTCGCCGATCTGCCGGTCAATGCCGGCTGGCTGCACATGGTCGGCATTTCGCTGCTCTGTGGCATCGGTTTTACCATGAGCCTGTTCATCGGCCTGCTCGCCTTCGCCAGCGACGCCGCCCTGCAGGACGCGGTCAAGGTCGGCATCCTCGCTGGCTCCTTTATCGCCGCGCTCCTAGGCGCCGCTGTGCTGCTGGTGGCGCCGGCCGGAGGCGAGGCGGAGGAGGCGGAAGAATAGGCGTCTCCTCGCGGGCGCTACCCGTGAGCGACCATGACGTGGCGGACGGCCGTATAGTCCTCCAGCGCGTAGAGCGACATGTCCTTGCCGTAGCCGGATTGTTTCAACCCGCCATGCGGCATCTCGTTGGTCAGCATGAAATGGGTATTGATCCAGGTGCAGCCATATTGCAGCCGGGCCGCCGTCGCCATGGCGCGCGAAACATCCTTGGTCCACACCGACGACGCCAGGCCATAGTCAGAGTCATTGGCCCAGTCCACCGCTTCGTCGACTTCGGAAAAGCGGGTGACCGAGACCACCGGACCGAACACTTCGCGGCGCACGATCTCGTCCTCCTGCAGCGCGCCGGCGACGACGGTCGGCTGGTAGAAGAAGCCGGAGCCCTCGCCCGGCTTGCCGCCCGTGGTGATCTCGATGTGCTTGAGCTCAGAGGCGCGCTCGACGAAGCTCGAGACGCGGTCGCGCTGGCGACGCGAGATCAGCGGGCCGATCTCGTTTTCGGTATCGTCAGGACGATCATACTTGATGGTCGAGACGGCAGCGGAGAGGTCGGCGACGAGCTTGTCGTAGATCTTCTTGCCAGCGTAGATGCGGCAGGCGGCGGTGCAGTCCTGGCCGGCATTGTAATAGCCGAAGGCGCGCAGGCCGTTGACCACCGCGCCGAGATCGGCGTCGTCGAAGACGATGACCAGCGCCTTGCCGCCGAGCTCGAGATGCGTGCGCTTGACCGATTTGGCGGCAGCCTGCAGCACCTTCTTGCCGGTGGCGACGTCGCCGGTGATCGAGATCATGTTGACCTTCGGGTGGTTGATCAGCGTGTTGCCGACGCTGTCGCCGCGACCGAGCACGACGTTGACGACGCCTTCCGGCAGGATCTCGGCAAGGATTTTCGCCAGCTTCAGCGCGGTCAGCGGCGTCTGTTCCGACGGCTTGAAGACGACGGTGTTGCCGCCGGCAATCGCCGGCGCCAGCTTCCAGGCCATCATCATCAGCGGATAGTTCCACGGCGCGATCGACGCGACAACGCCGATGGCGTCGCGGCGGACCATCGAGGTGTGGCCGGGAATGTATTCGCCTGCGACCTGGCCGGGCATCGAGCGGACCGCGCCGGCAAAGAAGCGGTAGCAGTCGACGATCGCCGGGATCTCGTCATTGAGCACGGCATTGATCGGCTTGCCACAGTTCAGCGCCTCGAGCGCCGCGAAATCCTGTGCAGCAGCCTCGATGCGATCGGCGATCTTCAGGAGATAGCCGGCGCGCTGCGCCGGTGTTGTGCGGGACCAGGTGACGAAGGCTTTTTCGGCAGCAAGCACGGCCGCCTCGATCTGCGCTGGGCTGGCCTCGGACAGATTGAGGATGGTCGCCCCGGTCTTCGGGTTGAGGATCGGTTCCTCGGTCTCGGTGCCTTTTTCGAATTTCGAGCCGATCAGCATCTGCGTGTCCATGGAAGTCTCTCCCTTATGAACGAGATCATTTGCCCGAACCGGCGATCTGGTCGCCGTCGCGGGTCAGGTAATAGGCAGCGAGGATGGGGAGCAGCGTCACCAGCACTACCACCATCGCCACGACATTGGTGACCGGACGCTGGCGCGGACGGATCAATTCTTCGAGCATCCAGATCGGCACCGTCTGCTGCTGGCCGGCGGTGAAGGTGGTGACGATGACCTCGTCGAAGGACAGCGCAAAGGCAAGCATGCCGCCGGCCAGCAGCGCGGTTGCGATGTTGGGCAGCACGACATGCCGAAAGGTCTGGAAACCATCGGCGCCGAGATCCATCGACGCCTCGATCATCGAGCCGGACGTGCGGCGGAAACGGGCGACCGCATTGTTGTAGACGACGACCACGCAGAAAGTGGCGTGGCCGAGCACGATCGTCCAGAACGAGAACGGGATTTCGGCCAGCGCGAAGGCCGAGCGCAGCGCGATGCCGGTGATGATGCCGGGCAGCGCGATCGGCAGGATGACCAGCAGCGAGATGGTTTCGCGGCCGAAGAATTTTGTGCGGGACACGGCGGCTGCGCATAGCGTGCCGAGGATCAGAGCGATGGCAGTCGAGATCGCCGCGACCCGCACAGACAATGACAGCGCCTGCCAGACGTCGGGGCGGTTCCAGGTGACGGCGAACCATTGCGTGGTCAAGCCCGGCGGCGGCCAGACGAAGCTCTTCTCCTCGGTGGTGAAGGCATAGACGAAGATCAGCAGGATCGGCAGGTGCAGAAAGAGCAGGCCGCCGGTGGCAGCGAGCTTCAGGCCGATCGGCGCGGATGGGCCACGGTCAGAGCGCATCGAAAGCCCCCATGCGCTTGGCGCCCCAGAGATAGAAGCCCATGATAACGATGGGCACCACGGTAAAGGCGGCGGCGAGCGGGATGTTGCCGGCGGTGCCTTGCTGCGAATAGACGGCCTGGCCGATGAACAGCCGCGAGGTGCCGATGATCTGAGGAATGATGTAGTCGCCGAGCGTCAGCGAGAAGGTGAAGATCGAGCCGGCAACGATGCCGGGCAGCGCCAGTGGGAACAGCACGTTGCCGAAGGTCTGGCCGGGCGAGGCGCCGAGATCGGACGAAGCCTCGACCAAATTGCCCGGCACGCGCTCGAGTGCGGCCTGCACCGGCAGGATCATGAATGGCAGCCAGACATAGACGAAGACGATGAAGGTGCCGGTTGAGGAGACCGACAATGAGTTGCCGCCGACGATCGGCAGCGATAGCCAGGCATCAAGCAGCCAGAGAAGATGCAATTTGGCCAGCAGCCATGTCAGGATGCCTTCCTTGGCCAGGATCAGCTTCCAGGCATAGATCTTGACCAGGTAGCTCGACCACAGCGGCAGCATGACGCCGAGATAAAACAGCGCCTTCCAACGGCCGCGCGCATAGCGCGCCGCGTAATAGGCGATGGGAAAGGCGATGATCGCCGCAGCCAGCGTCACCAGCGCCGCCATCGTCACCGTGCGCAGGATGATGTCGAGATTGGCGGCCTGCAGCAGGTCGCCATAAGTCTTCAGCGTGAACTCGCGGTTAATGAGGCCGGAGAACTCATCGATCGAAAAGAAGCTCTGCAAAAGCAGCGCAAACAGCGAGCCGATATAGACGATGCCGAGCCAAAGAACCGGGGGTAGCAGCATCAGGAGCAGCAAGAATTGCGGCCGGCGCCAGAAGAGATCGGAGAGCCCGCCGCGTACGCCGCCACTACCCGGCAGGATGGCGGGGGCCGTGGCCCGCGGCATGGCAGCGTCCAGGCTCATCCTAGCTCGTCCATCAGATGCAAATGCTCGCGGTTGAAGGTGAGCACCACCGCCTCGCCTTCCCGGGGCAAGGCAGCACCCGCCGGCACGATGGCATGCAGCCGCAAGCCCTCTGCATCGAGCGCCAGTCTTGTCGTGGCGCCGAGATAGTTGGTCGAGACCAGGCGGGCGGCAACCCCTTGGCCGTTGGCCCGGCCAATACGGATGGATTCGGGCCGCAGGCTGCCCCAGCGATGCTGGCCGGCATAGCGCTGGACGAAATCCGGCGGCAGCACGTTGGACGAGCCGACGAAATCGGCGACGAAGCGGGTCTTGGGACGCTGGTAGATGTCTTCCGGCGTGCCGATCTGCATAATCTTGCCGTCATTGAAGACGGCCACGCGGTCGGCCATCGACAGCGCTTCGCCCTGGTCGTGGGTGACGAACACGAAGGTGATGCCGAGCGCCTTCTGCAGCGATTTCAACTCCTCCTGCATGTTTTCGCGAAGCTTGAGGTCGAGGGCGCCGAGCGGCTCGTCGAGCAACAGCACCTTGGGCTGGTTGACCAGCGCACGGGCGAGCGCGACGCGCTGGCGCTGGCCGCCGGAAAGCTGGCCAGGGCGACGGGCGCCGTAGCCGGGAAGCCGCACCAGCGCCAGCGCTTCTTCCGCCGCCTTTTGCCGCTCCGGTCTGCCGACGCCCTTGACCATCAGCCCATAGGCGACGTTGTCGAGCACGTTGAGATGCGGGAACAGCGCATAATCCTGGAACACGGTGTTGACGTTGCGGCGATAGGGCGGCACGCCCTCGGCGCGTTCGCCGAAGATCGCGATCGAGCCCGCCGTCGGCTGCTCGAAACCGGCGATGAGGCGCAGGCACGTCGTCTTGCCCGAGCCGGAAGGCCCGAGCATAGCGAAGAACTCGCCCGGCACGATGTCGAGATCGACCGCGTCGACGGCACGCACGCTGCCGAAATGGCGAGAGACGTTTTGGAAGGAAACGGCGGAGGTCATGGGGCTGTCCTGATCTGTCAGGCTCATCAAATTTCAGGCGGTAGCGCTGCCTCTCATCCGCCTGCCGGCACCTTCTCCTCGTATAGTGGACGGGGAGAAGGGAGGCGCTCCAACGCTGGCGACCCCCGTTCTTCACGGGGAGAGGGTAAGGGTGAGGGGCAGCGCCGAGCTTCGTAGGTGAGGCGAACTCACCGCCCGCCGATGACGCCGATATAGTCCGACACCCAGCGGTAATAGGGCACGCACTGGTCGTTCTGGGTGGCGCATTTCGAGACCGGCGTCTTCCAGAACTTGATCTTGTCGAAATTGTCGTACCCGTTGGTCTTGCAGCCTTCTTCGCCGAGCAGTTCGTTGCCCTTGCAGGCGGCGGGCACCACCGGCAGCGAGCCGAACCAGGCGGAGACGTCGCCCTGCACTTTTGGCGACAGCGAATGCTCCATCCACATGTAGGCGCAGTTCGGGTGGGCAGCATCGGCCTCCATCATCGTGGTATCGGCCCAGCCGGTGACGCCCTCCTCGGGGATAGTCGAGGCGACCGGCTTCTTGGCCGCGATCAGCGTGTTGACCTGGTAGGGCCAAGAACCGGAGGCGACGACGCCTTCGTTCTGGAAATCGTCGACCTGGATGGCGGCGTCGTGCCAATAGCGTCCGACCAGCGTACGCTGGACCCGCAACAGGTCGAGCGCCGCCTTGTACTGATCCTCGGTCAGTTCGTACGGATCCTTGATGCCGAGCTCCGGCTTGTGAGCCATCAGGTAATTGGCGGCGTCGGCGATGTGGATCGGCCCGTCATAGGCCTGGACGCGGCCCTTGTTCGACTTGCCGTCGGGAAGCTTCAATTCCTCGAAGACCACGTTCCAGCTCTTCGGCGCCTCCTTGAACACTTCGGTGTTGTACATCAGCACGTTCGGCCCCCACTGATAGGGGACGCCGTAATGGACTCCGCCGACGGTGAACCAGGGCGCATCCTTCAGCCGGTCGTCGACCGTCTTCCAGCTCGGGATGAGGTCGGTGTTGATCGGCTGGACGCGCTTGCCGGCGACCAGACGCAGCGAGGCATCGCCCGAGGCGGTGACCAGGTCGAAACCGCCCTCGTTCATCAGCGAGACCATCTCGTCGGAGGTGTTGGCGGTCTTGACGTTGACCTTGCAGCCGGTTTCCTTCTCGAAGGACGTGACCCAATCATAGCCCTTGTCGGTTTCGCCGCGCTCGATATAGCCCGGCCAGGCGACGATAGTGACCTCGCCTTCGCCTTTGCCGAGCTCCTTGACCTGGGCGATGGCCTGGCCGGAGAAGCTCAGCGCGACCGTCAAGGCAGTGCATGATTTCAGCAATGAATTCATCGTCGATCTCCCATTTTTGCATGACCTCGAAACCGGTTTCGGGTTTCGGAAGAAGATCATGCGCCCGTTCCAAAACGTTGGATGCGCGGCTCTGAAGGGCCGTGCTCCTCGCATCGGCCCGAAAATCGGAATCGATTTTCGGAAAGTCCGATGCGAAAACTAAAAGTCTTAGAGCGTACTATGTGCGTCCAATTGGACGCACGTCGCTCTAACGGCAGCTTTGTTCCCTGACCGAAAAGTGCTGCGAAATTTCCGGTTTCGCAAATTCATTTATCAGAAAGCCGATATCGGTTTTTCCGATATATCAGCGGCCGATCTTCTCAGGCCGTTGGCGCACCATGCGCTGCGACTGGGCAAGTCCGATGAAGTCACGAGCCGCCTGCGGCAGGCCGGAGCCGCGCCGCCAGACCATGCCGACCTGGACGACTGGTAACGACCCCGAAATATCGCGAGATTCGATGCGGTCGCCTTCCAGCGACCATGGCCGGTAGACGAGGTCGGGCAGCAGCGCCACGCCGGCGCCGGTAGCGACGAGGCTGCGCACCGCTTCGACCGAGCGGGTGCGGAAGGCGACATGCGGCTTGGCGCCGATTGCCGTCAGCAGCTTTCCGGTATTCTCCTCGATCTCGTCGACGGTCAGCATGATCAGCGGTTCCGAGGCGATGTCGCCGATGCCGATGATGTCGGCACCGGCCAAGGGATGGCCGAGCGGCAGCCATAGCCGGTAGGCCGAGACTTCGAGGATTTCGGACTGCAGTGCCGTGCGGTCGCGCAGGTTCGAGGTGACCATGACGGCAATGTCGAGCTTGCCGCCAATTAACAGGTGCTCGAGATAGTCGCCATTGTCCTCGATCGCCGAGACCTCGACACCCGGATAGGCGCGGCGGTAGCGGGCAAGAAGATCGGAAAGCACATAGCCGGCGACCAGCGAGGTGACGCCAAGTTGCAGCCGCCCGCTTGCCGCGGCCTGTTCGCCGAAGAAGGCGCGGCGCGCATCGGAAACGTCGGCCAGGATCTTTCTCGCATGGCGCAGGAACTGGTGGCCTTTGTGGGTGATGTTCAAGCCGCGCGGGTGGCGCTCGAACAGCTCGACGCCGAGATCGTGCTCCAGCTCCTTGATCGCCTCGGTGACCGAGGATTGCGAGATCGACAGGTTCTGGGCGGCGCCCGACACTGTGCCCTGCTCGGCGACGGCGATGAAGAACTGCAATTGGCGGATGGTGAAAGCCATGGCCGGACTAAACACGGCAGAGGCGGCGCTGGGAAGTGGGTGCTGGCGCAGATCTCCCGATAGAGCTCACGATAGAGCTCAGCCCTCGCTTCCGCCATCGGCAATGCTGAGCCGTACGCCGGCCTGGGCAAGGGCGGCGGCGATGTCGTGCGGCGGCGGACGGTCGGTCGCGAGTTCGGAAAAGCCGCCGAAGCCGCAGACCTGAACAAGGCCCTGGCGGCCGAATTTGCTATGGTCGGTGACGACAAGCGAACGCTGGCCGCGCGACAGCACCATGCGGGCGAATTCGGCCTCTTCCAGATCATAGTCCATGACGCCGGTGACGGCATCGACCGCACCGGTCGATATCACTGCATGGCTGACGGAAAAGCGGCTGACGAATTCGATGGCCGAGACGCCAAAGGCAGCACCGGAATCGCTGCGCAGCTCGCCGCCGGCCATGTAGACCTTATTGCCGTTGACGGTGGCCAATGTGCGGGCGATGTCGGAGGAGTTGGTGACGACCGTCAGCCGCCGGTGGCCGAGCAGTTCCCGGGCCAGGAAAGACGTGGTGGTGCCGGTGTCGAGCATGATCGATTCGCCGTCGCGGATGGTGGCGGCGACCATGCGCGCTATTGCCCGCTTGGCATCGGCGTTCTCGCGCATGCGCCGCTCGAACGGCGCTTCGCCGGCAATCGACGGCAGGCCGACGGCGCCGTGCATCTTGAGGATGGAACCGTCGCTGGTCAGTGGCTTGACGTCGCGGCGTACTGTCTCCAGCGAGACGCCCAGCCGGTCGGCCAGGCTCGCAATGGTCACGGTGCCTTCCTCCTTGAGGAGGCGCAGGATTTCGCCATGCCGCTTCGAGTGGACCATCGGTTCCATCCGGTCGGATTGTTGCACCGCTGACCGCTTCTACGGCATAAATGCCACTAACTCCAAGGAATTTAGCAAAATTCGGGCAAAAAACCAGAAAATACCACAATTTCGCGTTGACAACGCCTCCAGCGTGGCGCGACATTATCGCTGTGACAGGCTCGGAACGGAGGACGACGGCTGAGCCGCACGAAAAATCGCTTGCCCGAACGCCCGGGAGATCGTCGGGTGCAAGGGTACCGAAATTCAGGATCCGCGGGGGCGGATGCCGGCGTCGAAGAACCCGGCACAAAGGGGCTCGTCGGTGCGGTGCGGGATACCGATCCCGAGATCTGCACCGACGAGATCTTCGCGTTGCCTCCATTCCTCCGTCCGATTGTCATCGCTGGCCAGCCGTGACATGCGTGGAAAATTGACCCAATGTTGGACGAGATCGTGACTGTCGAAGACCGCATCCGTGCGCTGCCTTGCTGGACCGGCAGCATCGACATCGCGCCGCTGCCGGGCGGGCTGAGCAATGCCAATTATCTGGTCAAGGACGCGGCCGGGCGGCACGTCGTGCGGCTCGGCCAGGACTATCCGTTCCACCATGTCTTTCGCGAGCGCGAGATGATGACGGCACGGGCAGCGCACGCGGCAGGCTTCGCTCCGGCCGTCCACTACACTGGACCCGGCGTCATGGTGACGGAGTATCTCGGCGCCAAGGCCTATGTCGCGCAGGACGTGCGCGCCGATCTCGGCCGCGTTGCCGCGTTGCTGCGCGGTTTCCACCGGGAGATGCCCGGTCATGTCTCCGGCGCCGGCTTCATGTTCTGGGTATTCCATGTCATTCGCGACTATGCGCGCACGCTGGAGGAAGGCCGTAGCCGCAAGCTGGGCGAACTGCCGCGCCTGCTGACGCTGGCGGACGAGCTCGAGCGCGCGCAAAAGCTGCTGCCGATCGTCTTCGGCCATAATGACCTCTTGCCGGCTAACATAATCGACGACGGTCACAGGCTGTGGCTCATCGATTTCGAATATGCAGGCTTCAACACCGCGATGTTCGACCTTGCCGGCGCGGCGTCGAATGCAGGCATGAGCGACGAGGAGTCCTTCGCCTTCCTGACCGCCTATTTCATGAAGGAGCCGGACCCGGCGATACGGCGCTCGCACGCCGCCATGCAATGCGCGTCGCTGCTGCGTGAGGCGATGTGGGGCATGGTTTCCGAGCTTTACCTCGACGCGCCTGGTGTCGACTACGCCGCCTACGCCGACGAAAACCTGGCGCGGCTCGAAGCCGCCCTGGAAAACTACAGGACAAAATACGGGACGCGGACATGACCTTGCCCGCCCAGGCCGGGATCGTCGTCATCGGCGGTGGCATCATCGGCTGTTCGACGGCCTATCATCTGGCGCGCGACCACAAGGCCGAAATCGTGCTGCTCGAACAGGGCAAACTGACCTCGGGTTCGACCTGGCATGCTGCCGGGCTGGTCGGCCAGCTACGCTCGTCGGCGTCGATCACGCGCGTGCTCAAATATTCGGTCGATCTCTACAAGGGGCTGGAAGCCGAAACCGGCCTCGCCACCGGCTGGAAGATGACTGGCTGCCTGCGCCTCGCCACCAATGCCGACCGCTGGACCGAGTATAAGCGGCTGGCAACGACGGCTAAGAGCTTCGGCATGGACATGCATCTGCTGTCGCCGGCCGAGGTCAAGGAAATGTGGCCGCTGCTGGAAACCGGCGACCTCGTCGGCGCGTCCTGGCTGCCGACCGACGGTCAGGCAAGCCCTTCCGACATCACCCAGTCGCTGGCCAAGGGCGCGCGCATGCATGGCGCAAAATTGTTCGAGGAGGTGCGGGTCACCGGCTTTGAAATGACCAACGGCCGGATCGTCAAGGTTAGGACGAACAGGGGCGATATCGCCTGCGACAAGGTGGTGAACTGCGCCGGGCAATGGGCGCGGCAGGTGGGTGCGCTCGCCGGCATAAACGTGCCGCTGCAGCCGGTGAAGCACCAGTACATCATCACCGAAAAGATCGATGGCCTGCCGACCGACGCGCCGACAATTCGCGACCCCGATCGCCGCACCTATTTCAAGGAGGAGGTCGGCGGGTTGGTGATGGGCGGCTACGAGCCGAACCCGCAGGCGTGGACGACCGGTCTGCCGGGCGGCGATGTGCCGGACGATTGGGAGTTCCGGCTGTTCGACGATGATTACGATCATTTCGAGCAGCATATGAGCCAGGCGATCGAGCGTGTCCCGGCGCTCGCCAATGCCGGCGTCAAGCAGATGATCAACGGGCCGGAGAGCTTTACGCCGGATGGCAATTTCATCCTCGGTGTGGCGCCGGAATGCGCCAATATGTTCGTCGGCGTCGGCTTCAATGCCTTCGGCATCGCGTCCGGCGGCGGCGCCGGCTGGGTGCTGGCGCAATGGGTCGTCGACGGCGAGGCGCCGCTCGATCTGTGGGTGGTCGACATCCGCCGCTTCTCCGATCTCCACCGCGACCGGCAATGGGTCCGCGACCGCACGCTGGAAGCCTATGGCAAGCACTACACGATCGGCTTCCCGCATGAGGAATATGTCAGCGGCCGGCCGCGCATCGTCTCGCCTTTGTACGAGCGGCTGCAAAAACATCGCGCCGTGTTCGGCTCGAAACTTGGCTGGGAGCGGCCGAACTGGTTCGCGCCGGAAGGCATCGAGCCGAAGGACGTCTATTCGATGGGCCGGCAGAACTGGTTCCCGGCGGTTGGCGACGAGCACCGCCACGTGCGCGAAAAGATCGGTATTTTCGACCAGTCGTCTTTCGCCAAATACGAAATGACCGGAGCCGACGCGCTGAAGGCGCTGGACTGGATCTGCGCCAACGACGTCGCCAAGCCGGTCGGCCGGCTGACCTACACGCAGCTCCTCAATACGCGCGGCGGCATCGAGGCCGATTTGACCGTGGCGAGGCTCGGTGAGGAAAAATTCTACGTGGTCACCGGCACCGGTTTCCGCACGCATGATTTCTCCTGGATTGCCGATCATATCGGCAGGGAGTTCGACGTGATGCTGACCGACGTCACGGAGGATTTCGGCACATTGTCGCTGATGGGGCCGCGCGCCCGTGACGTGCTGTCAGCGGTGACCGATGCCGACGTCTCGAATGCCGCCTTTCCATTCGGCCATGTTCGCGAGATCGCCATTGCCGGCCACGCCATCCGGGCACTGCGCGTCACCTATGTCGGCGAACTCGGCTGGGAACTGCATGTGCCGATCGCGGCGACCGGCGAGGTCTTCGATGCGCTGATGGCGGCGGGCGAAATATTCGACATTCGGCCGGTCGGCTACCGGGCGCTGGAATCGCTGCGGCTGGAAAAAGGCTACCGCGCCTGGGGCGCCGACATCACGCCCAACGACACGCCGCAGGAGGCCGGCCTCGGCTGGGCGGTGAAGCTCAGGAAGAACACCGATTTCCTCGGCCGGCGGGCTCTGGAAAAGCTCAACGGCGCGGCGCTCGGGAAACGCTTTGCCGGCTTCACTGTCGATGATCCGGACGTCGTGCTGCTCGGGCGCGAGACCATCCTGCGCAACGGCGAGGCGGTCGGTTATCTCACCAGCGGCGGCTATGGCTACACCATCGGCAAGAACATCGGCTACGGCTATGTGCGCAATGCCGATGGCGTCAACGATGATTTCCTCACTTCCGGCAACTACGAGCTGGTGGTGGCAATGGAACGGACGCCGGCTAAGATACACCTCGAGCCGCTTTACGATCCGGCAGGAGCAAAGGTGAAGGCGTAGAGCCTTCCGGTTTCAGCCTCAGTTCACGATGAGCACCAGCCCCCGGCTCGGCACGGTATCGGCCTCGCCTGGCATCGAAACATAGGGCGGCGTCTCTTCGGCGCGCGTGACGGTGCCTTGCGCCTCGAGCTCGGCGATCCGCGCGGCAAACCCGGCATCCCACAGCGTGTTCTTCACTGTCAGCACGATCACCCCGCCCGGCCGGCAGATGCGGATCAGCTCGTCCAGACCCTCGGCCCCGACATGGCCGGACGTGAAGACGCCGGCTGAGATGATCCCGGCATAGGCGTCGTCCACGAAGGGCAGCGGTCCGCCAAGCGCCAGGCAGTGAAGCGCCGAATAGACGCCCTTGCGCGCGGCTTGCGCCAGCATGCCTTCCGAGATGTCGAGCGCCTCGACCTGCGGATAACCGGTAATGGCAAGCCATTCGCCGATGAGCCCGGTGCCCGCGCCGGCATCGAGCAGAGGAGCGGCGCCGCGCGGCAGATGGCGGGCCAGCAAGGCAAGGCAGATGGTGGGATGGCGATAGCCAGCCGCCGACATGTCGGCGTCATAGGTGCCTGCCCAACTGTCGTAGAGCGCCGCGACGTCTTCCGGCCGCTTCGCCGCATAGGCTGCGGCGAGTGCGCTCTGCTGATTGCTGTCCGTCATCGCTTTCCGTCGCCTGGTATCGATCCGCAACGCGATCATAGCCAAACGGCGAAAACTGTGGAACCGTCGTCGTCCCAATAACACGGGGAAAGGAGCGAAATCCATGGCGGACGACCGGGCGCGCGCCGCACTTGCGGCCATTCCGATGCTGGCCGGCTATGACGGCCCTCTGGAACGGCTCGGCGGTCTCACCAACCTCGTCTTCAGGGGTAAGGATTTCTGCCTGCGTATCCCCGGCAAGGGCACCGAGGAATACATCAACCGCGCCAACGAGGCAGTGGCGGCGCGGGAAGCGGCGAAGGCCGGCGTCAGTCCCGAAGTGCTGCATGTCGATGCCGAGACCGGCGTGTTGGTGACCCGCTTCGTTGCCGGTGCCGAGACGATGTCACCGGAAAAGTTCAAGACTCGGCCGGGCAGCCCGGCACGCGCCGGCAAGGCCTTTCGCAAACTGCACACATCCGGCGCGGTGTTCCCCTTCCGCTTCGAGCTGTTTGCGATGATCGACGATTATCTGAAAGTGCTGTCAACCAAGGACGTCGCCCTGCCTGCCGGCTACCACGATGTGGTCCGCGAGGCGGAGGCAGTGCGCTCAGCACTTGCGGCTCAACCTCTGCCGATCGTCGCCTGCCACTGCGACCCGCTCTGCGAAAACTTTCTCGATACGGGCGACAGGATGTGGATCGTCGACTGGGAATATTCCGGCATGAACGATCCGCTCTGGGATCTCGGCGACCTCAGCGTCGAAGGGCAATTCGACGCCGCGCAGGACGAGGAGATGACGCTGGCCTATTTCGGCGGCGAGCCGAGACCGGCGGAGCGCGCCCGCATCGTCATCTACAAGGCGATGTGCGACCTGCTGTGGACGCTGTGGGGACTGATCCAGCTTGCCAACAAAAATCCGGCCGACGACTTTCGCGCCTATGCCGACGGCCGGTTTGCGCGCTGCAAGGCACTGATGGAGACGCCGGAATTTTCGCGGCATCTTGCGGCGATGCGAACGGGTTAGAGCAATTCCACATCAGAGCGGTGCCAGAGTTCCAGCGATCCAGCAAAAAGCTTGAATGCTCTAAAAGCGCTTTGCGATTGAGCGGGTCAGGCGACATGACTTGGAGCAAAGCGCTGGACGTCGGCCTCTATTTGAAAACCCTCTCTAATTCACTCATTGTCACTGTATCGTCAGACCTTTTGCAATACCAGACGATCAGCGCGATGGTGCCGATGGGAAATAATCCCGCAAGGAGCTGATGCCAACCGCTTCTGTTGATGTCATGCAGCCGGCGAGTGGTCATGGCAAGTGTCGGCAGAAGGACGGCAAGATTCCAAAGGGACGAGATAATTTCATTATTTAAAACAGCATCAGCTATTATCGCAACGACAGAGATAATGAAAATGAAGAGATAGGAATACCAGAACTCGGAGCGGCCGGCTCTGCCCGAAAAAGTCACATAATTTCCGAAAAAGCTTGAAATAGCTTCAGTAAAATTCATCTGATGCGGTATGTCCCCAAAACGATTGCTACCAGCTGGCGGTGCTCTTAAAACGAGCACCAATGGCAAGCCGATAAGGACCAAAACTATCAGCCAATGCCATATAGAAAAACTCCCCATCTTTCCCCCCTCTACCGCAGTTTCGCGGAAATATTGATCTTGCTTACCCTACCAAGAATCAATTTCGGATTACGCCCGACAGGCAACTTACACCTCAAAATATCGATGTAAACATCGGATTTTTTGACCGAACTCTCCTGCTATTCAGAGCGATAATCAGGCGCCGCTAAAACGCGCCGCTTCGAAACGGCACCATGTGACGCGTTCTATGCTTTGTTTTGATGCAGTCGTGGACGGAAAGCCTTTTCACACCGTCCTGGAATTGCTTTAGTTCACGCCCTTTGGCACGTTTTCGGGCGGTACCGTGTCGACCACCTTCTGGCGGTGGAAGATGAACAGGCCGGCCAGCACGACGATGGCCGAGCCGACCAGGATGCGCGGCCCAGGCACATCGCCGAAGAAGGCCAGGCCGAAGACCACTGCCCACAATAGCAGGCTGTAATGCAGCGGCGCCAAGGTCGAGGCAGGGGCAAGCTTCAACGCCCGGGTGATCATCAGGTGCGCGCCGCAGGAGACGACGCCGAGAAGCAGCATGGCGCCGAAATCGAGCGATGACGGCGTCTTCCAACTGCCTATGGTCAACGCAGCGCCGACCAGCAGCGTGCCGATGGTCTGCCAGGTGACCAGCGAAGTGTCGCTGGTGCCGCGCAGCCGCCGATTGAGGATGATGGCGAAGGCAAAGGAAATGCTGCCGGCGAGCGCGAACATCGACGACAGGGAGAACGCGGCCGACGACGGCTTCAGCATGATCAGCACGCCGCAGAAACCGACCAGGATAGCCGCCCAGCGGCGCCAGCCGACCCTTTCGCCGAGCAGGAAGTGCGACAGCGCCGCGACATAGATCGGCCCGGCCATGTAAAAACTCATCACATCGGCGAGCGGCAGATAGACGACCGCCGCGTAGAACAGCGCCGTGTCGAGCGTCGTCATCACCACGCGCAGCAGCTGCAGCTCCGGCCGCTCCATGCGAAACAGCTTGGCCGCACCCTGATGTGCAATCATCGGCCCGAGTATGAAAAACGCGCCGATCGAGCGGATCAGCACGACCTGGCCGACGGAAAAACTGGCGACCAGCCACTTGCCCATCGCGTCGTTCAGCGCAAACAGGAAGTCGCCGGCGAGCATCAGCAGGATGCCGGCCAGCAGCACGTTCATGATCGTTGAGTACTGGGCTGCGGGCCGCGCCATTCCGTTACCGGTTCCTCGCCGTGGGGTACGGTGACCCGCGTCGTAGTCGCAAGCTGCGGCCATGACGAGGCGAAAATCGAGAATTCGGTAAGACCAGCGCCGGAAATCGGCTGGACTGATGCATGTCGCGCAAAAGTGTGCAGCGGTTTTGCGATAACGACACGCTTAAAAACAAGACCTTAAAGCGCGTCGCGTGGGTCCGTTCAAACGCGACGCGCTTTAAGCGTGGCGCCGGTTCACCGTGCCCGGCCTTCCGGCGATCGAAAGCCGCGTGTCCTGCCGGCTGCGCTCGGCCACCACCTTGCCCCTGGCGATGACGCAGAGACGCTCTGGGCGCAGCCGCAGCGCCTCGACTGGGTTGCCGGCATCGAGAACGACCAGGCTGGCGCGCTTGCCGACCGCCAGGCCAAGGTGGTCGAGGCCCATGATGGCGGCATTGACGTTGGTGACCATGTCGAAGCAGCGCGCCATCTCGGCCGGGCTCGACATCTGCGCGACATGCAGGCCCATGAAGGCGACGTCGAGCATGTCTGCGGTGCCCAGCGAATACCAGGGGTCGAGCACGCAATCCTGGCCCCAGCCGACGCGGATGCCTTGCGCCAGCATCTCCTTGACCCGCGTCAGTCCGCGGCGCTTGGGAAAGGTGTCGTGGCGGCCCTGCAGCATGATGTTGATCAGCGGATTGGGGATCGCCGAAACGCCGGCCTCGGCAATCAGCGGCAATAGCTTCGAAACGTAGTAATTATCCATCGAATGCATCGATGTCAGGTGCGAGCCGGCCACTCTGCCCTGCAACCCGAGCCGCTGCGTCTCATAGGCAAGCTGCTCGATGTGGCGCGACAGCGGATCGTCGGTCTCGTCGCAATGCAAGTCGACCATCAGGCCGCGCTTCGCCGCGATTTCGCAGAGCTCGGTGACGGAGCGGGTGCCGTCGGCCATTGTGCGCTCGAAATGCGGAATGCCGCCGACGACATCGACGCCTGTGTCGAGCGCCCGGATGGTGTTGTCGCGCGCCGTCGGCGAGCGGTAAAACCCGTCCTGCGGGAAGGCGACCAGCTGCAGGTCGATATAGGGGCCAACCGTCTTCTTCACGTCGAGCAGCGCCTCGACCGCCAGCAGGCGGTCGTCGCAAACATCGACATGGGTGCGGATGGCGAGCAGGCCCATCGACACCGCCCAGTCGCAATAGGCGAGCGCACGGTCGCGCACCGCTTCGTGGGTCAGAAGCGGCTTCAACTCGCCCCAAAGCGAGATGCCTTCGAGCAGCGTGCCCGAGACATTGTTGCGCGGAATGCCGAGCGAAAGCGTGGCGTCCATATGGAAATGCGGATCGACGAAGGGCGGCGAGACCAGATTGCCATGGGCATCGATCGCCGTGCCGGCGCTGACGTTCAGCTCGGGCTCTATCGCTGCGATCGTTTCGCCGACGATGCCGATATCCGCGATCCTGCCGTCGGGCAGCGTCCCGCCGCGCACCACAAGGTCAAAATCCATCTAGCGCCACCTCGTTCAAAAAAGCCGTTTCTTTCCATGCAGCGTGCTGCCGCAAGGCGGAACCTTCAGGCGCGCCCCTTCCCTTCTCCCTTGTGGGAGAAGGTAGCCGCGAAGCGGCCGGATGAGGGGTGTTCCAGCTTGGCGCCGACGACACTCCGTCCAGCACCCCTCAACCGTCCTGGCGCTGCGCCAATCCACCTTCTCCCACAAGGGGAGAAGGAAAAGCCTCTATTCCGGCACGTACCGCACCGCCCCCTTGGCGGCACTTGTCGCCATCGCCGCATAGGCGCGCAAGGCCGTCGTCACCTTGCGCTTGCGCTTTTCTTCGGGCTTCCAGGCAGCCGTTCCCCTGGCCTCCATCGCGGCGCGACGGGCGATGAGTTCGGCGTCGTCGACAGCAAGCCTGATGGTGCGGTTGGGGATATCGATCTCGATCGTGTCGCCTTCCCTGACCAGCCCGATCAGACCGCCTTCCGCGGCTTCCGGCGAGACATGGCCGATCGACATGCCGGAGGTGCCGCCGGAAAAACGACCGTCGGTGATCAGTGCGCAGGCTTTGCCGAGGCCTTTCGATTTCAAATAGCTGGTCGGGTAGAGCATTTCCTGCATGCCGGGTCCGCCGCGTGGCCCTTCATAGCGGATGACGACGACATCGCCGGCCTTGATCTCGTTCGACAGGATCGCCTTGACGCTGGCGTCCTGGCTTTCGAACACTCTTGCCGGACCGGTGAATTTCAGGATCGATTCATCGACGCCCGCCGTCTTCACGATGCAGCCATCGAGTGCCAGATTGCCTTTCAGCACGGCAAGGCCGCCATCCCTGGAGAAAGGATGTTCGGCCGAGCGGATGACGCCCTTCTCGCGGTCGAGATCGAGATCGTCCCAGCGGCGGTCCTGGCTGAACGCGACTTGCGTCGGCACGCCGCCGGGTGCCGCCAGGAAGAAATCGCGGACATTCTGGCTGGTGGTGCGCGAAATATCCCAATAATCGAGCGCTTCGCCGAGGCTTGCGGTGTGCACCGTCGGCAGGTCGCGGTTGATCAGCCCGGCGCTATCCAACTGGCCGAGGATGGCCATGATGCCGCCGGCGCGGTGGACATCCTCCATATGGACGTCTGCCTTGGCCGGGGCCACCTTGCACAGCACTGGCACCCGCCGCGACAGCCGGTCGATGTCCTCCATGGTGAAGTCGACCTCGCCCTCATGTGCCGCGGCAAGGATGTGCAGCACGGTGTTGGTCGAACCGCCCATGGCGATGTCGAGTGTCATGGAGTTCTCGAAGGCGCCCTTCGAGGCGATGCTGCGCGGCAGCGCGGTGTCGTCGTCCTGCTCGTAATAGCGCTGGGCAAGATCGACGATCAGGTGGCCGGCCTCGACGAACAGGCGCTTGCGGTCGGCATGCGTCGCCAGCGTCGAACCATTGCCGGGCAAGGACAGGCCGAGCGCCTCGGTCAGGCAGTTCATCGAATTGGCGGTGAACATGCCGGAGCAGGAACCGCAGGTCGGACAGGCCGAGCGTTCGATGGTCCTGACGTCCTCGTCGGACACCTTGTCGTCGGCGGCCGCGACCATAGCGTCGACCAGATCAAGCGCCTGGCTCTTGTCGGCGAGCACCACCTTGCCGGCCTCCATCGGCCCGCCGGAGACGAAGACGGTCGGGATGTTGAGGCGCAGCGACGCCATCAGCATGCCGGGCGTGATCTTGTCGCAATTCGAGATGCAGACCATCGCGTCGGCGCAGTGCGCGTTGACCATGTATTCGACCGAGTCGGCGATCAATTCGCGCGACGGCAGCGAATAGAGCATGCCGTCATGGCCCATGGCGATGCCGTCATCGACGGCAATGGTGTTGAACTCCTTGGCGACGCCGCCGGCTTTTTCGATCTCGCGGGCAACCAGCTGGCCGAGATCCTTCAAATGGACATGGCCCGGCACGAATTGGGTGAAGGAATTGACCACGGCAATGATCGGCTTGCCGAAATCCGAATCCTTCATGCCGGTAGCGCGCCACAGGCCGCGGGCGCCGGCCATGTTGCGGCCATGGGTGGTGGTGCGGGAACGGTAGGCGGGCATTGAACTGTCCTTGCTGTCTGCGTCGCGCCCAAAGGTGCGGAAAACCGGAATTGAGCCGCAGGCCTTATAGACGGCACACTCTGGTCTGGCCACAATTTTGCGCTGCGCCAGGGTGCGGAACGAGCGGCCAGCCAAAGACGCAGCCGGCCCAGGCCGTAAAAAAGTCAGAAGTGCTGTCGGATCGTGTTTTGCTCGAGCGTCCTTGAGCAGACGGCGGGACCGGGCATCAATTGCCAGCCGGCCGTTTTGCGAGTGAAACAAGCCAAAACCAGCCCGAGGAGCAAGAGAATGCAAAAGATCACCCCCTGCCTGTGGTTCGACGACCAGGCCGAGGAGGCCATGAACCATTACATCTCCATCTTCAAGAATTCGAAGGTGCTGAGCGTGATGCGCTGGCCCAAGGGCAGCGGCGATAATGAGGGCAAGGTGCTGATGGTCTCATTCGAGCTCGACGGCGTTCAGTTCCAGGCACTCAACGGCGGCCCGCAATTCAAGTTCACCCAGGCAGTCTCGCTCTCCATCGACTGCAAGACGCAGGAAGAGGTCGACTATTTCTGGGACAGGCTCATCGCGGGCGGTGGCCAGCCCAGCCAGTGCAGCTGGCTGAAGGACAAATTCGGCCTCTCCTGGCAGGTCGTTCCCGAGCAGCTGCCCAGGCTGCTGCTGGACCCCGATACGGAAAAGGCCGGCCGCGTGATGCAGGCGATGATGCAGATGAGCAAGATCGACATCGCCAAGATCGAAGAGGCAGCGAAAGGGTGAACGAACGCGATCTTCCCTTCTCCCCCTGTGGGAGAAGGTGGATCGGCGCGAAGCGCCGAGACGGTTGAGGGGTGCTGGACGGAATGAGACGTTGGTGTTTCCTGGAACACCCCTCATCCGTCGCCTTCGGCGACACCTTCTCCCACAAAGGGAGAAGGGAAGGGGCGCGTCAAGCCGCTCTGTCGCGGACCTGATAATCCTTGACCGCCGTGAAGCGGATCGCCTTCCAGCGCTCGGCCTCGTAGTTGAGCGAGAAGGCGTGCTGGGCGAGGAACACCGGATCGTTGTCGAGATCGCGCGCGATGTCGCCGCGATGCGCCTCGATGAAGCGCTGGAGTTCGGCCCTGTCGTCGGCCGATATCCAGCGGCAGACGGAAAAGCGCGACATCTCGAAATCGACCGGCAGTGTGTATTCGAAGTTTAGCCGCTCCTTCAAGACGTCGAGCTGCAGGGCGCCGACGACGCCGACGATGGCTGGCGAGCCGTCCTCCGGCGAGAACAATTGCACGACGCCTTCCTCGGCCATCTGGTGCAGCGCTTCCTTGAGCTTCTTGGCTTTCATGGCATCGCCGAGGCGAACGCGGCGCAGGATTTCAGGCGCGAAATTCGGCACGCCGCGAAACAGGATCTCCTCGCCTTCGGTCAGCGTGTCGCCGATGCGCAGCGTGCCGTGGTTGGGGATGCCGACGACATCGCCGGCGAACGCCTCGTCGGCCGTGACGCGGGTGCGGGCGAAGAAGAATTGCGGTGCCGACAGGCTCATCGGTTTTCCCGTGCGCACCAGCTTGGCCTTCATGCCGCGCTCGAGCTTGCCGGAGCAGACGCGGACGAAAGCGATGCGGTCGCGATGGTTGGGGTCCATATTGGCCTGGATCTTGAAGACGAAGGAGGTCATCTTGTCCTCGGTCGCCTCGACCTTGCGGCTGTCGGCCTCCTGCGCGCGCGGCGGCGGCCCGTAGGCGCCGAGCGCCTCGATCAGGTCGCGCACGCCGTAATTGCGCAGCGCCGAACCGAAATAGACCGGCGTCAAATGGCCCTCGCGGAAGGCATCGAGGTCGAGCGGGCGACAGGCCGCGCGCGCCAGCTCCAGCTCCTCGATGAAGGCCTCCCGCTCGTTCTCCGGCAACAGGCCGGCAACGCGGTTGGAATCGGGTCCATTGACCGGCGTGCGCTCCTTTTCGGCGTCGCCCTTGCGCACCGCGTTCAGCGCCAGATGGTAGGTCCCGGAAAAGGTCTTGCCGCGGCCGATCGGCCAGGTGATCGGCGCTGTATCCAGTGCCAGCTTCTGCTCGATCTCGTCGAGGATGTCGAATGGGTCTCGGCTTTCGCGGTCCATTTTGTTGACGAAGGTGATGATCGGGATGTCGCGCAGCCGGCAGACCTCGAACAGTTTCAGCGTGCGCGGCTCGATGCCCTTGGCGGCGTCGATCACCATGACCGCGCTGTCGACCGCCGACAGCGTGCGATAGGTGTCGTCGGCGAAATCCTCGTGGCCGGGCGTGTCGAGCAGGTTGAAGACGGTGTCCTCGTATTCAAAGGTCATCACCGAGGTGACCACCGAAATGCCGCGCTCGCGTTCGATCTTCATCCAGTCCGAGCGGGTCTGGATGCGGTCCTTCTTGGCCTTGACCTCGCCGGCAAGCTGGATGGCGCCGCCGAACAAAAGCAGTTTTTCGGTGAGCGTCGTCTTGCCGGCGTCGGGGTGGGCAATGATCGCGAAAGTGCGGCGGCGCGATACCGCTTGTTCGATGTCTTCAGCCAATTTCATGGAATCCTGTCTGTGGCGCGGGCTTCTAGCAGCGCTTTTCCGGCCTGTCGAACGGAAACACCGCTGATACCCCGGCAGCAGGTTCAGTCTCTGACGATAGCCGCCTGCGTGACCGAGCCAGCGTCATCCAGGCGTATAACCAGCCATTCAGAGTCGATCGAAAAAAATCCTCTTTCCGAACCAAGAATATAAACCAGACTCCAGTCTTCGAAATAGTCCGTCTTCGGCGGCTCGCCGAGCATGGCAACAACTTCTGCCCGCGATTTCCCAACCAACGCCCCGGTCAGCACCAAACCGTCAGCAATGCGATGGCGCTTATGCAAAGGATCCAGCCAGTTGTCGTCCTGCCACCAAGATCGAACGATCGGCAGCGGGCCGAAGAAGACGGCATAGACAATGGCGGCTCCGGCTGCAGCAAAAACCAGCCCTTTTATCCAGCGGCGCAAATGACCCTCATGTGATTGAGCTGAACGTTTCCAGTGAGGCGATCGTCATCGACCCGCTTCGAGAGCGGTCCCGGCAACGCTCTTGGCAAGTCTGTAGCATGGTGGCAATGAGGGCAAAAAGTCCTGGGCGTTTGAAGGTACACGGCCGCGAGCAAGAACATCATCGTCATTGGATACGGCATCATTGGCGCCTCCATCGCTTGGCACCGGCAGAGCTAAGCTGTCGACCTCTCCGGCTGCCGCAGCCGCCGGTTCACGTCCCGACGTCAGGCCGATTCGGTCGCTCGGCTCTCGAAGGCCACCTCCGGAATCCACTCGGCAATTGCGGCGCCGATCCTGTCGGCATGGTCCTCCTGCAGATAATGCGAGCCGGGTCCGAGATCGATCAACCGGCAGTTCTTCAGGCCGGCCGCGAATTCCCGTGCCGCCTGCGGCGAGACGAGGGCGCCCGGGTCACCGCAGAAAAGCAGCTTCGGGTAGGAGGAAGCCCGGAGCGCCCGATGGTCGTGCTCGCTGATGGCAGCGACATCGGCGGGCTGGCCTTCAATCGGCAGGTCGCGCGGCAGCCGCAGGATCGGCTTGCGCGATTGCGGCGTCGGGAATGGTGCCCGGTAGGAGGCCATTTCCTCATCGCTCATCGTGCGCAGCACCGCAGCCGGCAGTACCTTTTCGACGAAGACGTTGTCTTCCAGGACAAGCTTCTCACCGACGCCAGGCGTGCGCATTGCCTTGAACAATTCGCGCGCCTGCGGACGCTGGTGAAAATCGTCCCAACTCTCGAAGGGGCGGATGAATTCCATGAAGGCGAGGCCGAGGATCCGCTGCGGCCGCCGTGCGGCGAGATGGAAGGCGAGTGCGGTGCCCCAGTCCTGCGCGACGACCACCACGTCGGTGATGCCAAGCGTCTCGATGAAGGCGTCGAGATAGCGGACGTGGTCGAAGAAGCGATAGTCGATGTCCGGCTTGCCGGATTGGCCATAGCCGATCAGGTCGGGCGCAATGCAGCGGCCGAACGGCGCCACATGCGGGATGATGTCGCGCCAGATGTAGGACGACGTCGGGTTGCCGTGCAGGAAGAGTACCGTCGGGCCAGCCGTGCCTGCCTCGACATAGGAGATGGTGGAATCGAGCACCGCGACTTGCGAGCGTGGCAACATTGTGCGGGATTGCTGCTTTTCGAGTTTCGGGTTCATCGGATCAGCTCCTTTTTGCGAAGACTGTTTTGAAGACGATATTCTTGAAACGCTCGAGCGGTTCGGGACTGCGCTCCACCTTCATGCGCAGCATCGCGCCTTGCCAGGAACTCAACAGGAAATCGGCGAGGTCCTCGGCATCGAACGCGTCGGTGATGTCGCCAGCCGCCTGGCCCTCGGCGATGCATTCGGCAAAGGGCTTACGCCAGCGTTCGAAAATGGCGACGAGTTGCAGCCTCAGCGCCTCGCTGTGAGCCGCCGTCTCGAGGCTGAGATTGCCGATCATGCAGCCCCGTGCCCAATCATGCGCCTCCAGCTTCGACGTGATGATTTCGAGATAGCGGCGCAAGCGCCCGACCGGCGTGCCGTCCCGAGCAAGGGCCTGCTCCGCCAAACCGCTCACATAGGCGAAATAGCGGTCCAGCACCTCGCCGGTGAACGCCTCCTTGGATGCAAAATGATTGGTGAAGGACCCCGGACGGGCATCGGCCGCGGCGACGATGTCGCGTACGCCAGCGGCCGAATAGCCGGAACTCCAGATGGTTTTGAAACCGGCGTCGAGAAGTTTTTCGCGAAGTGAATGTCTAGGCATGCCGGTACAATACGTACGTACGTATTAAAGTCAAGAGGCACATTTGATACGGCGCGCTCTTGGCAGAACCCACGGGCAATGGCATCGCAGTGGTGGCGTTGGAACGAGGAGTGAAGCATGACAGCGGCGAAACAAGTCATCGTCATCGGCGCCGGCATCATCGGCGCCTCCATCGCCTGGCACCTGACCAGGGCCGGAGCAAAGGTGACGGTCATTGCCGGCTGCGGCGTCGGCGGCGTCGCGACACCGAATTCCTTTGCCTGGATCAATGCCAGCTGGGGTAATCCGCAGCCTTACTTCCGACTACGGACTCGATCGATGGCCGAATGGACGCGATTGGCGAACGAGGTGCCCGGCATCCCGTTGCAATGGTGCGGTGGCTTATGCTGGGACCTGCCACGTCCCGAACTTGAGGCCTATGCGGCCGAGCACTCCGCATGGGGCTACGGCATCGAGCGTGTCGACCGTGCCGGAGCGGCGCGCATCGAGCCAAATCTGACCGAGCTTCCCGATTTCGCCCTTTATGTCGCCGAGGAAGGCGTTGCCGAGCCGGTCGCCGCCACGCAAGCACTGCTGGCCGACGCCGAACGGCGCGGCGCGCGAATTGTAGCCGGGACGACCGTCACCGCTCTGGTGCAAGCCAACGGCAGGATTGCCGGCGTCGATACATCCGGCGGGCGGATTGCTGCCGACGAGGTGGTGATCGTGGCCGGAGCCGGCTCTCCGGCACTAGCGGCAACAGCCGGGATAGAACTGCCGATCGAGACGCCGCCCGGCCTGATCGTGCATTCGCGCCCCTACGAAAAGCTGCTCAACGGCCTGGTGATCGGCGACCGACTGCATATGCGCCAGACGGCGGAAGGCCGCGTCGTCGCCGGCTCGGATTTCGGCGGCGCCGATCCCGGCGTGGATGCCGCGGCCACCGCCCGCGACCTGTTTGCGGCGATGAAGGCGATGCTGCGCGGCGCGGATGGGCTGGAACTCGATTTCCACACCATTGGCTACCGGCCGACCCCGGTCGATGGCTTTCCGATCATAGGCCGCGCCGAAGGCACGAGCGACGTCTACGTCGCGGTCATGCATTCCGGCATCACGCTGGCGCCGGCCGTCGGCCTGTTCGCCGCCCGCGAAATCCTCGACGGCGAGCGCGATCCGCTGCTTGATCCCTACGGGCTGGCGCGGTTTACTCAATAACCGGGCGGGCGGCGAAAGCCGCCGGCCAGCGGGTCGATTGCCCTGGCGATCCCGAGCAGGCGCGACTCCGACCAGCGTTTGCCAACAAGCTGTAGTCCGATGGGCAGGCCATTGCTGTCCTGTCCGCAGGGCAGCGACAGTGCCGGATGGCCGCTGTAGTTGAACACCGCGCCATAGGCCGGCAGCATCCAGTAGCTTTGCTTCTCGCCGTCGACCTCGATCGGCGTTCCCGGCTCGCAATGCGGGAAGGCGGTGACCATGGCGACCGGGCACAGCAAGGCGTCGCAGCCGTCGAAGAACCGTTCCCATGCCAGGATGGAGCGGTCGCGGCGGGCGAGCACCTCGAACCAGCGCGAGACCGGCGTCGGCTTCTCCGGTGGTTCGGGCTGCGCCGCCTCCAGCATCATGCCGATCAGCGCACCGCCTTGCTCCAGGTCGTCGTGCAGGTCGAGCTTCGGCAATTCGGCCTCGACGATGGCGCCCGCAGCCTGAAGCTCTTTTGCCAGACTTTCGACCGCCGCGCTGATCTCGCCGGCCACCGGAAAGCCCGGAAAGGACGGCGCGACGGCAATCCGCAAATTTCTGAGATCCAGCTCCGGCATGGTTTCGACCGGTACCGGCGCAAGGTCGGTATCGCTTCCATCCGGCCCGGCAATGAGGCCGTAGATCAGTGCCAGGTCCTCGACGCTGCGCGCCATCGGTCCGAGGCAGGAGATCAGCCTCACGCTGCGCGGCGCCCCGCCTGGATCGGGGAAGGCGCCGGCGAGCGAGACGCGGTGCTCGGTCGGCTTGAGGCCGTAGACGCCGCAAAAGAATGCGGGCAGCCGGATCGAATCCTGCATGTCGGTGCCGACCTCGAACGGCGTCATTCCGGTGCCGAGCGCCGCCGCCGCACCGCCACTGGAGCCGCCGGCGGTGCGCTGGAGATTCCAGGGATTGCCGGTGCGGCCAAACAGCGGATTGCTCGACTGCCAGTCACCGAGCATTGTCGCCACGTTCGTCTTGCCCACCAGTATGCCGCCTGCCGCCTTCAGCCAGGCAACGACCGGACTGTCTGCCCTCGGGGCATAGTCGGCGAAAGCCGGGAAGCCGACAGTGGTTCTCATGCCCGCGGTTTCATGCGTGTCCTTCAATGTGAACGGCACGCCGTGTAGCGGCCCAAGGGCCTCGCCGCGCGCCTGGGCTTCGTCGGCCTTGCCAGCGCGTTGCCGCGCACCGTCCCGATCGAGGGTTACGACTGCGTTGACCGCCTCATTGTGCCTGTCAATTTGCGTCAGATGCGCGTCCAGCGCTTCCACAGCGGAAATCTTGCGGTCGCGAATGGCGGCAGCCAGTTCTGTCGTCGGGGAAAAGACGATATCCATCGTGGATGCTCCGGGCTATCGCGCCGCGCTCCTCAAAATGGCGGATTGCGGCGCGGCTTCAAGCCTGGCTCGACATTTCGACGATGGCGGCGCTTGATCGGGATTGCGCTGCCGGGATCCGTTGAGCGTTGGCGCCGTCCAGCGGCCTCGCCGCGCTCGGTACCTCTACGGCCTACCGTCCTCTGTTATGCGTCCGCTCATAGAGCTCACGGATGATGCCGCTTGCCGTGGTCTCGAACAGAAACGGCAAGAAAGCATGAATGAGCGCGGCAAAGGCCGCCATGAACAATCTCGACGAGAACCATGCGGCGAAAGCCATATGGCCGAAATAGCTCTCGCCGACCGTGGCCGGATGAGAGGTGAAAAGTCTTGCGAGCCGTGCCGTCATGTCGATCCCTCCTGCCGGCATGAAGAGCCGGCGATGAGTATACTGGCATGGGTGTTCGGTTCATCGGTCTCAAATTGTCCTTGTGAAAGGCTGAATTTTGGGACAAACATCCCACATGGCGCCGGAAATCGACGAAATAGACCGGAGATTGCTGGCCGAGCTGCAACGCGACGGCACGCTGTCCGTCGACCAGCTCTCGGCAAGAATATCGCTGTCGCGCAATGCTTGCTGGCGCCGGGTCAAGCGGCTGGAGGAAGACGGCGTCATCACCGGCCGGGTGGCGCTGGTCGACGCCGACAAGCTTGGGCTCGGCCTTTCGGTGTTCATCCTGATCCGCACCTCCAACCACGATCCGGACTGGCTGCAAAGATTCCGAGCGGCGGTGACCGGCTTTGCCGAGATCACCGGCGCTTACCGCATGTCCGGCGATCTCGACTATGTCCTGCGCGCCCGCGTCGCCGATGTGAAGGCCTATGACCGGCTCTATCAACGGCTGATCGCCAAGGTGGCACTATCGGACGTTTCGGCCTCCTTCGTCATGGAGGAGATCAAGGAGACCACGGTCGTTCCGATGGAACTGCGCTGAAGCGGAACTGTGCTGAAAGAAAGCCGTTGATAGCATTGCCGCCGAGTTGACTGAACCGGCGTTCGCGACGATAGGATCAGCCTCATGCGCGCAGCACTTTATCCCACCTCCGTCATCGGTCCGGCTGTCGGCTTCGTCAGGCTGCCGCATGGCGAGGGATTGCCGCTTCCTGCCTATGAGAGCTCGGGCGCCGCCGGCATGGACCTGCGCGCCGCCGTCCCGGACGACAGGCCGCTCTTGATTCTGCCGGGAAAGCGCGCGCTGGTGCCGACCGGGCTGATCCTGGAAATTCCGGAGGGCGTCGAGGGCCAGGTCCGGCCGCGTTCCGGCCTCGCCTTCAAGCACGGGCTCACCTGCCTCAACACGCCGGGCACCATCGACAGCGACTATCGCGGCGAGGTCAAGGTGCTGCTGATCAATCTCGGCGACGAGGATTTCGCGGTGACGCGCGGCATGCGGATCGCCCAGATCGTCTTCGCCCCGGTGACGCAGGCGACCGTCGAGGAGCGCACATTGGCTGGCGGCACAACGCGCGGCTCGGGCGGCTTCGGATCGACCGGCACGGCCTGATGAAAATACCCAAGCTCGTCATCTTCGATTGCGACGGGGTTCTGGTCGACACCGAGAACTTGGCCAATCGGCGCCTCGCCGAGTGGCTGACCGCGGCCGGCTTTCCGGCCAGCTTCGAATATTGCCGCAAGAATTTCTCCGGCCGCAGCATGGTCTCGGTGCAGAAGGAAGTCGAGGCGACCGGCGTCAGCCTCGGCGCCGATTTCGTCGAGCGTTGGAACGCCGGCCTGCCGGACCTGTTCGCGCATGGCGTCGAGGCCATCCCCTACGTTCGCGAGTTCATCGAAACCGTGCACGCCGCCGGCATCGCCACCTGTGTCGCCTCGTCGGCACGGGTGTCCAAAATGCACATCACGCTCGGCCAGACCGGACTGCTGCCGCTGTTCGAGCATGCGCTGTTCAGCTCGACCATGGTCGCGCACGGCAAGCCGTTCCCCGACCTCTTCCTGCATGCGGCAGCGACGATGGGCTTCGCGCCCGCCGACTGCATCGTCATTGAGGACAGCGTCGCCGGCACGGCAGCCGGCATCGCCGCTGGCATGCGCGTCTATTCCTACCACGGCGACCCGCTTTCCGACCGCGACGGGCTGATCGAAGCCGGCGGCATCCTGTTCGACGACATGCGTAAACTGGCCGGGCTGGTGCCAATCCACTGATCGCCTTTGCGCAAGCTGCATGCGCGCCCGATCTCAGACCGGGCGCGGCGCCCCAAGTAGTCGGTCGACCGTGTCGCGTATCAGACTGCGCAGATTGGCCGGCCTGTCGAGATGACTGACGACAAGCAGGCCGTCGGCCGCCACTGTTAGCGCGTCTGCGGTGCGGTCCGGATCGGGATTTGCGTCAGCGATCAGCAGATCCCTGAGGATGCCCCACTTCCAGTGACGATGCTTATCGATTGCCTGGCGAACCGGGCTCCTCGCGTCGGGGTATTCGGCAGCGGCGTTCTGGAACGGGCAGCCGCGGTAGCCCGGCTGATCCGCCGCGTCGGCAATGAGATCGAATATGGCAAGGATCATCTGGCGAGGTGGCCGCCGGCCAAGGCTCGCTATTGCCGCCCGTCTTTCCTTGCTGAGCTCCTCGATGTAGGCGCGGACGAGATCGTCCTTGGCCGCGAAGTGATGATAGAACGTCGCCTTGGCAACGCCGGCCTCGGCGATGATGCGGTCGATGCCGACTGTGCGCACCCCCTCCAGAGAAAACAGCGCGGTCGCCGTATCGAGGATGCGGCGGCGCGCAAGACTTTCGGGACGATCGTTGATTCGGGCTGCGGACATGCCTTGACCGTATAGCAGACAGGTCTGTATACATCCACATGTAGACAGACAGGTCTACCTGTTAACGAAGGGAAGGCGAAACATGGCTTCGATAGTCAGGGAAATCATCGTAGATGCTTCACCGGAAAGCGTATAGGCGACGGTGGGCGACTTCGCCGGCGGCGCCCAACGGATAGCCCCAGGCGTTTTCGTCGACTGCCGGGTGGATGAGGGCGACGTACGGGTCCTTACTTTCGCCGACGGCAAGATCGTGCGAGAGCGGCTCATCGCCCGCGACGAGCAGGGCCGGCGGATCGTGTGGGGATGGCTCGGCGACGAGGTCACTCACGATAACACCTCCATGCAGGTCTTTGCCGAGGGCGAGGGCCGGAGCCGCCTGGTCTGGATTCACGATACTCTGCCCGACGAACTCGGCACGTGGCTCGCAGCCGCCATGGATCAGCTGGTGGCGGTTTTCCAGCAGACCCTGGCGAGCCAAGCCAAACCAACATAGTGAGGCAACGCCAGGTGTTTCCTCTTGGCCGCAAAATGCTATAGCTTGCGCGCGCCCGACATAACGAGCGCGCGCGCATGACCTTCTCCCTGCTTCGTTTCATCGTTGCTTGCCTGCTGCTGCCCTGTCTTTGGACGACGGCCGGCGCGGAGGCCGTCAGCTTCCCGGAGCTCGGCAGCGCCGTCCCCGGCCACGGCGATGTCACCTATCTCGATCTCGCCAGGATGGTCATTCCCGATCTGGCCGCGGACAAGGATGGCTTTTTCCGGGGTTCGATTCCGATCGAGATGCGCCACATCGCTGGACCGGACTACGACGGCTCGCCGCCGGCGACCTCGGGTCTTTCCAGCGGCGACGTGCTCGACATCAAGGCCGGCGGCAAGGACCGGCTGGCGATGCTGCTCGACCTCGGCGACTCGCCTGACAGCGCCGAGGGTTATGCCGTGCTGGCACTCTACGACATCACCGGCAAGCCGGCCTTGCTCGACGCGGTCAACGTTGCCGTCGACCGCAGCACCTACTTTCGCGATCCGGGCAAGCTGTCGATCGGGCCCGGCGATGACGTCATCATCACCACGAGCACGCATTTCAATTCGAGCCAGGGCTATGTGATCGCGCCGCTGGTCATGGTCCGCAACGACAGGTTCGAGCTGATCGACATGATCTATGCGTTCGACGAAAACCTCTGCACCAACCGAAGGACGCAGAATGCGGCCTTCCAGGCGATTGCCGACGGCCAGCCCTATGCAGCCATCAAGGTTACGGTGACCGACGCGACAGTGCCGGGCGATGAAAGCTGCGACGGCCAGCCGCCGCCAGAGGCGTCTTCGCGCGACATTTCCGTCACCTATCATTGGGACAAAAACGCTTCGCGTTACGTCAAGGATTCCGATGCGCTGGACCGATTGGCAGGAGAGAACGCCAAACGCTTCTGAGCCAACCGCATTTGTTTGCCCGGCGCGTTCCGCCGGGCTAGAATTTCCTTCATAGTCCGCACCGGAGGGGAGCATCCATGGATAAGGGCAAGATTTTTCGCGACCTGCATACATCGATCTTCGTCATGGCCAATTCATGGGACGTCGGCACGACCAAGCTCTTGGCCTCATTCGGCTTCAAGGCGCTGGCCACGACCAGCGCCGGCTTTGCCTTTTCGCGCGGCCTGCCCGACGGCGCGGTGACGTTCGAGGCGATGATCCATCATTGCCGTGAAGTGTCAGCGGCGACCGGGCTGCCGGTTTCGGCCGATCTCGAAAAGGGCAAGGGCGACAGCGCGACAAGTGCCGGCGAGACCATCTTCGCCGCCGAGGCGGCTGGCCTCGCCGGCTGCTCGATCGAGGACCATACCGGCGAGCCCGCCAAGCCGATCTATGATTTTTCGCATGCCGTCGATCGCGTCGCGGCGGCGGCGGAAGCGGCACGGGCACTGAAACGCGATTTCGTCTTCACCGCGCGGGCCGAGAATTTCCTGTGGGGCAAGCCCGACCTCGACGACACGATCAAGCGGCTGCAGGCCTTCGAGAAAGCCGGTGCCGACGTGCTCTATGCACCGGGCCTGGGCGACATCGAGATGGTGCGAACCGTCTGCTCGGCGCTGACCAAGCCCGTGAACGTCATGGCCAGGCCCGGCTTCACCATCGCCGATCTTGCCATGGCGGGGGTGAAGCGCATCTCGCTCGGCCCATGGCTGACCAATTTCGCCTTCGGCATGCTGGAGACCGCGGCGCGCGAGATCCAGCAGGATGGCACCTTCGGCTTCACCCGCGCCGCCATGCCGTTCGGCAAGCTGCAGGCGCTGTTTGCCAAATCTTCCGCCTAGACGGGGCCCGGCGAATGACGCTCACCGTCGTCGACATGCACACCGGCGGCGAGCCGCTGCGGATCGTCACCGGCGGCTACCCCGACATTCCCAAGGGCACGATCCTCGAAAAGCGTGCCTATGTGCGCGACCATCTCGATCATCTCAGAAAGATCCTGATGTTCGAGCCGCGCGGACATTACGACATGTATGGCGCGCTGCTGGTGGAGCCCGACCTGCCGGGCGCCGACCTCGCGGTGCTGTTCATGCACAATGAGGGCTATTCGACGATGTGCGGCCACGCCATCGTCGCGCTCGGCCGCTACTCCGTCGACGAGCGGCTGGTGGCGCCACGCGAGCCGATGACGACCGTCAGTATCGAGGCGCCATGCGGGCTGATTTCGGCTGCGGTCGAGGTAAAGGATGGCAAGGCCGGCGCGGTGTCCTTCGAAAGCGTGCCGGCGTTTCTGTTCGCCGGCGACCAGCGGATCGAGCTGCCGGGCTATGGTCCGGTCGGCTTCGACATCGCCTATGGCGGGGCCTTCTATGCACTGGCCGACTGCCGCCAGTTCGGGCTGGAATTCGGCAGGAACCGCGTCCGCGATTTCGTCGATGCAGCGACCGCGCTGACTGATAAGCTGAAGGCCGAATTGCCGCTGTCGCATCCCGACCATGCCGATCTCGCCTTTCTCTACGGCACCATCCTGACCGACGGACAGGATGCGTTCTCCGATACGCCGACCAAAAACATCTGCGTTTTCGCCGAGGCCGAGGTCGACCGTTCGCCGACCGGCTCCGGCGTCACCGCGCGGCTGGCGGCCATGCACGCCAAGGGCCAGATCGAGATTGGCCGAACGCGGCTGTTCGAGAGCATCGCCGGCTCGCGCTTTTCCGGCGCCGTCGTACGCACGGCCACAGCCGGGCCGCATGACGCCATCATCGCCCGCGTCGGCGGCCGCGCCTATTACTCAGGGCGGGCCGAATTCATCGTCGAGGACGATGATGAACTGGGGCGCGGCTTTCTGCTGCGCTAGCTCCCTTCCCGTGCCGAGATCGCCTTGTGCAGATGCACCATCATGGCGGCGGCGAACAGCGGCGTCAGAAGGTTGAGCAGCGGCACGGCGAGGAAAGCGGCGACCACCAGCCCGGCCAGGAACACGGTGATGGAGTGCTTTCTGCGCAGCGCCTTGGCCTCGGCCTCCGGGCGAAAGCGCATGGCGGCGAACTCGAAGAACTCGCGCCCGAGCAGATAGCCGTTGACGACGAAGAAAGCGGCAATGTTGATGCCCGGCACCAAGAGCAGCAGCAGGGCGACGATGTTGCCGAGGATGACGACGCCGAAAAACCGGATCGCCAGCACCAGGGAGCGCAACGCCGGCACGGCGCGGCCGGGCGGGTCGTTTGGATAATCCGTGCGCTCGACCACTTCGGCGACGTCGTCGAGGAACAGGCCGGCGATGATCGCCGTCACCGGCGCGATGAGCAGCGCCAAGCCCAGCGCAAGGCCGATGCCGGCGACGACGGCGCCCAGCCATCCGACCCAGGAGGGTAGGGCGGGCAGCCATGCATCGATCCACGGCCAGGCCAGCCATTCGAACAGGCTCTTGATCCCGAACCAAAGCGCCGCCAGCGCCAGCAAGGTCAGCGCAAACGTCTTCAGGAACACGGAACGGAATTCGGGCGAGAACAGCCGGCTCAAGGCGGCACGGGCGGCGTCGAGGATCACGGCGTTTCCAATTCCATGTCAAACGAGGCCCATCGGCGATATTTCGGGATAGGCGGAGACAGGTCGCGAGACAAGCGCAAACCGCGCGATACGAAGCATCTGCGTTCTGCCCGGATTTATAACTCGCGGCCTAGGCAAAGCCGCATCAAACCGCTAGACCCGCCCGCGCCCGGCGTGGCAGAAAGCCGGTGGGTTTTTGGCGGAGACATGAATTGATGCCGGACTATGACGTGCTTTGTATCGGAAATGCCATCGTCGACATCATCGCCCAGTGCGACGAGGCGTTCCTGGAGACCAACGGCATCATCAAGGGCGCGATGAATTTGATCGACACGAGGCGCGCCGAACTGCTCTACAGCCGCATGGGCCCGGCCATCGAAGCCTCCGGCGGCAGTGCCGGCAACACGGCGGCGGGCGTCGCCTCCTTCGGCGGCCGCGCCGCCTTCTTCGGCAAGGTCTCCAACGACGCACTCGGCGAAATCTATGCGCATGACATCCATGCCCAGGGCGTCGCCTTCGACACAAAGCCGCTCAACGGCGAACCACCGACGGCGCGCTCGATGATCTTCGTCACACCGGACGGCGAGCGCTCGATGAACACCTATCTCGGCGCCTGCGTCGAGCTCGGCCCGGAGGACGTCGAGGCCGACAAGGCCTCGGGCGCGGCGGTCACCTATTTCGAGGGCTATCTGTGGGACCCGCCGCGCGCCAAGGAGGCGATCCGGCAGACGGCGAAGCTCGCCCATGCCGCCGGGCGCGAAGTGTCGATGACATTGTCGGACTCGTTCTGCGTCGACCGCTACCGCGACGAGTTCCTCGACCTGATGCGCTTCGGCACCGTCGACATCGTCTTTGCCAACAGCCACGAGATCAAATCGCTCTACCAGACCGCGTCCTTCGACGAGGCGCTGGCCCAGATCCGCAAGGATTGCAAGATCGCCGCCGTCACCCGCTCGGAAAAGGGCTCGGTCATCGTGCGCGGCGACGAGACCGTCATCATCGAGGCGACCAGGATCCGCGAGCTGGTCGACACCACTGGCGCCGGCGACCTCTACGCCGCCGGCTTCCTCTACGGCTACACGCAAGGCCGCAGCCTGAAGCAGTGCGGCGATCTCGGCTCGCTGGCAGCCGGGCTGGTCATCCAGCAAATCGGCCCAAGGCCACGCCAGAATTTGCGCAGAGAGGCCGAGCAGGCCGGGCTGCTGTAGAGCGGCGCCTCTTTCCTTCTCCCCCTGTGGGAGAAGGTGGATCGGCGCGCAGCGCCGAGACGGTTGAGGGGTGCTGGACGGAGTGCTGCCGGTGCCAAGCTGGAACACCCCTCATCCGACCGAGCTTCGCTCGGCCACCTTCTCCCACAGGGGGAGAAGGGGAGAGGCGCTGCTGCTGCCCCCGCTCCTCAAGCCCCAGCGCTATAAGCCGCAATCGCCGCCATATTGACGATGTCCGAGTCCTTCGCATTCAGCGAGACGATCTGAACCGGCTTGTTGAGGCCGACCAGCAGCGGGCCGATGACGGTCGAGCCGCCGAGCTCCTGCAGCATCTTGGTCGAGATCGAGGCCGAGTGGAAGGCCGGCATGACCAGCACATTGGCCGGGCCGGTCAGCCTGATGAACGGGTACTGCGCCATGGCGCGGGCGTTGAGCGCCACGTCGGCGGCCATCTCGCCGTCATACTCGAAATCGACGCGGCGCTTGTCGAGGATGCGCACCGCTTCCTGGACGCGCTCGGAGCGCTCGCCCTGCGGATGGCCGAAGGTTGAATAGGCGAGCATGGCGAGCCTCGGCTCGTAGCCCATGCGGCGGGCGAAGCCGGCGGCCTCCTCGGCGATGTCGGCGATCTCGACGGCATCCGGCATGTCGTGCACCGCGGTGTCGGCAACGAGGACGGTGCGACCGCGCGCCAGCACGATCGACACGCCGATGACGCAATGGCCGGGCCTTGCGTCGATGACGCGGCGGATATCGTCGAGCGCCGTCGAATAGTTACGGGTAACGCCGGTGACGATGCCGTCGGCATCGCCCAGCGCCACCATGCAGGCGGCGAAATGGTTGCGGTCGTTGTTGATCAGCCGCTGGCAGTCGCGGAACAGAAAGCCTTTGCGCTGCATGCGCTCGTAGAGATAATCGGTGTAGACCGAGTTGCGCCGCGACAGCCGCGCATTGATGATCTCGATGCCTTGCTTGCCGAGATCGATGCCGGCATTCCTGGCGTTTTCCTTGATGATGTCGTCGCGGCCGAGCAGGATGGCGGTGCCGAGCCGCTGGTTCACATAGGAGACGGCGGCGCGCATCACCTGCTCCTCCTCGCCCTCGGCAAAGACGATGCGCTTGGGCTGGCGGCGCACCCGGTCGTAGATGCGCTGCAGCGTCGAGGCGATCGGGTCGCGGCGGGCGGAAAGCTCCTGCGCGTAGCGGTCGAGATCGAGGATCGGCTTGCGCGCGACGCCGGAGTCCATCGCCGCTTTGGCCACCGCAATCGGAATGGCCGAGATCAGGCGCGGGTCGAACGGCACCGGGATGATGTAGTTGGGGCCGAATTTCGGCCGCATGCCCTGATAGGCGGCGGCGACGTCGTCGGGCACGTCCTGGCGCGCCAGTTCGGCGAGCGCTTTGGCCGCGGCGATCTTCATGTCGTCGTTGATGGTGGTCGCCCGCACATCCAGCGCGCCGCGGAAGATGTAGGGGAAGCCAAGCACGTTGTTGACCTGGTTGGGATAGTCGGACCGTCCCGTCGCCATGATGGCGTCGGTGCGGATCTCGGCGACTTCCTCCGGCGTGATCTCGGGGTCGGGATTGGCCATGGCGAAGATGATCGGGTTCTTGGCCATCGACTGCACCATTTTGGTGGTCAGCGTGCCTTTGGCCGAGAGGCCGAGGAACACGTCGGCGCCGTCCAGCGCCTCGGCCAGCGAGCGCGCGCCGGTTTTCACGGCGTGCGCCGATTTCCACTGGTTCATGCCTTCGGTGCGACCCTGGAAGACGACGCCCTTGGTGTCGCAAAGGATGATATTCTCAGGCGCAAAGCCCATCGCCTTCATCAATTCGATGCAGGCGATGCCGGCAGCACCGGCGCCGTTGCAGACCATTTTCGTGGTCTTCATGTCGCGGCCGGTGATTTCCAGCGCGTTGATCAGGCCGGCGGCCGAGATGATGGCGGTGCCGTGCTGGTCGTCATGGAAGACCGGGATGTCCATCAGCTCGCGCAGCCGCTGCTCGATGATGAAGCACTCCGGCGCCTTGATGTCCTCGAGGTTGATGCCGCCGAAGGAGGGGCCGAGAAAGCGCACGCAGTTGATGAATTCGTCGGCATCCTCGGTATCGACCTCGAGGTCGATGGAATCGACATCGGCGAAGCGCTTGAACAGCACCGCCTTGCCTTCCATCACCGGCTTGGAGGCCAGCGCGCCGAGATTGCCGAGGCCGAGGATAGCGGTGCCGTTGGAGATGACGGCGACCATGTTGCCGCGAACCGTGTAGTCGAAGGCGCGGCTCGGGTCCTCGGCGATGGCGAGAACCGGCACGGCGACGCCCGGCGAATAGGCGAGGCTGAGATCGCGCTGCGTCGCCATCGGTTTTGTGGCGACGATCTCCAGCTTGCCCGGACGGCCCATGGCGTGGAATTCCAATGCCTCCTGGGCGCTGACGGAGGGCCCGTTGCTTTCGGTTTTCTTGGCCATGGTACTTTTGGTTTCCTCGCCCGTACGGCACCGCTTGAGATGGGTGCGCATGCTTTCTTTTGTGGAAGGTTCGGGATTAAGGCTACACTTCGCCGCTGTAAACCGCCAAGCATGGCTTGGAAAATTTTGGAAGCAGCTTCTTGAACGACGAGACGCCCATTCGAAGCGACAACGCCACGCCAGCCTTCGCGCCGGCGACGCCGATGATGGAGCAGTATATCGAGATCAAGGCGGCGAACCCGGATTCGCTGCTGTTCTACCGCATGGGCGATTTCTACGAGCTGTTCTTCGACGATGCCGAGAAGGCGAGCCGGGCACTCGGCATCGTGCTGACCAAGCGCGGCAAGCACCAGGGGCTCGACATCCCGATGTGCGGCGTACCGGTGCATGCCGCCGACGATTATCTGCAGAAGCTGATCGGCCAGGGGTTCCGCGTCGCTGTCTGCGAGCAGATCGAGGATCCGGCGGAGGCCAGGAAGCGCGGCGGCAAATCGGTGGTGCGCCGCGACGTGGTGCGGCTTGTAACGCCCGGCACCATCACCGAAGACAAATTGCTGGCGCCGTCGGAATCGAGTTTTCTGATGGCGCTGGGACGGGTCAAGGGCGGCAGCAGCGATACAAGAGGCGGGGAGCGCGGCAGCGCGACAGGGAACCAAGGAAGTTTCGCCCTAGCCTGGATCGAGATCTCGACCGGTGTCTTCCGCGTCGCCGAGACAACCGCCGACCGGCTGCTCGCCGATGTCTTCCGCGTCGATCCGCGCGAGCTGATCGTCGCCGAACCGGTGTTTTACGACCGGGAGCTGAAACCGGTCTTCGACGTGCTCGGCCGCGTCGCCAGCCCGCAGCCGCCGTCGCTGTTCGATTCGGCTTCGGCCGCCGGCCGCATCGCCCGCTTCTTCGACGTGGCAACGCCGGATAGTTTCGGCGCGTTTTCGCGCGCCGAACTGTCGGCGATCTCAGGCGTCATCGCCTATGTCGAGAAGACGCAGAAGGCCGAACGGCCACCGCTGTCGCGGCCGGAACGCGAGGAGCAGGGTTCGACGCTGTTCATCGACCCGGCGACGCGCGCCAATCTGGAGCTGCTGCGCACGCTGTCCGGGAGCCGCGACGGGTCGCTGTTCAAGGCGATCGACCGCACGGTGACCGGTGGCGGCGCAAGGCTGCTCGCCGACCGCTTGATGGCGCCGCTGACCGACCCGGCGGCAATCGCTGCAAGGCTGGACTCGGTGTCGTTCTTCCGCTCCGAGACGCGCCTTTGCCAGGCGGTGCGGGCAAGCCTGAAGAGCGTCGCCGACATGCCGCGGGCGCTGTCCAGGCTGGCGCTCAACCGCGGCGGCCCGCGCGACCTCGGCGCGCTGCGCGCCGGTTTCGAAGCGGCCGGCGCCATCGCCGAACTGTTCGGCCAAACCGCCTTGCCGGGCGAACTGACCACGGCGTTGGGAGCTATCAAGGCACTGCCTAATGAACTGGCGACCCATCTGGCACAGGCGCTCAGCGACGAGCTGCCGTTGCTCAAGCGCGACGGCGGCTTCGTCCGCGGCGGCTACCACGCCGAACTCGACGAGATGCGGGCACTGCGCGACGAGTCGCGAAAGGTGATCGCCGGGCTGGAGCGTTCGCTGATCGACGAGACCGGCATCCGCTCGCTGAAGATCAGGCACAACAATGTGCTGGGCTATTATATCGAAGTCACCGCTAACCACCATGCGCTGATGACCGGCAGCGACGGCGCCAAGGCGCGCTTCATCCATCGCCAGACCATGGCCAACGCCATGCGCTTCACCACCACGGAACTCGCCGAACTGGAAACCAAGATCGCCAACGCCGCCGACCGGGCTCTGGCGATCGAGCTTGCCGCTTTCGAGGCGCTGACGGCGGAAGTGGTCGGCCAGGCCGACACGATCCGTGCCGGCGCCGAAGCGCTCGCCGCGCTCGACGTTTCGGCCGCACTTGCCTTGCTTTCCGAGAGCGAGGCCTGGTGCCGGCCGCTGGTCGATGCGAGCCTTGCCTTCGAGATTTCGGGTGGACGTCATCCGGTGGTCGAACAGGCGCTGCGGCGTTCCGGCGAAGGCCCGTTCGTCGCCAATGATTGCGATCTGTCGCCGCAAGGCGATGCCAAGGCCGGCGCGATCTGGCTGCTGACCGGCCCCAATATGGGCGGCAAATCGACCTTCCTCAGGCAAAACGCGCTGATCGCCATCCTCGCCCAGACCGGCTCCTTCGTGCCGGCGGCATCAGCCCATATCGGCGTCGTCGACCGGCTGTTTTCGCGGGTCGGCGCCTCCGACGATCTGGCGCGCGGCCGCTCCACCTTCATGGTCGAGATGGTCGAGACGGCGGCGATCCTCAACCAGGCAGGCGAACGCGCACTGGTCATCCTCGACGAGATCGGCCGCGGCACCGCCACCTTCGACGGCCTGTCGATCGCCTGGGCGGCGGTCGAATATTTGCACGAGAAAAACCGCTGCCGGGCGATCTTCGCCACGCATTTCCACGAAATGACGGCGCTGGCCGGAAAACTGCCGCGGCTCTCCAACGTCACCATGCGGGTCAAGGAATGGGAGGGCGACGTGGTCTTCCTGCACGAGGTCGGCAAGGGTGCGGCCGACCGTTCCTACGGCGTCCAGGTAGCGCGGCTGGCCGGCCTGCCGGAAGCGGTGGTCGGCCGGGCCAAGGAAGTGCTGCACCAACTCGAGGCCGGCGAGGTCTCGGGCAAGGCCAACCGTCTGGTCGACGACCTGCCGCTGTTTTCCGTGGCGGCGCAGCGGGAAGCGTCGAAGCCGGCGAAGAGTGATGGGCTGGGTTTGGCGCTAGCGGAGATCAATCCCGACGAGATGACGCCAAGGGAGGCGCTGGAGGCGCTGTACCGGCTGAAGGGGATGGTGGGGAAGTAGTGCTCGTCCGATAGCGCTCTACGGCACCCCCCTCTGTCCTGCCGGACATCTCCCCCTCAAGGGGGGAGATTGGCAGTTTCGCTGACAGCGCTTTTCCTTCGACGTTCGAAGTTGGCGAAAGCCGATGCGAAATCCAATCTCCCCCTTTGAGGGGGAGATGTCCGGCAGTACAGAGGGGGGTGTGACGGAACGCTGCTTTGGCTTGCCTTCCGCCCCACCCCTCAAATCATCGCCAGGCCCGACTTCCGCCTCGGCGGCGGAAAAGCGCGATCAATTTCGGCGAAATCTTCGCTCGTGAGCGCGATCTCCAACGCCGCGACATTCTGCCGGACATGGTCCGGGCGACTGGCCTTCGGAATGGCAATCACCCCGTCCTGCGCCATCACCCAGGCAAGCGCGATCTGCGCCGGCGTCGCACCGTGGCGGGCGGCGATGGCATCTAACCTGGCGTTGCGCGCCAATACCCCCTGATCGACCGGCGAATAGGCCATCAGCGGCATGCCGCGTTGCCGGCTCCACGGGGCGAGGTCGAACTCGACGCCGCGCTGCGACAGATTGTAGAGCACCTGGTTGGTTCGGACGTTGCCGCCGGCCGGCAACCGGACCAGCTCCTCCATCTCGCCGGTATCGAAATTGCTGACGCCCCAGTGGCGGATCTTGCCGGCCGCCTTCAACGCTTCGAACGCCTCTACCGTTTCCATCAAAGGAACGCTGCCCGGCCAATGCAAGAGATAGAGATCGATGCGGTCGGTGGCGAGATGCCTCAGGCTGTTCTCGCATGCCCGTTTCACGCCGGCGCGCGAGGCATTGGACGGCAGTACTTTGGAGACCAGGAAAACCTCGTCGCGGCGACCGGCGATGGCCTCCGCCACCACCTCCTCGGCGCCGCCGCTGGCATACATTTCGGCGGTGTCGATCAGCGTCATGCCGAGATCCAGCCCGAGCTTCAGGGCATTGGCCTCGTCGCCACGGCGGCGGCCGTCTTCGCCCATCTTCCAGGTGCCCTGGCCGAGCACCGGCACGGCTTCGCCGCAGGGCAGGGTGGTCGTTCTTATCGTCGATGGCATGGCATGCTCCAGTCCGAGGCCCGGATAGCACCATAGTCGCCAAGGCAAATCCAGGTGAAGCAGAAATCCAGGTGAGGCCTCTCGCCCGGATTCCCCGGCAGCGTGACGCCTACTTCACCGGATGGGCGGCGAGCCAGTCCTGCATCTGCTTGATCTCGGCTTGCTGCGCGGCGATCACTGCTTCCGCCAGCTTGCGGATTTCCGGGTCCTTGCCATTGGCGAGCTCGACCTTGGCCATGTCGATGGCAGCCTGGTGATGCGGGATCATGCCGCGGGCGAAATCGACATCGGCATTGCCGGAATATTCGATTGCCATCATGTCGGTATGCATCTTGTCCATCGCCGCCTTGTAGCCCTCGGTCGAGGGACTCTGCGCACCCATTGCGCCCATGTCGTGCTTCATCTCCTCGGCCTGCGCCGGAACGCTTTCGAGGAAAACGGCAAGCAGCATTCCCGCCGCCATCATCAGCAGCACGATCTTCTTGGCCAACGTCATTCGTCGTCTCCTTTTTTGAACAGGGTCTATCTGGAAGTTTTACTCAGAGTTTCAACGTCCTGAGCCGCAATGCGTTGGCGATCACCGAAACCGAAGACAGGCTCATCGCCGCCGCCGCAATCATCGGCGACAGCAGCGTGCCGGTGAGCGGATAAAGCACGCCGGCAGCAACCGGCACACCAAGCACATTGTAGAGGAAAGCGAAAAACAGGTTCTGGCGGATGTTGCGGATCGTCGCGCGGGCCAGCGTCCTCGCCCTGACGATGCCGTTGAGATCGCCCTTGACCAGCGTAATTCCCGCACTTTCGACCGCAACATCGGCGCCTGTGCCCATGGCGATGCCGACATCGGCGGCGGCCAGCGCTGGCGCATCGTTGACGCCGTCGCCGGCCATGGCGACGCCGGCGCCGTTTGCACGCAATTCCTCGACCAGCGCACCCTTCTGCTCGGGCAAAAGCCCGGCACGCACCTCGTCGATGCCGAGCTTGGCTGCGATGGCCTTGGCGGTGCGCTCATTGTCGCCCGTCGCCATGACGATCTTCAGCCCGCTGTCATGCAGCGCCTTGATCGCCTCGGCGGTGGTCGCCTTGATCGGGTCGGCAACGGCGACGAGACCGGCGAGCTTGCCTGCGACAGCGACGAACATCACGGTCTTGCCATCGGCCTGCAGCGCCTCGGCGCTGGCCAGGACCGAAGCCGTCTCGATGCCGAGATCGACCATCATCGCGGCATTGCCGAGCGCTACCTTCTGCCCCGAGACCGTGCCGGAAACGCCCTTGCCGGTGACGGCCTCGAAACCGCCGGCGTCGGGGACCTTCACGCCGCGTTCGCGGGCGCGTTCGACGATCGCCTCGGCCAGCGGATGCTCCGAGCCTTTTTCGAGACCGGCGGCGAGCGCCAGCAGCTCGTCCTGTGCCATGCCTTCGACCGCGATGACGTCGGTCAGTTTGGGCCGGCCTTCGGTCAGCGTTCCCGTCTTGTCGACGATCAGCGTATCGACCGAGGCAAAGCGCTCGAGCGCCGCCGCTTCCTTGATCAGCACGCCGGCATGCGCGCCGCGCCCGGTGGCGGTCATGATCGACATGGGCGTGGCAAGGCCGAGCGCGCACGGGCAGGCGATGATCAGCACCGAGACCGCCGAGACGATGGCAAACACCAGGCTGGGTTCCGGTCCGACGATCGCCCAGGCGACAAACGCAATGATCGCGACCAGCACGACGGCCGGGACGAAGTAGAACGAGACGCGGTCGGCCAGCCCCTGGATCGGCGCGCGTGAACGCTGCGCCTTGGCGACCAGCTCGACGATGCGCGCCAGCGTCGTCTCGGCGCCGATCTTTTCGGCGCGCATGATCAGCGAACCGTTCTTGTTCAGCGTGCCGCCGGTGAGGTTGTCGCCTTCGGTCTTCTCGACCGGCAGCGGCTCGCCTGTGATCATCGATTCATCGATGGAAGAGCGTCCTTCGAGCACAATGCCGTCGACCGGCACGGCGTCACCGGGGCGGATGCGCAGGCGGTCGCCGGCCTTGACCGTATCGAGCGGCACGTCGTTTTCGGAACCGTCCGCGCCGATCAGCCGCGCCGTCTTCGGCGCCAGGTCGAGCAGCGCACGGATCGCCGAGCCGGTTTTCTCGCGGGCGCGCAATTCCAGCACCTGGCCGAGGAACACCAGCGCAACGATCACCGCCGCCGCCTCGAAATAGACCGGCACGGTGCCGTCATGGCCGCGGAACTGGTGCGGAAAGAGGCCTGGAAACAGCGTGGCGACGACGCTGTAGAGATAGGCGGCACCGACGCCGAGCGAAATCAGCGTCCACATATTGGGGCTGCGGTTGAGGACCGAGTTCCAGCCGCGATGGAAGAACGGGAATGCCGCCCACAGCACCACCGGGCTGGCCAGCGCCAGCTCCAGCCAGACCTTCGCGCGGTCGTCGATGAAGGCCTGAAACGTCAGGCCGAGCATCGGCGCCATGGCGATGAGCAGCAACGGCACGGACAGCACCGCGCTCACCCAAAAGCGCCTGGTGAAGTCGACCAGTTCGGGGTTAGGTCCCTCGTCGCCGGTCGGCACGCCCATCGGTTCGAGCGCCATGCCGCAGATCGGGCAGGAGCCGGGCTTGTCGCGGATGATTTCCGGATGCATCGGGCAGGTGTATTGCGTGCCCTTGGGCATCGGCTGCGGCGCCGGCCTGTCGCCGAGATATTTTGCCGGCCCGGCTTCGAACTTCGCCTTGCAGCCGGCCGAGCAGAAATAGAAGCCCCGGCCCTCGTGCCGCAAAAAGTGCTTGGCCGTGGCGCGATCGACGCTCATGCCGCAGACGGGATCGGTTGCGGTCAGGTATTTTTCCGGCTCGGCGACGAATTTCGCGCGGCAGCTCTCGCTGCAGAAATGATAGCGATGGCCGTCATGCTCGGCCGTTGGCTTGCCGGCAGCCGGATCGACGGTCATGCCGCAGACCGGATCGCGGACGACGGCGTCCGCAGCAGAGGAGACGCCTTTTGGCGAGCAGCAGCTGCCATGGGCGTGATGATGGTGATCGGAATGCGTCATGCCGAAAGCCCCTGTATTTCGATGTTGCGGCGGAGGTAGTGCTTCCAGTAACTGGAAGGTCAAGGGCTGATTTCGATTTTTCGTGGCCAGGCCCCAAACTGCACCGGCCGCGGGCATGAGTCGTCCCGTTCCACGGCTGCGGAGAACGCGTCCGTCCGCCCCATACCCAGCGCCGCGAAAACGCGCTATAGACGCCGCCGAAACGGCGAGGCCGAACGGCATCTATGGCAAGAATATCCCTGAAGCTCGAGGAACTGATCGACAGCGAAGCCTTGCGCCGCGAGATGATCGAACTGACCGCGGCCACGGCAGGCGACGGCTCGGGCAAGGCCGCGCGCAGCGGCGTTCTCAAGCTTCTCAAAAGCCGGCTCGCCGACGGCCGCACGGTCGCCGAACGCATGCTGATGGACGATGGCAGCGGTACCGCCTGTGCCGCCCGGCTGTCGCATCTGATGGATGAGATCATCCGCGCGCTCTACGACTTCGCCGCCACCCATGTCTATCGCGTCAAAAACCCGTCATCGGCCGAGCGCATGGCGGTCGTGGCCGTCGGCGGCTATGGCCGTGGTACGCTGGCGCCCGGGTCCGACATCGACCTGCTGTTCCTGCTGCCCTACAAGCAGACGCCATGGGGCGAGCAGATCGTCGAATACATGCTCTACATGCTGTGGGACCTCGGGCTGAAGGTCGGCCACGCCACCCGCAACATCGACGAATGCCTCAGGCTGTCGCGCACCGACATCACCATCCGCACCTCGATCCTGGAGGCGCGCTTCCTGTGGGGCGAGCAAAAGCTCTATGACGAGCTTTTGCAGCGCTTCGACCACGAGGTGGTGCGCACCACCGGCCCCGAATATGTCCAGGCCAAGCTCGCCGAACGCGACGAGCGCCACGCCAAGGCCGGCGAGAGCCGTTACCTGGTCGAACCCAACGTCAAGGACGGCAAGGGCGGCCTGCGCGACCTGCAGACGCTGTTCTGGATCGCCAAATATTTCTACCGCGTGCGCACCGGCGAGGAACTGGTCGACAAGGGCGTCTTTACCGACGCCGAATACAGGGAATTCCAGAAGGCCGAGGATTTCCTATGGGCGGTGCGCTGCCACATGCATTTCCTCACCGGCAAGGCCGAGGAGCGGCTGCATTTCGACATCCAGCGCGACATTGCCGAGCGGCTGGGCTACACCACCCATCCCGGCCTGTCGGCGGTCGAACGCTTCATGAAGCACTACTTCCTCGTCGCCAAGGATGTCGGCGACCTGACCCGCATTTTCTGCGCCGCGCTGGAAGAAGAGCAGGCCAAGCATGTGCCGGGCTTCAACCGCATCTTCCTCACCTTTTCGCGCCGCAAGCGCAAGCTCGCCGGCACGGCCGATTTCATCGTCGACAACCACCGCATCAACATTGCCGACGACGAGGTGTTCGAGCGCGATCCGGTTAACCTGCTCAGGCTGTTCTGGTTTGCCGACAAGCATGGCCTGGAATTTCACCCCGATGCGCTGAAGCTGTTGACCCGTTCGCTCGGCCTCGTCGGCAAGGCACTGCGGCGCGACGAGGAAGCCAACCGGCTGTTCCTCGATATCTTGACCTCGGACCGCAATGCCGAGCTAAACCTGCGGCGCATGAACGAGGCCGGACTGCTTGCCAAGCTGATCCCGGACTTCGGCAAGATCGTCGCCATGATGCAGTTCTCGATGTATCACCACTATACGGTGGACGAGCATTTGATCCGCTGCATCGGCGTGCTGGCCGAGATCGAGCGCGGCGACGGGGAAAAGATCCATCCACTCGCCCACTCGCTGATGCCGGGGCTGAAGAAGAGCCGCGAGGCGCTCTATGTCGCCGTGCTGCTGCACGACATCGCCAAGGGCAGGCCGGAGGACCATTCGCAAGCCGGCGCCAGGATCGCCCGGCGCATCTGCCCGCATATGGGGCTCTCGCCGGCCGACACCGAAACGGTCGCCTGGCTGGTCGAGAACCACCTCGTCATGTCGATGACGGCGCAGACCCGCGATCTCAACGACCGCAAGACGATCGAGGATTTTGCCGCCATCGTGCAGTCGGTCGAACGGCTGAAGATGCTGCTTGTGCTTACCGTCTGCGATATCCGCGGCGTCGGGCCTGGGGTCTGGAACGGCTGGAAGGGCCAGTTGCTGCGTACGCTCTATTACGAGACCGAGCTTTTGTTGACCGGCGGGTTTTCGGAGGTGTCGCGCGCCAAGCGGACGGCGGCGGCGCGCGAGCAACTGGCCGAGGCGCTTGCCGACTGGCCGGAAAAGGCACGCAAGCGTTATGTCGGCCAGCACTACGAGAACTATCTGCTGGCGGTCGATCTGCCCGACCAGCTCCGCCATGCCGAATTCATCCGCGAGGCCGATCACGCCGGCAAGAAGCTCGCCACCATGGTGAAAACCCACCAGTTCGAGGCGGTAACCGAGATCACCGTGCTGGCGCAGGACCATCCGCGCCTGCTCTCGGTGATTGCCGGCGCCTGTGCCGCGGCCGGCGGCAACATCGTCGACGCGCAGATCTTCACCACCTCGGATGGTCGGGCGCTCGACACCATCCTGATCTCGAGGGAGTTCGACCTCGACGAGGACGAGCGCCGCCGCGCCGAGCGCGTCGGCCGGCTGATCGAGGACGTGCTATCGGGCAAGAGCTGGCTGCCCGAAATGATCGAGAAGCGCACCAAGCCGCGGCGCGGCGCCAAGGTTTTCCGCATCCCGCCGCGCGCCGAGATCCGCAACACGCTGTCGAACCGGTTCTCGGTGATCGAGGTCGAGGGGCTGGACAGGCCGGGCCTTCTGTCGGAGATCACCGGCATGTTGTCGGACCTGTCGCTCGACATCGCCTCGGCCCACATCACCACCTTCGGCGAAAAAGTCATCGACACGTTCTACGTCACCGATCTCACTGGCCAGAAGATCGACAGCCCGTCGCGCACCGCGACTATCCGCAACAGGCTGATCGCGGTGCTCGAGGGCACGGCGTCCGAGCGCGGCAAGACCAAAACGGCCGCCGAGTGACGGTTACCTTCCATTTGCCCCAATCGCACAGGCAGTCTTCAAGCGCATGAGCCTTGTCAAGAAATTCGCCACGGTCGCTTCCGGCACGCTGATGAGCCGCGCCCTCGGTTTCGGCCGCGAGATGCTGATGGCTGCCGCACTCGGCACCGGGCCGATCGCCGACGCCTTCAACGCCGCCTTCCAGTTTCCCAACACCTTTCGCCGGCTGTTCGCCGAAGGCGCCTTCAATGCCGCCTTCGTGCCGCTGTTCGCCAAGGAGATCGAGACACACGGCACCGACGGCGCCAAGCGCTTTTCCGAAGAGGTGTTCGGCGTCTTGTTCACGGCGCTTCTGGCGCTGACCATCGCCATGGAACTGGCGATGCCGCTGATCGTGCGCTACCTGGTGGCGCCGGGCTTTGCCGACACGCCGGGAAAATTCGAGATGACGGTGGCGCTGGCGACCGTCATGTTCCCCTACCTGATCTGCATGTCGCTCGGCGCCATGATGGCCGGCATGCTGAATTCGCTGCGCCGCTATTTCGCCGCTGCGGTGGCGCCGGTGTTCCTCAACGTCATCCTCATCGCCGTGCTCGCCTATGCCTGGTACAAGGGTTCGGACGCCCGCACCGTTGGTTTCGGCCTGGCCTGGGGCGTGCTGGCGGCCGGCCTGGTGCAACTGGCGATCGTCTGGGCGGCGGTGCGCCATGCCGGCATTTCGATCGGCTTCCGGCGGCCGAAGATGACGCCGAACGTCAAGCGGCTGCTGATCCTGGCACTGCCGGCGGCGATCACCGGCGGCATCACCCAGATCAACCAGCTGATCGGCACGGCGATCGCGTCGGCGCAGGACAGCGCGGTGTCGTCGCTGGCCTATGCCGACCGCGTCTACCAGCTGCCGCTGGGCGTCGTCGGCGTCGCCGTCGCCATCGTGCTTTTGCCGGAACTGTCGCGGGCGCTGAAATCAGGCAATCTGGTCGAGGCCGCCAATCTGCAGAACCGCTCGGTCGAGTTTACCCTTTTCATGACCTTGCCGGCGGCGGCCGCGCTGCTGGTCATGTCCGAGCCGATCGTGCGGCTGGTCTATGAGCGCGGCGCCTTTGCCGCCAACAATTCGACGCCGACGGTCGCGGCAATCCTGGCGATCTTCGGCCTCGGCCTGCCGGCCTTCGTGCTGATCAAGGCGTTCACCCCAGGCTATTTCGCCCGCGAGGACACACGCACGCCAATGATTTTTGCCGCCATCTCGGTGGCGGTTAACATTACGACGGCGCTGACGCTGTTTCCGACCATGGGCGCGCCCGGCATTGCCGTTGCCTCCGCTGTCGCAGGCTGGGTCAATGCGGCGATGCTGCTCGCCGTGCTGATCCGGCGCGGCCATTGGGGCCGCGACGTGCCGCTCATGAAACGCATCCCGCGGCTGGTGCTGTCGGCGGCGGTGATGGCCGCGGCGCTCTATTTTGCCGAACACTGGTTCGCCGCAAGTCTCGGCTCCGGCTCGCCGCTGGTGATCAAGGCGGTAACCCTGCTTGCGCTCGTCGCCGGCGGGGCGCTGCTTTACTTCGTCACCGCCTTCGCCACCGGCGGCGCCGATTTCGGCATGATCCGCCGCAATATCGGGCGCAAGGGCTCCCAGCCGGTCAAGCAACAGTCTCCAGATCCGTGAAGCGGAATTCGTCCGCCGTCGAAAGCATCGGAACGGCGTAGTAGCGCGCACAGGCGTAGTGGAAACAGTCGGCCATGTTGAGGCGGCCAGCGTTGTTGCGAAACCGCGACGCAGCCTCGACTGACAGAGATGCTGCGTCAGAGGGAGGCGGAAGCTCCCGCAAGGTGATTCCACGCTCTTCGAGAAAGCGGCTGACTATCTTGAAGCTTGTGGCGATCGGTACGGCCAGCTTTTCCGATCGCGAAAGCGCCATCGCGGCTTCCCAAACCGCGATAGCCGACGTGAACGGAGCCGACGCTTTCATGACCGCCTGCGCGCAGCGCTGGGCTTCGGCCTCCTGGCTCAGCATCGCGACGATAGCGGCTGCATCGATGAACATCAGTCTTCGCCGGACAATTCGTCGTAGACCGAGCGCGGCAGCGGCTTGCGCGCCTGCTCGCTCAGCTCAATCCCGAACTCGGCCCGGAGCCGTGCCGCCGTCTCCAGCGGCGTCTCGCGATTGCGTCGGCGCTCCAGAGCTTCGCGCATGGCGATCACGATTGCCTCGGTGATCCCGACACCTTCAAGCCTGGCAAAAGCCCGCGTCAGGCTGTCCGCTTCCTTGTTGTTGATGTTGATCGTCATTGTTTTGCTTCCGCTGTGTAGCAAATACTATGTAGCTATCTACATCAGTCCGTCAATGTGGCCCTAAGCCAAATCGAAGCGACTGCCGAGGCGAGCTATTTTGTTCTTGCTTTGTGCCGGCAGCTATGCTACTAATTTCTGTATGGTGCTCATTGGCGCCGAGGAACCCGCCGCAAGGCGGGTTTTTGTTTCTGGTCGGCGTCATCCCCTTCAATCAGCCTCCTGCGGCGTCTTGCTCGGCCGACGCCAAAGCCTGCGCGCCCAGTCAATACCCCTCTTGATCGCCTCCTCGCTCTCGTCCATAAGCGCGCCGTCGCAAGACTTTCGCCGCGCGCGAAACGGCCCTCCACAAGCCAGGGAAACACTATGACCGACCTCAACCAGCCCGCCTTCAAGCCGCTCGTCTTTTCCGGCGTCCAGCCAACCGGCAATCTGCATCTCGGCAATTATCTCGGCGCCATCAAGAAATTCGTCGCCCTGCAGGACACTTCCGACTGCATCTATTGCGTCGTCGACCTGCATTCGCTGACCGCGCAGCTCGTCTATGAGGACCTTCAGGACCAGACGCGTTCGATCACCGCGGCGTTTCTCGCCTCCGGCATCGACCCGACCAAGCACATCGTCTTCAACCAGTCGCGGGTGATGCAGCACGCCGAGCTTGCCTGGATCTTCAACTGCGTGGCGCGCATCGGCTGGATGAACCGCATGACGCAGTTCAAGGACAAGGCCGGCAAGGACCGCGAGAACGCCTCGCTCGGCCTGCTCGCCTATCCCTCCCTGATGGCCGCCGACATCCTCGTCTACCGCGCCACCCACGTGCCGGTCGGCGACGACCAGAAGCAGCATCTGGAGCTGACCCGCGACATCGCGCAGAAATTCAACAACGACTTTTCGGACCGCATCGCAGCGCTTGGCGTCGGCGTCGAGATGCAGGTCGGCGAAGAGACAGTGAACGGCTATTTCCCGCTGACCGAGCCGGTCATCGGCGGCCCGGCAGCGCGCATCATGTCGCTGCGCGACGGTTCGAAGAAGATGTCGAAATCCGATCCGTCGGACCTGTCGCGCATCAACCTGACCGACGATGCCGACGCCATCTCGAAGAAGATCCGCAAGGCCAAGACCGACCCGGAGGCTTTGCCCGGCGAACTGGACGGCCTTGCCGGCCGGCCGGAAGCGGAAAACCTCGTCGGCATCTATGCCGGCCTCGCCGAAATCTCGAAAGAGGCCGTGCTGAAAGAGTTCGGCGGCCAGCAGTTTTCGGTGTTCAAGCCGGCGCTGGCCGATCTTGCCGTGGAAAAGCTGGCGCCGATCGCCGGCGAGATGCGCCGCATCTCCGCTGACCGCGCCTATGTCGACGCGGTGCTGCGGGATGGCGGCGAGCGTGCCGGCACATTGGCCGAAGCGACCATGAAGACCGTGCGCGACATTATCGGCCTGCTGCAAGGCTAATGCATGTCGCGCAAAAGTGTGCAGCGGTTTTGCGATAACGACATGCATAAAACAAGAACCTGAAGCGCGTCGCTGGTCGAACGCGACGCGCTTTAAGCTGCACCAGCATTGCCACAGCCGCCGGTCGCTTGCGGGCGGGCTGTGGCGGTGGCAGATTGCGGCCGAAACCATCGAACAGGGTGAATATGGTCTCCAAACGCCTCAGCCGCGAAGTCGGTCATCGCCGCAAGTTCCTGGCGATCATCGACGACACGCCCGAATGCGAGCGCGCCGTCGCCTACGCCTCGAAGCGGGCGCAGAGCACGGGCGGCGTACTGGTGCTGCTCTATGTCATCGAGCCGGATGATTTCCAGCACTGGCTGGGCGTCGAGAAGATCATGCGCGAGGAGGCGACCGCCACGGCGCGTGCCGCACTCGACAGCTACGCCAACAAGGTGCGTCAGAAGCTCGGCATCGAGCCGGAACTGGTGGTGCGCGAGGGCAAGCCGACCGAAGAGATCCACAAGCTGATCGAGGAAGACCAGGACATCGCCATCCTGGTGCTGGCGGCAGGCGCCGGCAAGGAAGGGCCTGGGCCGCTGGTCGGCGCGGTCGCCGGCAAGGGCGCCGCCTTTCCGATTCCCGTCACGGTGGTGCCGCAGAACCTGTCGGACGAAGAGATCGACAGCCTCGCCTGAGCGCGCCTCGCTCAAGGCAGGGTAAAACATTCCGCCTGCCGCTACCGCCGACGATGCCTTTCGCTTGAATGTCGGGCGGATAAAGCCTAATTAGAATTATTCCAAACTAGCTGCCCGAAACGGGCACGGAGACGGCCATGTTCATCCAGACCGAGTCGACGCCAAACCCGGCGACGCTGAAATTCCTGCCCGGCAAGGAAGTGCTGCAAGAAGGCACCGCCGATTTCCGCGATGCCGACAGCGCCGCGACGGCTTCGCCGCTCGCCGGCCGGCTGTTCGAAATCCCCGGTGTCACCGGCGTCTTCTTCGGCTATGATTTCATCACCGTGACCAAGGACGGCCCCGACTGGCAGCATCTGAAGCCGGCTATCCTCGGCGCCATCATGGAGCATTTCATGTCCGGCGCCCCGGTGATGGCCAAGGCCGGCCCCGCCGCCGAGACCAGCCAGACCGGCGAATTCTACGACAAGGCCGACGAGGAGCTGGTCGTCACCATCAAGGAGCTGCTCGACACCCGGGTGCGCCCGGCGGTGGCCCAGGACGGCGGCGACATCACCTTCCGCGGCTTCGAGAACGGCACCGTGTTCCTGCACATGAAGGGCGCCTGCGCCGGCTGCCCGTCGTCGACGGCGACGCTGAAGCACGGCATCCAGAACCTGCTCCGGCACTTTGTGCCGGAAGTGCAGCATGTCGAACAGGTCTCCTGACGCGACGTTCCATCGTCAACATCGATAGACAACAAAAAACCGGGCCAAAGTGCCCGGTTTTCTGTTTGCGACGTCTGTGTTGTTGCCTAGACGGTCCGCGTATAAGGGTTTTATATCACAATGACCTTGGCGCCGACCGAGGTGCGGTCGTAGAGGTCGATAATGTCCTGGTTCATCAGCCGGATGCAGCCCGACGACATCGCCTTGCCGATCGAATTCCATTCCGGGCTGCCATGCAGGCGATAACCCATGTCGCCACCCTTGTTGAACAGGTACATAGCGCGCGCGCCGAGCGGGTTCTTCAACCCCGGCTCCATGCCACCGGCAAACTTGGCCAGCTCCGGCTGCCGCTTGATCATCTGCGAAGGCGGCGTCCAGGTCGGCCATTCGCGCTTCAGCGCGATATGGGCGGTGCCGTGCCATTCGAAACCCTCACGGCCGACGCCGATGCCGTAGCGCATCGCCTCGCCGTCGCCCATGACGAAGTAGAGGAACTTGTTCTGCGTATCGACGATAATGGTGCCCGGCTTTTCCTTGGTGTCGTAGTCGACGATCTGCCGGCGGTATTTGAACGGCACCTTTTCGATCGGAACGCGCGGCAGGTGATAGCCGGCGTCGGTCACCGCGCCGTAGTTGTTGGTGAAGATCTGCGACCCGATGGTGCTGCAACCAGCGACAGCCGTCGACAGCGCCAGGGCAGCGACGATTGCAAGTGACTTCATGCGCATGAAAAGGTCCGATGCCTGCCCAAACAACAGCGGCTCGAGTCGGCCGCTTTTTTCATCTTCATTCATGCTGGCATTTGCTTTGCTTGCCAAGCGGGCGATGCCTATATCCTTGGACTTGCGTGCTGGTAAACCTGCGACTATGGCATTTCGGCAACAGCCCCCGCAGGATTATGTTGCAAAATCAATGGGCCAAGAACAAGAACCAGGAGACGAAGAAATCACCCGTGAATGTCGGTTACGCTGCCCGGCGCTCTGGCCTGCGGCCAAGACCATCCGTTGCTGCGAGGAGATCGGACTGAGACGCGGCCGCTGCAGGAGAAAGTCCAGACGGGCCGGGTTTAATAAAGGACGCCGCGAAGCACGGTCCAAGCCAGAAGCCCGAACGTGCCGATCACCACCAATGCACCCAGGACCGTGCCGATCGTTTCAGGCAGTCCATCGGGGCGACCAGGACCGTCGGCCATTCAACTATCGATCATGACGTAGGCCGCACCAAACACGGCAACGATAATTGCCCCAAGCACCGCCCATCCTCTGATGGCCGGGCGGATTTCCTCCGGCGTCGCTGATTTCCGGTCGTCATCTTCCGTCATCTAATGCTCCTCGTAAAACACCGTAGCCGACATTGAAAGCGCAAGCTGCCGGCGCTGCCAAGAGCCGCAGTGGACTCTTTTGCGCCAAAGTTTAGGAACGTGCGCAGTTCGCGAGCAAGCGTTACCAGCCTTCGACACTCCGCAAAGCGCGGGCGGCGGTCACGATCCCGGTGGGCGATACCGGATCGACTTGGCTTTCCCAAGAGCGTCCATCGTCTCTTCGACACTTAACAGCACGGTGGTCTGGTACGAGCTGAGCGCGCCTCCCGCACCGATGGCGAGCATGACGGATGCCATCGACACGTTGTCCGGCGCCTCCCATAGGTTCCAGCCGTCGTACTCTCCGAAGGCATACCAGAACCCGTGCAGCTTTCCGCCGACCGACTCGATATAGGAACGGGCAGCCTCGCGTCTATCCTCGGGATTATCCATCAAGCGCGCCCAGGTTTCGGGCCTGTAGCTGAATCGCGTGAGATACATCGGCATGGTTCGTCTCCTCCCAGAGCTGCCCCCACCAAGACAGTTAAGCGCCCCAATCCGGGAGAACGCGAGTCGTTTCCGAGGCGTAGTACCGCTGGCTTAGTTGCGGGGCCGCTAATAGACCTGTTTCAATGTTTTTTTCAGGGAGTAAGGTCAATGGCCGCATATCTCATTGCTGATGTCGACATAACCGACGCCGCCGTTTTCGAGGAATACCGCCGGGACGTGCCGGCAACCGAAGCCCGCTATGGGGGGAGGTATATCGCTCGCGGCGGAGCCACCAAAGTTCTGGAGGGCGATTGGGAACCTCATCGCCTCGTCATTGTCGAATTCCCGGACATGGCGTCCCTCCTGGCATGGTACGACTCTCCAGAATACGGCCGCCTCAAAACCATCCGCGAACGCTGCGCAAAGACGAGAATTATTGCTCTGGAAGGGATGATGCCGGTTAGCTGAAGGTCGGGTCGATGACAATGGCAAGTCTGAGTTGCCATATCAGGTGCGGCCCGGCGACGGGACAGGAGCATTCTGATATGAATCAGCAAGCTTTAAACTTGCGGGCGGGAAACGGCCAATGATGGGAGGATGACGCCGGAAACACTCATTGAACGGGACCTACAAATCAATATGACCCAACACCAGATCGGCAGGCGGTGTTGCAGCGTGACCTAGGGTTGTGTCATGGCATTGAAAATGCCGGCGCCAACTATCGCACATAAGGCTGCGGCCCCAAGCCCTCCCACAATGATGCACCACCAGGCGCGGCCATTTCCCCGAAGCACGGGATTCATTTTTATCATCCGTCGCGCCAGAAGCCCCTGGTAGAGTGCATAAGAAGACCCGAAACCGGCGAGCCAAATGACGGAAAATACGACGCCCCGCGTGAGCATCCTATTGAGCCTAGTCTGCTCGACCGTCAAACTTGCATTCTCAGTAACCATGCTTCGCCACCTTTTTGATTATGCTGCGACCACTATCGGGCCTGCAGCGGTGAATATTAGATCAACCGCGACGCCTCGCGAAAACATAGCTCCCCTCACCAGTAGGAAACGCATTCATAACGCGAGCGGCCCGCCTTGTGGAAGGGCGGGCCTTGTAGCGCCCGCTCCACAGTATTTTGCAGATTAGGTTTGTCAGCCAGATAATCGCCGCGACCGGGTTCAAACCGTGAACAAAATCTGGCATGGTGCGGTAATGCCGATCATCTCACCTCTACCCCTCAATCCGCTCATCGACGGCCGCCAGTCGGAGCGCGCCATGCTGGTCAGGCGCGGCGTGCAGCGGCTGCTCAGGCAGATGGGCGCGCATGTCTTGCCCGAACTGTCGCTGGCCACCGGCCGGCGGGCCGACCTGGTTGCGCTGACCCGCCAGGGCGACATCTGGATCATCGAGATCAAATCCTCGATCGAGGATTTCAGGGTCGACCGCAAATGGCCGGACTACCGGCTGCATTCCGACCGGTTCTTCTTCGCCACCCATCCCGGCGTACCCCAGGAAATTTTTCCGCAGGAGTGCGGCTTCATTCTCTCCGACGGTTACGGCGCCGAGATTTTGCGCGATGCGCCCGAGCACCGCATGGCGGCGGCAACGCGCAAGGCGCTGATGCTGAGGATCGCACGCGCCGGTGCGTCGCGGCTGCTGGCGGCGGAGCTTGCCGGCGTGTCGGTGCCCGCGCTGGACGGCGAGAGCGAATAGAGGTTTGCGCTCTCCGTAATTATAGACGTCGCGCTGCCCCTCATCCGGCTGCCGCCACCTTCTCCCCGTAAGTGACGGGGAGAAGGGAGTAAGCCGGACTGCTATTCCACGATGCGGTAGATGTTCCACAGGCTGGTGCCCGACACGACATAGGGCTCCATCTCCTTGCCCCATTTGGCGTGCGCGTCGATCTTGCCGATCCTGGCGAAGAACGCCTCCAATTGGGCGAGGCTTTCGACCTGGTGATGTGACCCGACCGTCGCTTCCCGCGCGCCGTTCGATTCGGTCATGATCTGGAACTTGAGGTCGTCGAGGCCGACCTGCGAGCCGATCTCGCGTTCTCATTCTTTAATAGTTCGAGCACGGTCTGCTTGTGGCCGAACTTGGCGTCGATCTGCCACCTGGCACTGAACATCGCCGCCGCCTCACTCGTCCCATGCCTGCACGACGGTCTGCCGCACGATCAGGCCGTTCTTCAGCTCCAGCATCGCCGCGCAGAACACCTTGGTCCCGTCCGGATAGGCGCAGGCCTGGGTGAAGGCGAGATTGTTGCCGTCGGCGATGGTGGTGTCGACCTTGTGGGTCATCGCCCGGCTGCAGATGTCGTCCCAGAACGTGGTGATCGCAGCGCGCCCGCGGATTTCGCGCGGCTTGCTCGGCGGGTTGTTGCGGTCGATCACCCGCACCAATGCGTCGTCGGCATAGAAGCTCGCCAGCAATTTTCCATCACGGCCCTCAATCGCCTTCTTGATCGCAGCGCCGTCTATCGTCTGTGTCTTGGTCGGCAATTTTTCCTCCATAGGCCCGTCTTCTCGGATCGGGTGGTTGCTTGATCAGGCACTGCCCGGCGCTCGCCGCCGGGCAGTGGCTTCTTCACTGCGACTTCGCCTTGACGGCCGCGAACACCTCGTCGGACTGCTTCTTGAAAGTGGCGAGATCGACCTGGCTGCCGTTGAGCATCGTCGACCAGTGGCGCACGATCGCCGCCATCGCCACCGCCTCCTTGATCTCCTCGTCGCTGGCGCCATTGAGCTTGGCCGCCTGCGTGTGGAAATAGATGCAGTACTGGCAGGGGATCTGCGAGGCGACGGCGAGGCCCATCAATTCCTTGGTCTTGCCGTCGAGCGCGGTGTTTGGGTTGAGCTGCACGCCCTTGATCTCGGCCCAGGCGCCGGCAACGGCGACGTCCGGCAGCGTCTTGAACATGTCCGGTACCGAGCCGAGCGTTGCCTGGATGTCCTTGTAGGCAGCCGTCGCCGAGGCGTCTTCGGCCTTGGCAGGAACGATCGCCAACAGCGCGCCAACGCCTGCCGCCAGCACCAGTGATTTGAGTGTCGACTTCAGCATTTTATTCCTCCCTTCGCAGCGCCTTTCCCGGCGACATCCGCCTGGCCTGCATGGGACGAAGTGATAGCGCTTACGCATGCCCGGCCGCTTCGCCCGAAAGCGCCATGGCTCCTATGGCCCGTGCGGGCCAGCGTGCCGGGCCGAGAACGCCGCCGCCGCCGCCCGCGACGGCAGGTCCAGCTTGAGCAGAATATTGGCTACGTGGCGCTTGACGGTGTGTTCGCTCAGCCCGAGTTCGGCGGCGATCGCGGCATTGCTCTTGCCATCGGCGATGAGGTTCACCACCTCGCTTTCGCGTGCCGTCAGTGCGGCCGGCTCGGCAGCCTTGGCCTTCGGCCGGCAGGCCGGCTCCAGATGCTGTTCCGAGGTCGCCTGCACCAGCGCCAGCGGCTCATCCAGCTCGTCAAGCGCGATGCGCCCGGCGTCATTGAAATGAAGGCCTGAACCGGCGGCGAGGTCGGCGACCAGCCGCGAAGCGAGGATGTCGCCGCGCCCGGCATGCGCGGCAAGCTGCATCGTCACGCGCGCCGTCAACCCCGTCGGCGGCCCACGCAACTCGACCTCGCCGACATGCACGCCCTGCGCGCTGGCGACGCCGATCTCCTGCGCCGCATCGCGCAGCGCCGCCGCACAGCGTACGGCCCGCGCCGGGCCGTCGAAGCGCGCCATCATCAGCTCGCCATTCGTGCCGGCCGGGCGGCCGCCATGGCGCCCGACCAGCAGCCGCCATGTTTCCTGAAAACGCTGGCTGCGCTCGCTCCACATGCGGTCGCCAAGCCGCGCCGTGTCGTAGATCCGGGTGACCAGCAGTGCAGCCAGCACGCGCTCGGCCTCGGCAACGGCGCGCGCTCCGGTCAGGAATTCCTCGATCAGATCGGCCACCCGGTCGACATCGCCGGTCCAGATCGGGTGGTCGCGCCCGGCCACCTCGACCAGCCGCGAATTCGGGATCTTCCTTGCCAGGAAGCGGCTGGCCTCCGGGTCGACGCGCGCATCGTTGCGGCGATGGATGAGCAGCGTCGGTGCGCTGATCGCCGCCAGCACACCGCGCACGTCGATAGCCGCATTCATGCGGGCCAGGGCGATTGCCGCGGTCGGGCTCGCCGACAGCCGCTCGAAGCGCGCCCACCATGTGGCGAAACGCGGATCGTCGACGCGGCCGGGCGCGAAATGCGGCAGGGTGGCGCCGGTGCCCCATGCGGTCTCCGCCGTCGCGATGAACGCCTCCAGGCGCTCCGGCGGCATCACCCATTTGTGGAAATGCGCATAGCCGCCATAAAGCGCCAGCGCCCGCGTCCGCTCCGGGTAGGTGGCGGCGAACAGCATTGCCATCGGCGCGCCTTCCGAAGCGCCGAGCAAGGCGGCGCGGCCGCTGCCGGTCGCATCCATCACCGCGCGCACATCGTCCATGCGGGTTTCGAGGCTGGGCAGGTGGTGGACATCGACGCGGTCGGACAGACCGGTGCCGCGCTTGTCGAACAGGATCAGCCGTGAGAACGCGGAAAGCCGCTTCAACAGCCGGGTGTAGCCCTCGTCTTCCCAGTGCAGGTCGAGATTGGAAATGAAACCCGGCACGAAGACGAGATCGAGCGATCCCTGGCCGACCACCTGATAGGCGATCCGCACGTCGCCACTGAGCGCGTATCGAGTTTCGATCGGCCTCACGAGTTGTCCGCCCGACCCGACGAATTCTTGTCGCGGACCATAGCAGAGGCGCGCAGCTTGCGGCAGATGAAACTTTAGAGAGCGTGAATGTGGGCCCGCGGCGCCTACTTCTGTGACGCGGCGGTTGTCTCGGTGTTCGCTCCGCCAGCGCTGAAACCTGCGCCCTCCGGCGCGCCCGGCCGCTTGATGTGTGGCGCTGCCGCGACGACAAGCTCGTTGAACCCATCGCCGCCGCTGTCAAGCATCTCGAACAATTGCCGGCGCATCCTCGGCTCCCAGAACTTGTTGATGTGCTCGGCGACGCCGGCAATGCCTTGCTCGCGCGGCTTTGAGTGGAAAAAGGCGGCGATCTGGTTGGCCATGCGAACCAGCTTTTCGCTGGTGCTCATGAGGTGGCCCTCGTCATGCGACATGCTTGGCAACTCCGGAAACCACTCGGTCAGGATGGGTGAAAATATCGAAATCGTCGCCGCGCACCAGCGCCACCAGCGTCATGCCGGAATCGTCCGCGGTGCGGATGGCAAGTGCGGTCGGCGCCGAGACGGCAATGATGAAGGCAGCGCCGATCGCCGCGGTCTTCTGCACCATCTCGACCGAAACGCGCGACGTGACGACGACGGCCCCCGACCTGCCGTCGATACCGGCTTTGGCCAGCGCGCCAGCCAGCTTGTCCAGCGCGTTATGGCGGCCGACATCCTCGCGCGCCATGACGATGCCCTTGCCGGGAAGGTAAAAACCGGCGGCGTGGACGGCACCGGTCTCGGCGTGCAGCGGCTGCAGCTTCGACAAAAGCTTGACCGAGCGGACGATGTCATCGGCCTGAAGTGTAAGTTGCGACGCACCGACCGGGTTTACCGAGCGCATTGCCTCTTCGATCGATTCGATGCCGCACAGCCCGCAGCCGACCGGGCCGGCCAGGCGTCTGCGACGCGTTTCGAAGCGGGTGTTGGCCTGGTCCTTCAGCCGGATCTGGATATCGATGCCGGCGCCGTGATCCTCGACCTCGATCGCTTCGATTTCGTCCGGCGAGGCAATGATGTCTTCGGTCAGCGAGAAGCCGAGCGCGAAATCCTCGAAATCAGCCGGGCTTGCCATCATCACTGCATGCGTGGTGCCGGCAAAGGAGAACGCTACCGGCGTCTCTTCCGGCACCATGCGGTTGGCGGCCGCAGTGCCGCCGGCGCGGCGCGCGAGGCGGCTGATCTGTGTGACAGCACGACGTTTGGGCATCACGCGGCACCCCCCTCTGGCCTGCCCTCTTTGTCATCATTTGGCATCTCCCCCTCAAGGGGGGAGATCGGCAGTTCAGGCGTCGCGGCGCACCTTTCGACTTTGGTGATTGGCGAAAGTCGAGATGACATCCAATCTCCCCCCCTGAGGGGGAGATGGCCGGCAGGCCAGAGGGGGGTACTCCGGCACGAAACCAAAACCGCTACTCCGCTGCTTGCAGCGGGGCGATGCGGCGGCTTTGCTTTGCCTGCTCGTCATAGTCGCGCTGCCATTCCGACGGGCCGTTGGATGCACCCACCTGCACCGCGGTCACCTTGTATTCCGGGCAGTTGGTCGCCCAGTCGGAGAAGTCGGTGGTGATGACGTTAGCCTGGGTGTCGGGATGGTGGAAGGTCGTATAGACGACGCCCGGCGACACCCGCTCGGTGATCAGCGCGCGCAGCGTCGTCTCGCCGGAGCGGCTGGTCAGCCGCACCCAGTCGCCGTCGCGCAGGCCGCGATTTTCGGCATCGTGCGGATGGATCTCCAGCCGGTCCTCGCTATGCCAGACCACATTGTCGGTGCGCCGGGTCTGCGCGCCGACATTGTATTGCGACAGGATGCGGCCGGTGGTCAGCAGCAGCGGGAAGCGCGGTCCGGTCCTTTCGTCGGTCGCGACGTATTCGGTGCGGATGAACTTGCCCTTGCCGCGCACGAAGCCGCCGATATGCATGATCGGCGTGCCTTCCGGCGACTTCTCGTTGCAGGGCCACTGCACCGAGCCCACCCGGTCGAGAAGGTCGAAGGAAACGCCGGCGAAACTTGGTGTTGTCTTGGCGATCTCGTCCATGATCTGGGACGGATGCGTGTAGTTCCAGCCGAGGCCGAGCGCCTTGGCGAGCTCCTGCGTCGTTTCCCAGTCGGCATAGCCGCATTTCGGCTCCATCACCTTGCGCACCATGTTGATGCGGCGCTCGGCATTGGTGAAGGTGCCGTCCTTCTCGAGGAACGTCGAGCCGGGCAGGAACACATGCGCGTAGTTGGCCGTCTCGTTGAGGAAGAGGTCGTGCACGACGACGCATTCCATCGCGGCGAGACCGGCGGCGACATGCTTGGTGTCGGGGTCCGACTGCAGGATGTCCTCGCCCTGCACATAGAGCCCCTTGAACGAGCCGTCGACGGCCGCATCCAGCATATTGGGGATGCGCAGGCCGGGCTCGTCGTCGAGCTTGACGCCCCACAGGCTCTCATAGATGGCGCGCACCGCGTCGCCTGAAATGTGGCGATAGCCGGGAAGCTCGTGCGGGAACGAGCCCATGTCGCAGGAGCCCTGCACATTGTTCTGGCCGCGCAGCGGGTTCACGCCGACGCCCGGCCGGCCGATATTGCCGGTCGCCATGGCGAGGTTGGCAATGGCGATGACGGTGGTCGAGCCCTGGCTGTGCTCGGTCACGCCGAGGCCGTAATAGATCGCGCCGTTACCGCCGCGGGCGTAGAGCCGCGCCGCGCCGCGTATGTCGTCGGGATCGACATTTGCAAGCTGGCCGACCACTTCCGGGCTATTTTCCGGCAGCGCCACGAACGATGCCCAGTCCTGGAACTCGTCCCAGTCGCAGCGCTCGCGGATGAAGGCCTCGTCGAACAGGCCCTCGGTGACGATGACATGGGCAAGTGCGGTCAGCATGGCGACGTTGGTGCCCGGCTTCAGCGGCAGATGGAACTGCGCCTCGACGTGGGCCGAGCGCACGATGTCGGTGCGGCGCGGATCGAGCACGATCAGCTTGGCGCCCTCGCGCATGCGCTTCTTCATGCGCGAGGCGAACACCGGATGCGCATCGGTCGGATTGGCGCCGATCAGCAGGATCACGTCCGTCTGCTCGATCGAATCGAAGTCCTGCGTGCCGGCGGAGGTGCCGAAGGTCTGGCCGAGACCATAGCCGGTCGGCGAATGGCAGACGCGGGCGCAGGTATCGACATTGTTGTTGCGGAAGCCCTGCCGGACAAGCTTCTGGACGAGGTAGGTCTCCTCGTTGGTGCAGCGCGAGGAGGTGATGCCGCCGATCGAGGTGCGGCCGTACTGGTACTGGATGCGGCGGAATTCATTCGCCGTATGGGTGAGCGCCTCTTCCCACGACACTTCGCGCCACGGATCGCTGACCTTCTCGCGGATCATTGGTTTCAGGATACGGTCCTTGTGCGTCGCGTAGCCATAGGCGAAGCGGCCCTTGACGCAGGAGTGGCCGTGGTTGGCCTTGCCTGCCTTGTAGGGCATCATGCGGATGACCTCGTCGCCCTTGACCTCGGCCTTGAACGAACAGCCGACGCCGCAATAGGCGCAGGTGGTGACGGTCGAGCGCTCGGGCAGGCCCTTCGCCAGCACGGTCTTTTCCCTCAGCGCATCGGTCGGGCAGGCCTGCACGCAGGCCCCGCACGACACGCATTCGGAATCGACGAACGCCTCGTGCATGCCGGCCGAGACCCTGGATTCGAAGCCGCGGCCCTCGATGGTCAGCGCGAACGTGCCCTGCACCTCCTCACAGGCGCGCACGCAGCGCGAGCAGACGATGCACTGCGTCGGATCGTAGGTGAAATACGGGTTCGATTCATCGCGGGCGATGTAATCGATGGTCAGCGAGCCATGGCCGGGCGCCACGCCGTTTTCCTGCTTGACGTGGTTGCGGCCGTCCACGCCATAGCGGTTCTCGGTCAGGCCGACCGTCCTGACGACCTTGTCGAACTCGCTGGCGCCAGTGCCGGCCTTCTCGCCCCACGCCGCAGGATGGTCGGAGACGTAGAGTTCCATCACGCCGCGGCGAATGGCGTCTAGCCGGTCGCTCTGCGTATGCACGACCATGCCTTCGCCGACCGGCGTCGTACACGAGGCCGGCGTGCCGCCGCGCCCGTCGATCTCGACGAGGCAGACCCGGCAGGAGCCGAACGAGTCCAGCATGTCGGTGGCGCAGAGTTTCGGGATTTCGACGCCCGCTTCCATCGAAGCGCGCATGATCGAGGTCCCCGCCGGCACCGTCACCGACTTGCCGTCGACCGTCAGCGTTACCTTTTGTTCTGCTTCAGAGGCGGGTGTGCCGTAGTCGATTTCCTGGACCAGCGATTTGATGTCGAATGCCGCGTTCATACCTGTCCGCTCCTATTCCGCTGCTTCGGCGACCGGCGTCGGCCGAAAGTCGTCCGGGAAATGGTTGAGTGCACTCATCACTGGATATGGGGTGAAGCCGCCGAGAGCGCAAAGCGAGCCGAACTTCATCGTGTTGCAAAGGTCGGTGACCAGCGCGATCTGCTTTTCCGGTTCGACGTTCTGGGAGAGCCGGTCCAGCACCTCGACACCGCGCGTCGAGCCGATGCGGCACGGCGTGCACTTGCCGCAGCTCTCGATGGCGCAGAATTCCATGGCGAAGCGTGCCTGCTTCAGCATGTCGGCGCTGTCGTCGAAAACGACGATGCCGGCATGGCCGATCAGCCCGTCCTTGGCCGCAAACGCTTCGTAGTCGAACGGCGTGTCGAACAGGGCGCGCGGGAAATAGGCGCCGAGCGGACCGCCGACCTGTACCGCCTTGACCGGACGCCCGGTCGCCGTGCCGCCGCCGATATCGTCGACGATCTCACCCAGCGTCATGCCGAACGCGGCCTCGTAGAGACCGGGATACTTGACGTTGCCGGCAATCTGGATCGGGATGGTGCCGCGCGAACGGCCCATGCCGAAATCCTTGTAGAAGGCAGCGCCCTTGTCCATGATCACCGGCACCGAGGCCAGCGAGATGACGTTGTTGATCACTGTCGGCTTGCCGAACAGGCCCTTGTGCGCCGGCAGCGGCGGCTTGGCCCGCACCTGTCCGCGCTTGCCTTCGAGGCTGTCGAGCAGGGCGGTTTCCTCGCCGCAAACATAGGCGCCGGCGCCGACGCGCACTTCCATGTCGAATGAATTGGCCGAGCCGAGCACATTGACGCCGAGCACGCCGGCCTTGCGGGCGATCTCGACGGCCTTCTGCATCACCGCCACCGCGTGCGGATATTCGGAGCGGATATAGATAAAGCCCTTGGTCGCGCCGGTGGCGATGCCGGCGATCGCCATGCCTTCGATCAGCACGAAGGGGTCGCCTTCCATGATCATGCGGTCGGCGAACGTGCCGGAATCGCCTTCATCGGCATTGCAGACGATGTATTTGCGGTCGGCCGACGTATCGAGCACAGTTTTCCATTTGATGCCGGTCGGGAAGCCGGCGCCGCCGCGACCGCGCAGCCCGGACTCGGTCACCTGCTTGACGACCTCGGCCGGCGTCATCGCCACTGCATTCTGCAGGCCCTTCAGCCCGCCATGCGCCTTGTAGTGATCGAGCGACAGCGGATCGGTGACGCCGCAGCGCGCAAAGGTCAGCCGCGTCTGCCTGGCAAGGAACGGGATCTTGTCCGGTGCGCCCAGCCAGCGCTTGTGGTGGCCGCCGGTGAGGAAGCCGCAGTCGAACAGGCTTTTGACGTCGGAGGGCTTCACCGGCCCATAGGCGACGCGGCCATTAGCTGTTGCCACTTCGACCATCGGCTCGAGGAAATAGGCGCCGCGCGAGCCGTTGCGCACGATCTTGGCCTCGATGCCGCGCTCGGCCAATTCCGCACGAACCGCCTTGGCGACCTTTTCCGCACCGAGCGCCAGCGCGCCGGAATCGCCGGGAATATAGATACGCGGGATCATGAGCGCACCTCGGCAACGATCTCGTTGAGCTTTTCGTCGTCGAGCCGCCCGATCACCTCGTCATCCAGCATTGCCGACGGCGAGCAGGCGCAAAGGCCGAGGCAATAGACCGGCTCCAGTGTCACCGAACCGTCGCGGGTTGTCTCGTGGAAACCGATGCCCAGCAATGATTTGAGCTTGGCGGCAATCGCATCCGAGCCCATCGACTGGCAGGCTTCCGCCTGGCAGAGCTTCAGCACATGGCGGCCAGCCGGCTGGCTGCGATAATCGTGATAGAAGGTCACGACGCCGTGCACCTCGGCCCTGGAAATGTTCAGCGCCTCGGCGATGACCGGCAGCGCGTCCTGCGGCACATAACCGAACTCTTCCTGGATGCCGTGCAGGATCGGCAGCAGCGGGCCTTCGAGGCCTTTCAGCTCGTGGATGATCGCCGCGGTGCGCGATGCGATCTCGGTACTTGCAGGCTGCATCGTCATGCAGCGCCCTCCCTGGTCGTGGCGGTCTTCCGCTAAGTGCTTAGGAAATCAGAGGAAACCCGCTAAATCAATAAAGCCGATCCGTTGCTCGATAGAAATTTTCTATCGTTCGCGGTCACCAGCCTTGTCTAGCCTAGCGGCGGGCGCGGAAATCGTCCGCCAGCGCCATTGCCTCGTCCAACAGCGCCGAGACCAGTGGCGTGTGCGGTTCGCGCCGTGCCGCCACCAGCCCGACGGTGTGGCTGGCATCCGGCTCGACGATCGGGATAGCCCGGATCGGCTCGGAAAAGCCGAACGTTTCCGCAAGGTTAAGCGGCATGATGGACGACCATTTGCCGGTGCGGATATGCGAAAACAGCACGATCATCGAGTTGGATTCCAATGTCGGCCGCACCTGCACGCCGGCTTCGGCCAGATGCTGGTCGATGATGCGGCGGTTCTGCATGTCGGGCGTCAGCAGGCAGAGCGGCAGCTGACTGAGTTCCGCCCATGTCACTTTGTCGCGGTCGAAATAGGGGTTCCCGACGGCGGTGATCAGCTGGTAGCGCTCGTCGTAGAGCGGCACGCTGGTGACGCGTCCGAGCGGCTCGTTGTCGAGATAGGTGATACCGGCGTCGATGTCGAAATTGCCGAGCAGCGACAGCACCTCGATCGAGGTCCGCGACAGCACCGAGAAGGTGACGCCGGGGTGCTTTGCCCGAAACGGCGTCGTCAGTCGCGCCACCATGGCCAGCGCCGTCGGGATCGCGGCGATGCGGATGCGCCCTGACAGGCCGTGGCGTGCCGCCCGCATCTCCTCGCGCATGGTCCTGCTGTCGCCGACGATGCGGCGCGCCCACACCAACACCTGCTTGCCTTCCGGCGTCAATCCCTGGAAGCGCGAGCCGCGCAGCACCAGCATCACGCCGAGCTGGCCTTCCAGCTGCTTGATGCCGGCCGAAAGCGTCGGTTGGGTGACGCCGCACACCTCCGCCGCCCGGCCGAAATGTTCTTCCCTGGCAAGTGCTATGAAGAATTCCAGCTTATCGATCATGCCGTCGGGAGCCTGTCACGGACGCTGTGTCCGATTGTAGCGCGCAACGTCGTGGAAATCGCCTTCGGCCGCAAGCCGCCTGTCTAAATCGTCCGCATCCACATCTTTCAGCCGGCTTACTGTTTCCCGCGATGGAATGCGGCGCTATGTGAATGAGACGGGGTCGTGGACTGGACACGACGGGAGACCGAACATGCTGGGCTGGTTCCGCAAGCTTTTGCCGCGCGAAGATCGCTTCTTCGACCTGTTCGAGCGGCATTCCCGCACCGTGGTCGGTGGCGCCGAGGCACTGCAGCAGCTTTTGCAGGGCAACGACATCGACCGCTGGTGTCAGACGATCATCGATCTCGAGGACGAAGCCGATCAGATCACCGCGGAAGTGCTGCTGGCCGTGCGCCGCTCCTTCATCACGCCCTTCGACCGCGGCGACATCAAGGACCTGATCCAGTCGATGGATGATGCCATCGACATGATGCACAAGACCGTCAAGACGGTAAAGCTGTTCGAAAAGAAGGAATTCGACCCGCTGATGCAGGAAATGGGGGGCGTCATCGTCGAGGCCGCCAAGTTGGTGGCCGAGGCGATCCCGCTTCTCGGCAAGGTCGGGGCGCACACGGTGCGCCTCAACGCCATCGCCGAGGAAGTCATGCGCGCCGAAGGCCGGGCCGACGACCTGCACGAACAGGGCCTGAAGGACCTGTTCAAGCGGCACGGCCGCAGCGATCCTATGGCCTATCTGATCGGCAGCGAGATCTACGGCCAGCTGGAAAAGGTGGTCGACCGCTTCGAGGACGTCGCCAACGAAATCAGCGGCATCGTCATCGAGAACGTATAGTGGAAGCCGCGATAGCCTTTCCGGTGCTGGTCGGCCTTGTCGTCGTCGCGCTGTTCTTCGATTTCCTCAACGGCCTGCACGATGCCGCCAACTCTATCGCCACCATCGTCTCCACCCGGGTGCTGCGGCCGCATTATGCGGTGTTCTGGGCGGCCTTCTTCAATTTCATCGCCTTCATGTTCTTCGGTCTCCACGTGGCGGAGACGCTGGGAACCGGCATCATCGACGCCAGCATCGTCACGCCGGCAGTGATCTTTGCAGCACTTGTCGGCGCCATCGTCTGGAATATCGTCACCTGGCTCGTCGGCATCCCGTCCAGCAGCTCGCACGCTCTGATCGGCGGTTTGGTTGGCGCCGGCGTTGCCAAGGCAGGCACCGGCGCCATCGTCTGGACCGGGTTGGGCAAAACGACGGCGGCCATCGTGCTATCGCCGGCGGCAGGTTTTCTGCTGGCGCTCGTCCTGATCCTCGCGGTCTCCTGGCTGTTCGTGCGGCGGACGCCGTTCGCCGTCGACAGCACCTTCCGCGTCATGCAGTTCTTTTCCGCCTCGCTCTATTCGCTCGGCCATGGCGGCAACGACGCGCAGAAGACTATGGGCATCATCGCCGTGCTGCTCTATTCGCAAGGCATGCTCGGCGCGAATTTTTACGTGCCGCTGTGGGTCGTCATCACCTGTCAGTCGGCGCTGGCGCTGGGCACGTTGCTCGGCGGCTGGCGCATCGTCCACACGATGGGCTCGAAGATCACCCGGCTGAACCCGATGCAGGGTTTCTGCGCCGAGACCGGCGGAGCGATCACCCTGTTCGCCGCCACCTGGCTCGGTATTCCTGTATCGACCACGCACACGATCACCGGCGCCATCATCGGCGTCGGCGCCGCCCGCCGCGTCTCCGCCGTTCGCTGGGGCATTGCCGGTAACATCGTGGTGGCATGGATCGTCACCCTGCCGGCAACCGCGGTGATCGCGGCTCTCACCTACCTCGCGGTCGGCCTGGCATGGTGACAGCACCGTAGCACTGCGCGGCAGGCGATGCGCCGTATCTACCTATCCACAAGGTTCAGGATGTTGCCGTCCGGATCCTTGAACCATGCGACCTTCATGCCCTGACCGACATGAACATCGCCCTCCAGCGTCAGGCCTGGCATGTCGTAATGCTCGAAGGTCACGCCCTTCGATTTCAATGCCTCAACGATCTTGCCGAGTTCGTCGCCGACCGTCCATGTCACAGCCGTCGCCTTGTTGGTCCCAGCGAAGTTCGAACGGTAGACGTTGATGCTGGTGTCGCCGCTTTTATAGACGATCAGTTCGCCACCTTCATTGTGCACCTCTTTCAGGCCAAGGACCCCTTCGTAGAATGCCTTGGCCTTGGCCAGGTCCTTCACGGCGAGATTGGCCGTCGCGTTGCTGTTTGCGAGCATGATTCGTCTCCTTCCCTGGCTGTCATTCCATGCTCATGAAATAGGCTGCGTTGACGATTTGGCGACGGCTGCTCCCACTGGAAATGCCGTCATATGCTCGCTGCCTCCCCGATACGCCGCTGCAATTGGTGGTCCATCGCTTGGTTCTGTTCCGGAACTGCATTATCTGGAGCGGAAAAGTAGAGGAAAAACTCATGCCCGCCGCCAATGAAAACGTGACCAAGGAAATCGTTATCGAGCGCCTGAAGACGGTCAATGGGCCGGATTTCACCGGCAATATCGTCGACCTCGGCCTGGTTTCCGAGATTTTCATTGCCGATGCCAAGGTGTTCTTTTCGATCACCGTTCCCGCTGCCCGTGCCCAGGAGATGGAACCGCTGCGTGCGGCGGCCGAACGTGTCGTCAAGGCGATCCCCGGTGTTGCCGGCGCCGTGGTCGCGTTGACGGCGGAAAAGAAGGGCGGCGGCATGGAGGCGCCGGTTCCGCAAAGACCGGCTCAGAGGCCCGCTCCGCCGACCGCACCTGCGCGTCCCGCGCCGCAGGCGCCCGCCTCGCACAGCCAGGGCAAGCGCGGCGTACCCGGCATCGAAGCGATCATCGCCGTCGCTTCCGGCAAGGGCGGCGTCGGCAAGTCGACCACCGCCGTCAATATCGCCCTTGGGCTTGCCGCCAACGGGCTGCGGGTCGGGGTGCTCGATGCCGACATTTATGGCCCTTCCATGCCGCGTCTGCTCAACATTCGTGGCAGGCCGCAGACCGTCGACGGCAAGATCCTGAAGCCGATGCAGAATTATGGCCTCAAGGTCATGTCGATGGGCTTCCTCGTCGATGAGGAGACGCCGATGATCTGGCGCGGGCCGATGGTGATGTCGGCATTGACGCAGATGCTGCGCGAGGTCGAATGGGGACCGCTTGATGTGCTCGTCGTCGACATGCCGCCCGGCACCGGCGACGCCCAGCTGACCATGGCCCAACAGGTGCCGCTGGCCGGCGCCGTCATCGTCTCGACGCCACAGGACCTGGCCCTGATCGATGCGCGCAAAGGCCTAAACATGTTCAGGAAGGTCGACGTGCCGCTATTGGGTATCGTCGAAAACATGAGCTATTTTCTCGCCCCCGATACGGGAAAACGCTACGACATCTTCGGCCATGGCGGCGCCCGCCGCGAGGCCGAGCGTCTCGGCGTCACCTTCCTTGGCGAAGTGCCGCTCGAGATGGGCATCCGCGAAAGCTCCGATGCCGGCACGCCGGTGGTGGTCTCCAAGCCGGATGGCGCTGAGGCGAAAATCTATCGCGACATCGCCGCCAAGGTCTGGGACCGCGTCAATGAAGAGCGCGGCGCGGCCGAGGCTGCAGTGCCGAGCATCGTATTCGAGTGATACGGATGTCCCTCCCCCAAGTGGTACCCTTGAGGGGAGGGTGGCCGGAAGGGCCGGGTGGGTTCGCGGCGACGCGCTCCAACTCTCCGGGATAGCGGGCTGACAAACCACGATCCCGTCTAGCGCGGAGGCAAATGTATGTCTTTCGTACCAAAGAGCGGATTCGGATGGCGCGTGCCCCTTGCCTGCTCCCGCGCGTTGTCATATCGATTTGTCATACAAATACGGAGACCACGATGGCAGGCGCCCCCACCCACAAGAAAAAATTTCGCTCGCAGGAGTGGTTCGACAATCCCGACAATCCGGGCATGACGGCACTCTATCTGGAGCGCTACCTGAATTACGGGCTGACGCGGGCCGAACTGATGTCCGGCAAGCCGCTGATCGGCATCGCCCAGACCGGCTCCGACCTGTCGCCCTGCAACCGCCATCACATCGAACTGGCCAAGCGCGTGCGCGAAGGCATCGTCTCGATGGGTGGCATCCCTTTCGAGTTCCCTTGCCACCCGATCCAGGAGACCGGCAAGCGGCCGACTGCTGCACTTGACCGCAACCTTGCCTATCTCAGCCTGGTAGAGGTGCTTTACGGCTATCCGCTCGACGGCGTGGTGCTCACCATCGGCTGCGACAAGACGACGCCGGCCATGCTGATGGCCGCGGCCACCGTCAACATTCCGGCTATCGCGCTTTCGGTCGGCCCGATGCTCAACGGCTGGCACAAGGGCAAGCGCACCGGCTCCGGCACCATCGTCTGGGAATCGCGCCAGCGCCTGTCGGCCGGCGAGATTGGCTATGACGAGTTCATGGATATCGTTGCCTCCTCGGCGCCGTCGACCGGCTATTGCAACACGATGGGTACCGCCACCACGATGAATTCGCTGGCCGAGGCGCTCGGCATGCAATTGCCGGGCTCGGCCGCTATCCCCGCCCCCTATCGCGAGCGCGGCCAGATCGCCTACGAGACCGGAAAGCGCATCGTCGACATGGTGCATGAGGATCTGAAGCCCTCCGACATCATGACCCGTAAGGCCTTCGAGAACGCCATCGTCGTCAACTCGGCGATCGGCGGCTCGACCAATGCGCCGATCCACCTCAACGCCATCGCCCGCCATCTCGGCGTTTCGCTCGACAATGACGATTGGCAGAAGGTCGGCCTCAACATACCGCTCATCGTCAATCTGCAGCCGACGGGCGAATATCTCGGCGAGGACTATCACCATGCCGGCGGCGTGCCGGCCGTGGTCGCCGAACTGATGAAGGGCGGCCTGCTGCCCTATCCGGAAGCCATGACAGCTAACGGCAAGACCATCGGCGACAATTGCAGCGGCGCCGTCAACGAGAACTTCGACGTCATCCGCACGGTTGCCGAGCCGCTGAAAGCCAATGCCGGCTTCATCAATCTCAAGGGCAATCTGTTCGATTCGGCGATCATGAAGACCAGCGGCATCTCGCCCGAATTCCGCGAGCGCTATCTGTCGAACCCGAAGGACCCCGAAGCCTTCGAGGGCAACGCCATGGTGTTCGACGGGCCCGAGGACTACCACGCCCGCATCGACGATCCGGCACAGGGCATCGACGAGCACACCATCCTGTTCATGCGCGGCGCCGGCCCGATCGGCTATCCCGGCGGCGCCGAAGTCGTCAACATGCAGCCGCCGGCCTATCTGATCAAAAAGGGCATCCACGCGCTGGCCTGTATCGGCGACGGCCGCCAGTCGGGCACGTCGGGTTCGCCCTCGATCCTCAACGCCTCGCCGGAAGCCGCCATCGGCGGCGGGCTGGCGCTGCTGAAGACCGGTGACCGCGTCCGCGTCGATCTGCGCAAGGGCACCGCCGACATCCTCGTCAGCGACGACGAGATCACGCGGCGGCGCGCCGAGCTGCAGAACAATGGCGGCTATCACTATCCCATGCACCAGACGCCGTGGCAGGAGATCCAGCGTGGCATGGTCGACCAGTTTTCCGAAGGCATGGTGCTGAAGCCGGCGGTGAAATACCAGGATGTGGCGCATACAAGCGGCGTACCGAGGGACAATCACTGACACCAGGGTTCCGTCGCACGAGCCAGCCGCCGGTGCAGGCAATTTGCCGAGGTCAGCGCCAGGAGGGGTAGGGGTGGGGGTACATCGTAGAGCGAAAGCCTCGGCTTTCCACCTGCGATAGCCTGCCGTTAATGGGCAGAAATGCCCGGCACAGGGTTGGACGCGGTCATTTGTCAACAGCGATTGCTCCCGCGAGAACGGCAATGCTTGACAAGCGAGCGCGACAAATCCACGATCATCGCAAGGGGTTAATCGCGACGACCCCGTGAGGCGTCAGCCCAATGTTCGCGTCCAAGCTTCTCTTTCAAGGAGGTGGACGCCATGCCGTCGACAACAACCATCACCGTACCGCAACTGTCCCGTCTGATTGGGCTGCCGGGTGCACCCGCGATCATCGACGTCCGCATCGACGATGACTACAACGCCGATCCGCGCCTGCTGCCGGGGTCGGATCGTCGTGATTTCAGGAGTGTCTCGAACTGGGCTGCCGACTTCGTCGGCAGGCAAGTGACAGTCGTCTGCCAACAGGGAAAAAAGCTCTCGCAAGGCGTGGCCGCATGGCTACGGCAGGAGGGCGTTGCCGCCGAATCGCTCGATGGCGGGTTTGAAGCATGGCGCGATGCCAAGGGCCTTCTCGTTCACGCCGATAAGATACCGCCCGCCGATGCCAAGGGCCGCACCGTTTGGGTCACGCGTACGCGCCCGAAGGTCGATCGCATCGCCTGCCCCTGGCTGATCCGGCGCTTCATCGATCCTCACGCGGTCTTTCTCTTCGTCGAGCCGGCCGAAGTGGCGGCCGTCGCCGATCGCTTTCAGGCCATCCCTTTCGACATCGAGAACGTGTTCTGGAGCCACCGCGGCGAACGCTGCACCTTCGACACCATGATCGAGGAGTTCGGGCTCAAATCCGAAGCGCTCGATCGCCTGGCCACGATCATACGCGCTGCCGATACTGCGAGCCTCGATCTTGTTCCACAGGCGGCCGGGTTCCTGGCCGCCTCGCTTGGCCTGTCACGGATGTTTCGCGACGATCTGGAGCAGCTCGAGGCCGGCATGCTGCTTTACGATGCGTTCTTCCGCTGGTGCCGCGATGCCACCGAGGAGACGCATAACTGGCCGGTCGCCGGCGCAGTCAGTCTCGGCGCAGGCAAACCATCGTGAGCGCCGTCTTTTCGAAAAAGCCGGCGGAGATCCAGGAGCCCGCTGTGCCGAGCTTCCGGCAGGCCGTGAAGGTCTGGGCGAAAATCGGCGTGCTCAGCTTTGGCGGCCCGGCCGGGCAGATCGCGCTCATGCACAAGGAACTGGTCGAGGAACGGCGCTGGATCGGGGAACAGCGCTTTCTGCATGCGTTGAACTACTGCATGCTGCTGCCCGGCCCCGAGGCTCAGCAGCTTGCCATCTATATCGGCTGGCTGCTGCACAAAACAGTCGGCGGCCTTGTTGCCGGCATTCTCTTCGTTGTGCCGGGCGCGCTTGTTATGCTCGTCTTGAGCAGCCTCTATGCGCTCTACGGCGACATACCCTTCGTCGAGGCGCTGTTTTTCGGGGTCAAAGCGACGGTGCTCGCCATTGTCATCGAGGCGGTGATCCGGATCGGGCGACGTGCGCTGAAGAACCGGATCATGGTGTCGATCGCACTCGCCGCCTTCATCGCCATCTACGCGCTAAACGTGCCGTTCCCGCTGATCGTCCTGCTTGCCGGCCTGACAGGCTGGATCGGCAACCGCATTGCACCGGCATTTTTTTCCGGCACATCGCAGGGCAAAGGCGATGTTCCCGACATTAAGGGCGCGGTCGATCTGATGTTCGAGCGCGGCGAACTGACCCACGTCAAGCCGACGCGATGGCATGCGCCGCGCATTTTGGCGATCTGGCTGCCGATCTGGCTCGGGCCTGTTCTGCTGATCTGGGCTTTCACCGGCTCGGCCAGCGTGTGGACACAAATCGGTGGGTTCTTCAGTCTCATGGCGGTCGTCACCTTTGGTGGCGCCTATGCCGTGCTTGCCTATGTCGCGCAGGCAGCGGTCGAGTCCTTCGGCTGGCTCGCACCCGGTGAAATGGTCGACGGCCTTGGGCTGGCCGAAACCACGCCGGGCCCGCTGATCCTGGTCTTGCAGTTCGTCGGTTACATTGCCGCCTTCCGCCACTCCGGCGCGCTCGCCCCGCTGCTTGCCGGCGCGCTTGGGGCACTGCTCACACTGTGGGTGACGTTTACGCCGTGCTTCTTGTGGATATTCCTCGGCGCGCCCTACATCGAAGCGCTGCGCGGCAACAGGGCGCTGTCGGCGGCGCTCGGCGCGATCACCGCTGCGGTCGTCGGCGTCATCATGAACCTCGCGCTTTGGTTCGGCTTACACGTCATCTTCGGCGAAGTGCGCAATGTCGGGCTTGGAATGGACGTGCCGGTGCTTTCATCGATAGACTGGCGCGCGGCGCTGCTTTCCTGTGCCGCCATGATCGCCATTCTGAAGCTGAAAATCGGCATGCTGCCGACGCTTGCCGGATCGGCGCTGGCCGGTGTGTTGTTGCTGGCGGTGAGCGGGTAGAGCCTCAACCGCCCATGCCGCTGCGCGGCAGCTTGATCATATCGCCGAAGCGGGCGCGCAATTTGTCGTCGACCGGCTTTGGCACATGGCGCGGGAAGCGTTCGGCAAGCACGCGTTTCTTCTCGATGATCGCCCGCTGCAGGATATCGGGCCTGCCTTTCTCATTCCATTCCTTCGGCGAAAAGCGGTCGCCGACGGCCGGATAGAAATATTCGGTCTGCATCAGCCGCAGCGTCTGCTCGTTGCCGAGATAATGGCCCGGGCCCTTCAGGCAGACATCGGCAATCGTGTCGATCGACAGCGACTCGTCCGTCACTTCGATGCCGCGCACGCAGCGCAGGCAGTGGCCGAGCATGTCGTTGTCGATGATCAGGCTCTCAAGGCAAAAGCCGAGCAGCGAGGCGTGCATGCCGGCCGATTCGTAAACCAGGTTGAGGCCGGCAAGACCGGCCATCACGTCGGTTATGCCCTTTTCGTAGCCGGACTGAATATCAGGCAGTTTCGAATCTGTCATGCCGGCGGCCGAACCGCCCGGCAGGTCGTAAAATTGCGCCATCTGCGCGCAGGCCGCGGTCAGCACCGCCTGCTCGGCCGAACCGCCCGACATGGCGCCGGTCCGGAGATCCGAGACAAACGGCCAGGTACCGAAAATCGCCGGATGGCCTGGCTTGATGGCGTTGACGTAGATGAGGCCGACGAGGACTTCGGCGACCGCCTGCACCACGGCGCCGGCAATCGCCGCCGGTGCCGTCGCACCCGCCTGTCCTGCCGACAGCAGCAGGATCGGAATGCCGCCCTCGACGCAGGCTTCGAGAACGCCACAGGCGTCCTCGGCAAACTTCATCGGCGGCACGACGAAGCAGTTCGAATTGGAGACGAAAGGCCGCGCGCGAAAATTCTCTTCGCCGCCCGCGATCGCATAGAGCATGTCGAGCGCCGGCTTGACGTTCTCACGCACGGTAAACGAGGTGCCGACATGCTTCGACGTGCCCATGACGCAGGCGTAGAGCGTGTTGAAATCCATATCGAGCGGGTCGGGAATGTCGCGCGGCACCATCGGCCGCTGGAAGAAATGGATGTTGTCGAGCCCTTCGACCAGGCGCGCGGCATCGTAAATGTCCTGCAGCAGCGACTCGCGATACTCACGCTTTTCGACATCGACAAGATGCACCGCAGCACCGGCCGTGCCGTAGTGCACACGCTTGCCCTGGATCACCATGTCGTGCTTCGGATCCTGGCCGTGGAGGGTGAAATGCCGCGCCGCGTTCTTGATGGTGTCGAGCACAAGGCCGCGAGGAAAGCGCAGGCGGCCGTCCTCACTGAAGGTCGCGCCGGCTTTGGTCAGCGCCTCGATGCAGGAGGGGATGGCGTTGGCGAAGCCGACCGTCTCCAGAAGGGTAAGCACGGCCTCGTGGATACGTTCGCAATCGCTGCCGCTGAGCGGGCTGTAGCTTCCGCCTTCGAGGCCGGCACGCACCGGCTTGACGTCGTCGGCAAGCGGTGCCGCCCGCATGGCGCGGCGCGCCTCGCGCCCGCCGGACCGCCGCGAACGCTGGTCTGCGGACACGTCCTGCTTCTCATGGGCCATTGGCATGAAGGCACTCCAACTTTAGCTGCGGAGCGGGCGCGGCGGTTGGTCCACCATCGGCCTGCTTCGTCCCCTCTATGCAGCGACTATGCCGCCGGCATTGGCACAGCCTATGTGCCAGCCGGTCCCGTCGCATATGCCAAGGAGCTAAAGAACCGGAGCCGCACTACATGCGCCAGGCTCCGGTCGGGGAAGGGAGATCAGGCCGCTGCCGGCCTGCGTCCAGCTGCCGTCGCCAGTTCGCGGATGCCGGGTTCGATGTGCTGCAACGCGATCGAGGAAATGCCCAAGCGCATGAAACGCGATGGCTTTTCGGTACGGTCGAAGAAGCGGTCGCCAGGCTCGATGATGACGCTGCGCGAGGCCGCGGCCTCCGCCAGCCCGCGCGAATCGGTGCCGCGCGGCCCCTCGAGCCAGAGCGACGTGCCGCCGGCCGAATCGGTCGAGCGCCACTCCGGCAGGAAGGCGGAAATCGCATGGACCAGACGCTTGCGCCTCTCGTCGAAGGCGCTCGACAGCCGCCGCACCAGCGCCTCGTGATGGCCGAGCGACAGGAACAATGCGACGGCGCGCTGGTTGTTCGCCGGCGGATGGCGCAGCATGAAGCGGCGTAGCGCCCGAAGCTCGGAGATCAGCCCGGCCGAGGCGACGATGTAGCCGAGCCTGAGGCCGGGAGCCAGCGTCTTCGACATCGAGCCGACATAGACGACCCGGCCGGAGCGATCGAGGCTCTTCAGCGCCTGCTGCGGCGCCTCGTCCAGGAGCTGGCTGTCATATCCGTCCTCGATGATGATCTGGTTGTGCCGGTTGGCGCGCGCCAAAAGCTCCTGCCGCCGCTCTGCCGACAGCGGCACCATGGTCGGGCAATGGTGGCTGGGCGTGACGAAGACGAAGCCGGAATCATTGGGAATGGCCGAGGTTACGATGCCGGAGTGGTCGACCGGAACCGGCTGGATCTCGGCGCCGGCCAGCCGGAAGATCGAACGTGCATCGGGATAGCCCGGGTCCTCCATCGCCACCTTGGAGCCCTTGGTCATCAACAGCGTCGCCAGCATGTAAAGCGCGTTCTGCGCGCCCAACGTCACGATGATCTCGTCCGGATTGGCGAAGATGCCGCGTCGCGGCAGCAGCCGTGCCTGGATCTGCTCGATCAGGAGCGGATCGTCGCGATCGACCATGTCGGATGCCCAGTTGCGGATTTCGAGCACCGCCAACGCCATGCGGTTGCACTCGCGCCATTCGGCGGTCGGGAACAGCGCCGGGTCGAATTGGCCATAGACGAAGGGGTATGACGACTTGATCCAGTTGTCGTGCTTGGCCGGCGGCGGCATGTCGCTCGCCGCGATCTGCCGACGCGCCTTCCAGTCGATCTCGTTGGCCTGGTCGGGCGCCTTCTGATGCGGCTTGGCCGGCGTCGCCAGCACTTCGGGATTGACGAAATGGCCGCGGCGCTCGCGCGCCACCAGGAAGCCCTGATCGACCAACTGCTGGAAGGCCAGCACCACGGTGCCGCGCGCCACGCCGAGTTTTTCGGCAAGAATCCGGCAGGACGGAAGCGGCATGGAAGCCGCGATCTGCCGGTCGAGGATGGCGGCGACGATCGCCTGGCGGATCTGCGCCTGCAGGGTCTGACCGGATTCCGCCGAAATCCGGAACAGGCCGGACCATATGGCCGTGTCGTTTCGCTGTGGCATGGGAGATGTTCCTCGATGGCCAGCTTTTTCACTTGGCTGGACCAGTCGAATGTACCGGTGGCACAAGGTGTTGCGCCAATCAATTTTTCTGATCGCTGGGATTTATGCCAGTGATCCTTTGAGCCGGCCCACGCTGCGCTGCGGCATCGCTGCGCATTGAAACAGATGGAATTCGACCCGATAGTTTGCCGCGACGACACGCGCCGGAAACATCCGGCCTGATAAGATGCATCTCAAGAGACCGGAGCGAAGCAGTGGATCAATCGTCCTTTCAAAAGCAGCTCGACGCATTGCGCGATCACCGTGCGGCCAAATCGGGCTCGATGCGCGAGGCTTTCGCTGCCGATCCGCAGCGCTTCGAGAAATTCTCCGCCAGTGACGGCGACCTGCTGCTCGACTGGTCGAAATGCGCGGTCGATGCGCGGACTATGGAGTTGCTGGAGAAACTGGCTGAGGCCGCTGACCTCGAAGGCCGGCGCGACGCGATGTTTGCCGGCAAGAAGATCAACGTCACTGAAGGCCGTGCCGTGCTGCACACGGCGCTGCGCAACCTGACCGGCAAGGGCATCGTGCTCGACGGCCAGGACGTGAAGGCGGACGTCCTTGCCGTACTCGACGCGATGGGTGCCTTCGCCGACGCGGTGCGTTCCGGCAAGGCGGCCGGCGCGACCGGCAAGAAAATCACCGACATCGTCAACATCGGCATCGGCGGCTCCGATCTCGGCCCGGCCATGGCGACGCTGGCGCTGGCGCCCTATCATGACGGGCCGCGCGCGCATTACGTATCCAATATCGACGGTGCCCATATCCACGACACGCTGAAGGGTCTTTCCGCCGAAACCACCCTGTTCATCATCGCCTCCAAGACCTTCACCACGGTCGAGACGATGACCAATGCCGAAACCGCGCGCAGATGGGTCGAGAAGGCGCTCGGCAAGGAAGCGGTCGGCAAGCATTTCGCCGCCGTCTCGACGGCGCTCGACCTGGTCGCCAAATTCGGCATCGCGCCCGATCGCGTCTTCGGCTTCTGGGACTGGGTCGGCGGCCGCTATTCCGTCTGGGGTGCGATCGGTCTGCCAGTGATGATCGCCATCGGCCCGAAGGATTTTCGCGCCTTTCTCGACGGCGCCCATGAGATGGACGAGCATTTCCGCACCGCGCCGCTGGCGAAGAACCTGCCGGCGCTGATGGGGCTGATTGGCTGGTGGCACCGCGTGATCTGCAAATACCCCGCTCGCGCCGTCATCCCCTACGATCAGCGTCTGTCCAGGCTACCGGCCTATCTGCAGCAGCTCGACATGGAATCGAACGGCAAGAGCGTCACCCTGGACGGCGGCGCTGTAACGACGCCGACCGGCCCGCTGGTCTGGGGCGAGCCCGGCACCAATGGCCAGCATGCCTTCTTCCAGTTGCTCCATCAGGGCACCGATTTCATTCCGGTCGAATTCCTCGCCGCTGCCGTCGGCCACGAACCGGAGCTGAAGCATCACCACGACCTTCTGCTTGCCAATTGCCTGGCGCAGTCGGAAGCCTTCATGAAGGGCCGCACGCTTGAGGAAGCCCGCGCGCAGATGCTGGCGAAAGGCATGAAGCCCGCCGATGTCGACAGGATTGCTCCGCACCGCGTCTTCTCCGGCGACCGCCCCTCGTTGACGATTCTCTACAGAAAGCTCGACCCGCATACATTCGGACGGCTGATTGCGCTTTACGAACACCGCGTCTTTGTCGAAGGTACGCTGTTCAACATCAACTCCTTCGACCAATGGGGCGTCGAACTCGGCAAGGAACTGGCGACCGGGCTGCTGCCCGTCGTTGAAGGCAAGGAGAACGCCGCAAAGCGGGATGCCTCGACTGCCGGACTGGTGGAATACATCCACCGCTTGCGCGGCCCGGAGTGAAAAGCTTGGCGGACATCAAGGGAATATTGTTCGACAAGGACGGCACGCTCGTAGATTTCAACGCGACATGGCTGGGCATCGCCGACTTCATGGCGATGGATGCGGCCGAAGGCGATCGCTGGAGGGCAGACAGGCTGCTTGCGGCGGCGGGCTTCGACTTCGCGAACAAGCGCTTCAAGCCGGATTCAATTTTTGCCTCCGGCACCAACATGGACGTCGTCGAGCTGTGGTTTCCGCGGCTGTCCGACGAGGACCAGATGCTTGCCGTCGCCCGCTTCAACGCCATCACTTCGGCGCAAGGATCGGCAATGGCGGTGGCGCTGCCGGGTGTGGTCGAGACGCTTGGGCTGCTTCACAGAAAATCCTACCGGCTTGGCGTCGCCACCAACGACTCGACCAGTGGCGCGGAAAAGACCTTGGTCACGCTGGGCGTCGCGCAGCTTTTCGAAGCCGCCTATGGTTACGATGCGGTGGCCAATCCAAAACCGGCGCCGGATACGATCCTTGCCTTCTCGGACCTGACAGGGCTCAGGCCGGCGGCGATCGCAATGGTCGGCGACAATCGCCACGATCTGGAAATGGCGCGCGCCGGCGGCTGTGGCCTGGCGATTGGCGTGCTGTCCGGCACCGGCACACGTGAATCGCTGTCGCAGATCGCAGACGTCATCCTCGATTCAGTTGCCGATCTGCCCGATTTTCTAGCGGCGCGGGTCAGCGAGACAGTCTAGACTCGCAGCTAGCTGGTCCGAACGAGAACACGCCGCTCGGTTTCATCGCCGCATTCCTGCCTTCGCCGACATCCGGCACCTCGTATTCGGCCAGCAGGCGAAGCCGCGAGCGGGGCAGATAGGCGCGGCCCGGATCGCCGATCAGCACGGCGATGCCGGCTGCAAGGCAGCGGTCGAGGAAAGAAATGGCCCGGCCGGCAAGATCATGGGCGTAAAACAGGTCGCCGACCACCACGACATCCACCGGTGGCGGCGGACCGCTGGTGATGTCTTCGCCAATGATCATGATAGCGACGCCGTTCGCAGTCGCGTTGAGGCCGAGCGCAACCACACCATTGCGATCGATCTCGGCCGCGACGACCGCGCTTGCCCCGGCTTTTGCCGCTGCAATGCCGACGAGACCCGAACCGGAGCCGAGGTCGAGCACGCGACGGCCGGCCACGGTCTTCGGCCGGTCGAATATGTAGCGGGCGAGCACCGCGCCGCCGGCCCAGACATAGGCCCAGTACGGTGGCTCCGGTTCAGGTCCGTCTTCTTCGGTCGCATGTTGGTTCCATTCGAGAAGCCGCCTGAGCCCGCTTCCCGGATGGGCGGTGTAAAGCCGAATTTCGGGAAGCGCGGGCACGGGGGCGATCCGCATGTTCGCCCGGATGAACTCTGCCGGGTCCGGGCGCGAACCTATACTCACGGCGTTGGCGCCGGCGATGCAATCGCTCAAGCTGCGCCTAGCCCCGCAACGCCCGTCGCAGGATCTTGCCGACCGGTGTCTTCGGCAACTCGGTGCGGAACTCAATATACCTGGGACGCTTGTAGCCGGTCAGGTTCTCGCGGCAATAAGCCGTCAGCATGTCGGCGGTCAGTGCCGGGTCCTTCTTGACGACGAACAGCTTCGGCACTTCACCCGAATGCTCGTCCGGCACGCCGATCGCCGCCACTTCGAGTACGCCTGGATGCTGCGCCACCACTTCCTCGAGTTCGTTTGGATAGACGTTGAAGCCGGAAACCAGGATCATGTCCTTCTTGCGGTCGACGATCTTGGTGTAGCCAAGCTCGTCCATGAAGCCCATGTCGCCCGATTTGAAGAAGCCGTCCTCGGTCATCACCTTGGCGGTCTCGTCCGGCCGGTTCCAGTAGCCGGCCATCACCTGCGGTCCGCGGATGCAGATTTCGCCGACTTCGCCGAGCGGCAAATTGTTGCCGTCGTCGTCGCGGATGGTGATCTCGGTCGAGGGCAGCGGCAGGCCGATCGTGCCGGTGTAAACGCCGTCGCTGAATTTGTTGATGGTTGCCCCCGGCGAGGTCTCGGTGAGCCCGTAGGCCTCGCTGATCGGGCAGCCGGTCAGCGCCTTCCAGCGTTCGGCGATGGCCCTCTGCACCGGCATGCCGCCACCCAGCGTCAGGATCAGCGGCTTGAAATCGAGCTTGCGAAAATCCTCATTATTGAGCAGCGCATTGAACAGCGTGTTGAGGCCCGGAAAGATGTGGATCGGGTATTTCTGCAGCTCCTTGACGAAGCCGGGAATGTCGCGCGGATTGGGGATGAGGACATTCTGCGCGCCTTGCTGCATGCCTACCAGCACGTTCGCCGTCAGCGCAAAAATGTGATAGAGCGGCAGCGCGCAGAGGAAGTTCAGATGCGCCGGCTTCGGCTTGACGGTAAAAGCGTCTTCGGCCCACAGCGCGTTCTGCGCGACGTTCGCCAAAATGTTGCTGTGCAAAAGCATCGCGCCCTTGGAGATGCCGGTCGTGCCGCCCGTGTATTGCAGGAAGGCGATGTCGTCGGCCGCGACCTTTGCGGGCCTGAAGGCCATGCCGGTGCCGGCCTTCAGCGCGGCGTTGAACTTGACATGGCCGGGCAGCGACCATGCCGGCACCATCTTCTTGACGCGGCGTACAAAGAAGTTGACGATCGTTCCCTTGAGCCCGCCGAGCATGTCGCCCATCGAGGCGACCACGACATGCTTGACCGCGGTCCTCGCGATCACCGCCTGCAGGGTGCAGGCGAAATTTTCGAGGATGACAATGGCTTGAGCGCCGGAATCCTTGAGCTGGTGCTCCAGCTCGCGCGGCGTGTAGAGCGGATTGATGTTGACCACGACATAGCCGGCGCGAAGCACTGCCATAATCGCCACCGGATATTGCAGCACATTCGGCATCATCAGGGCGACGCGCGCGCCCTTCTGCAGCCCCGTTGATTGCAGATAGGCGCCGAAGGCGGCCGACTGTCGCTCGAGGTCGGCATAGGTGATCGATTTGCCCATGCAGACGAAGGCCGGCCGATTCGCAAACTGCTTGCACACGGCGACGAGAAAGTCGCCGATCGAGCTGGAGGGCAGGGCGCCGATCTCGGCCGGCACGATCTTTGGATAACTCTTGAGCCACGGTTTTTTCGGCAAGCCGGCGGCCAGCGACGTGATCGCCTTCGGTAATCTCTTGGCCGGACCTGCCGGCGGTTTTGGCGTAGTCGGCACTGCCCTCGTCGCCGGCTTGGCGGCAGAGTTTGCAGCAGGCGCAGTCTTGCCGGTTGCCGGTTTAGCAGCCGTTCCAGCCGTGGTCTTCGCCGCCGGCTTCGCGCTTGCCTTTGCGGTAGCCGTCGGCCTTGTGGCGGCCGCTTTTGGCTTGACCGCTTTCGATGTTGCCTCGGCCTTTGCTTTCGCCGCGTTGGTTGTCTTTGCCGGTTTTGCCACCTGTCGCTCCCTCAATCATTCTTATTGTTTCGGCATGCTTGCGCGCCACCACCGCCCTGATCAACAAAGATATCCCACGCTTGCCGCAATGTCCGGAACCTGGGAAAATCCGGCACGCTGCCCATCTATCTATGTATTGCCACAAGCGGCGGCCGTGCAAGCCTCGCCACCTGGAGTGCGGCAAGACTTGCCGTCAAACCTCTTGGCCGCGACCGGTTTTCGGACGCGCATCTCTTGAACCGAACGGCTCGATTCCCCCAATCGGCGGCATTACCGATCAACAAAAAATTGAAGTCGCTAATAATGTCGTGATCTGCGGATTCGGCTCGTTTTTTCCACAATTTGCCGCGTGCCGAAAATTTTTTCTGCTTCCCGTGGGTTAGGCAAACAAGCAGTTCCAAAGCTAGAAAAACGGTGCTTATATGCGGCCTTCGCGAGCCTGACAGAGGGGCTTGGAAGAACATCAGGGAGTGCTCAATGAAAAAGAAACTGACTTTTGCAGCCGCGTTGCTGGCTGCAAGCGTCCTCGGCGGCGTGGCCAATGCAAAACAACTGGTCTATTGCTCGGAGGCATCGCCGGCCGGCTTCGACCCGTCGCCATGGAGCGGCGGCAACGACTTCGACGCTTCGTCGCGCACCATCTATTCGCGCCTGGTCGAGTTCGAGCATGGCAAGACCACCATCTCGCCCGGCCTGGCCGAGAGCTGGACGGTTTCCGACGACGGTCTCGAATACACCTTCAAGCTTCGCCCGGGTGTGAAATTCCAGACGACCGATTATTTCACGCCGACGCGCGACCTCAACGCCGACGACGTGATCTTTTCCTTCGAACGCCAGTGGAAGAAAGAAAGCCCGTGGTACAGCTATCTGGAAGGCACCGGCTGGGAATATTTCACCGGCATGGGCTTCCCCGATCTCCTGAAGGAAATCGTCAAGGTCGACGACCTGACGGTGAAATTCGTGCTGAACAAGCCTGAAGTCGCGTTCCTGCCGGACCTCGGCATGGATTTCGCCTCGATCGTTTCCAAGGAATATGCCGACCAGCTCGACAAGGCCGGCACCAGGCAGCAGTTCACCCAGAAGCCGGTCGGCACTGGTCCGTTCCAGTTCGTCGACTATCAGGTCGATGCGGTCGTGCGCTATGCAGCATGGGACGGCTACTATGGCGGCCGCCAGAAGATCGATGATCTGATCTTCGCCATCACGCCCGACCCCGCCGTGCGCGCGCAGAAGCTGAAGGCGGGCGAATGCGATATCATGTCATACCCGGCGCCGGCCGACATTGCCGGACTGCAGGCCGACGCGAACCTCAAGGTCGACGAGCAGGAAGGCCTGAACATCGGCTACATGGCTTACAACACGACGCAGCCGCCCTTCGACAAGGTCGAGGTCCGCAAGGCCCTCAACATGGCGGTAAACAAGAAGGCGATCATCGACGCGGTCTATCAGGGCGCCGGTGCGCCGGCCATCAACCCGATCCCGCCGACCATGTGGTCCTATAACAAGGACATCAAGGACGATCCCTATGATCCGGAGGCGGCCAAGAAGATGCTGGCCGATGCAGGCGTCAAGGATCTGTCGATGAAGATCTGGGCTATGCCGGTCAGCCGCCCCTACAACCCGAACGCCCAGCGCGTCGCCGAGTTGATCCAGGCCGATTATGCCGCCGTCGGGGTCAAGGCGGAGATCGTCAGTTACGAATGGACCGAGTATCGCCAGCGCGGCAAGGCTAAGGATCGCGATGGCGCCTTCCAACTGGGCTGGACCGGTGACAATGGCGATCCGGACAACTTCTTTTTCCTGCTCGGTTGCGATGCCATCGGCCAGTCCAATTATGCGATCTGGTGCAACCAGGAATTCGAAGCCCTGCTGAAAAAAGGCAAGGCGACGACGGACGTCGCCGAGCGCACCAAGATCTACGAGGAAGCTCAGGTGGTGTTCAAGCGTGAGGCTCCGTGGCTGACCATCGCCCACTCCAAGGTCTTCATGCCGATGAACAAGAAGGTGTCGGGCTTCGTTATGGACCCGCTCGGCATTCATCGGTTTGACGGCGTCGACGTCACCGAATAAGTCCTGAGAAATTGAACGGCGGCGCTGGACTTCCCGCGCCGCCGTTCTATGAAGCAAGATGCTCCGTTATCTCCTCCACAAGCTCGCTTTGATCATCCCGACCGTGTTCGGCATATCGCTGGCGGCGTTTGCTTTCGTCCGGCTTCTGCCCGGCGATCCTATCCTGGCCCTGGCGGGCGAGCGCGGCGTCAGCCCCGAGCGGTACGCCCAGCTCATCGAGCAGTTTGGCTACAACCGGCCCTATGTCATCCAATACCTGGAATATATCGGCAGGGTCCTGACCGGCGATTTCGGCATATCTATTGCCACCAAGCGGCCAGTGCTCGGCGAATTCCAGGCGCTGTTTCCAGCCACGCTGGAACTGGCGACAGTGGCGTTGATCATCGCCGTCCTGCTCGGCATTCCTGCCGGTATCTTCGCCGCGGTCAAGCGCGGCTCGTGGTTCGACCAGGCGACGATGGGTGTCGCGCTGACCGGCTATTCGATGCCGATCTTCTGGTGGGGGTTGCTGCTCATTATCTTCTTCTCCGGCTATCTCGGCTGGACGCCGGTTTCCGGCCGCATCGGCCTGCAGTATTTCTTCAGGCCGACGACCGGGTTCATGCTCATCGACAGCCTGATCTCCGGCAGGAGCGGCGCTTTCAAATCTGCCGTCAGCCATTTGATCCTGCCGTCGATCGTGCTGGCGACGATCCCGCTTGCCGTCATAGCGCGCCAGACGCGCTCGGCGATGCTCGAGGTGCTGGGCGAGGACTATGTCCGCACCGCGCGCGCCAAGGGCCTGGCGCCGCGCCGCGTCATCGGTCTGCACGCTTTTCGCAACGCGCTGATCCCGGTGGTCACCACCATTGGACTGCAGGTCGGCACCTTGATGGCGGGCGCCATTCTGACCGAGACCATTTTTTCCTGGCCGGGCATCGGCAAATGGATGATCGATGCCATCGGCAAGCGCGACTATGTCGTCGTCCAGAGCGGATTGCTGATCATCGCGCTGATCGTCATGGCGGTGAACCTGATCGTCGACGTGCTCTACGCCGTCATCAATCCGCGCATCCGGGTGCAGTGAGATGACCGACGAATCCGCCGCCGAAGCTACCGCCGCCTCCATCCCGACAGGCGGCAGGCAACGGGCTTTCGCCGAGTTCTGGCACTACTTCTCGATGAACACCGGCGCGGTCATCGGCCTTGTCGTGTTTTCGGCGCTGGTGCTGGTGGCGATCTTTGCGCCGTTCGTCGCCCCACATTCGCCCGACGAGCAGTTTCGCGATGCGCTGCTGGCACCCCCTGCCTGGCAGGAAGGCGGCAAATCGATGTTCCTGCTCGGCACCGACGCGGTCGGCCGCGACATGCTTTCACGGTTGATCTTCGGGGCGCGTTTCTCGCTGTTCATCGGTCTGGTGGTCGTTGTCTTCTCGCTCACCAGCGGCATCGTGCTTGGCGTGCTCGCCGGCTATTTCCGCGGCTGGGTCGACACGCTGATCATGCGCATCATGGATATCATCCTGGCCTTCCCGTCGCTGCTTCTGGCGCTGGTGCTGGTGGCGATCCTCGGCCCCGGCCTTTTCAATGCCATGCTGGCGATCGCGCTGGTGCTGCAGCCGCATTTTGCGCGCCTCACCCGCGCCGCCGTGATGGCCGAAAAGAACCGCGAATATGTCATCTCCGCCAAGGTGGCTGGTGCCGGTCATCTTCGCTTGATGGTGAGGACGATCCTGCCGAACTGCCTGGCACCGCTGATCGTGCAGGCGACGTTGTCCTTCTCCAACGCTATTCTCGAGGCTGCGGCGCTCGGCTTCCTCGGTGTCGGTGCGCAGCCGCCGACGCCGGAATGGGGCACGATGCTCGCCTCGGCGCGCGAGTTCATCCTGCGCGCGCCTTGGGTGGTGACCTTCCCCGGCCTTGCTATCCTGATCACTGTGCTTGCCATCAATCTGATCGGCGATGGCTTGCGCGATGCCTTCGATCCCAAGCTGAAGAGGTCATAATCCAATGCCTCTTCTCGAGATCAAGAACCTGACCGTTTCCTTCGACACCGCCGCTGGACCATTCATGGCGGTACAAGGCATCGACCTGTCGGTCGAACCGCGCGAGGTGCTGGCGATCGTCGGCGAATCCGGTTCGGGCAAGTCGGTGGCGATGCTGGCGGTGATGGGGCTTTTGCCCAATACCGCGACGGTGAGGGCCGACCGCATGGCCTTCGACGGCATCGACCTGCTCAAGCTCGGCCCATCCGAGCGGCGCAAGATCGTCGGCAAGGACATTTCGATGATCTTCCAGGAGCCGGTCGCCAGCCTCAACCCGTGCTTCACCGTCGGCTTCCAGATCGAGGAGGTGCTGCGCTTCCATATGGGCATGGACCGCGCCCAGCGCCGGGCGCGTGCCATCGAATTGATGAAGTTGGTCGGCATCGCCGACCCCGAGGAACGGCTGGGCTCCTTCCCGCACCAGATGTCGGGTGGTCAGTGTCAGCGCGTCATGATCGCCATCGCCATCGCCTGTAATCCCAAGCTTTTGATCGCCGACGAGCCAACCACGGCGCTCGACGTCACCATCCAGAAGCAGATCCTCGATCTGCTGGTCGGCCTGCAGGCCAAATATGGCATGGGCCTGATCATGATCACCCACAATATGGGGGTGGTTGCCGAGACCGCCGACCGTGTCATCGTCCAGTACAAGGGCCGCAAGATGGAAGAGGCCGACGTGCTGTCGCTGTTCGAGTCCCCCAAGAGCAACTACACGCGCGCGCTCCTGTCGGCACTGCCCGAAAACGCCGTCGGCGACCGGTTGCCTACTGTTTCCGACATGCTGTTTGAGCCGGCCCCATCTGTAGTCGCAGCCCGGTCCGCAGGAGGAACCGCCTCATGAGCGTGACCGTAGTCGAAGGCAAGAACATCGTGCGCGACTATCATGTCGGTGGCGGGCTTTTCCGCCCCTCCCGTACGGTTCATGCGGTCAAGGGTGTTTCGTTCAGCGTCGACAAGGGCAAGACGCTGGCCATCGTCGGCGAGAGCGGCTGCGGCAAGTCAACACTCGCCCGCATCATCACCCTGATCGACCCGGCGACCTCCGGCGAGCTTTTCATCGACGGCAAGAAGGTAGACATCGGCAGGAACGGCCTGTCGAAGGAAATGCGCCGCAAGGTCCAGATCGTCTTCCAGAACCCTTATGGTTCGCTCAATCCACGCCAGAAGATCGGCGACGTGCTTGGCGAGCCGCTGCTCATCAATACCGACAGCACGGCCGACGAGCGGCGCGATCTTGCCATGAAGATGCTAAAGAAGGTCGGTCTCGGCCCCGAGCACTTTAATCGCTACCCGCATATGTTTTCGGGCGGCCAGCGCCAGCGGATCGCCATCGCCCGCGCGCTGATGCTCAACCCCAGCCTTCTGGTGCTGGACGAGCCGGTCTCGGCACTTGATCTTTCGGTGCAGGCGCAGGTGCTGAACCTGCTCGCCGACCTGCAGGACGAGTTTCAGCTAACCTATGTTTTCATCAGCCACGACCTGTCGGTGGTGCGCTACATCGCCGACGACGTGATGGTAATGTACTTCGGCGAAGCGGTCGAATACGGCTCGCGCGACGAGGTCTTCGCCGACCCCAAGCACAGCTACACCAGGACGCTGTTCGCGGCGACGCCGCGTGCCGACGTTGCCAGCATCAAGGCACGGTTGGCCAAGAAGAAGGCCGCCTGATCCGGCGAGGTTTGCCGGCCGGCTACCGCTTCTCGATCCCCGGAATGCCGGAGATCTGCTCGGCGAGAAAGTCGACCAGCAGCCGCACCCGGGCAATGCCCGCACGCTCCGGAACGATTAGCATGCTCAGCGGGACGGGAGGCGGAAAATAGCCCGGCAGGACCACTTCCAGCCGGTCGGCCGCCAGAAGATCATCGACAAGCCAGTGGTGGGCGGGTGCGATGCCGCGTGCGGCGACAAGGGCTTCGCGCGCAGCAAGCCCATGGTCGACCAGAAATCTGCCGCCAAAGGGCACCGCAAAGGTCTCGTCGCCCGGCCCCTGCAAGGTGAGCGTGTCGCTTCCCGCGATGTTCGACATCCGGATGCCTTCATGGCCAGGCAGATCCTGCGGGACAGCCGGTCTGCCCCGCGCCGCCAGATAGGCCGGCGCCGCCACCAGCAGACGCCGGGATTGCCCGAGCGCCCGCAGTTTCATTGAGCTGTCGGTGAGCGGGCCGAGGCGAAGCGCGATGTCGACGCCCTCCCGCACAAGGTTGATGCGCTCGTCGGTAAGGCTGAGATCGATGCCGATGTAGGGATAGCGGTCCTGAAAGGCGAAGATCAGCCGGCTGACATGTAAGACCCCGAGCGCCGCCGTGCAGGATATCCGGATCGTGCCGGCTGACGCGCCGCGCGTGCCCCGCGCCTCATCGCCGGCCTGCTCGACGAGGCGCAGGATCTGGACGCTGTCGGCATAGTAACGGCTGCCTTCATCGGTCATCGTGACGCGCCGGGTGGTCCTGCTGAGCAAGGGCACTCCGACGGCCTCCTCGAGTTCTCGCAAATGCCGTGTGACCGTCGACTGCCCAACTCCGAGCTCGCGCGCCACCGCCGAGAGGCTGCCGCGCTCGGCGACGCGAACGAAGGTGCGCATGCGCTCAAGGGTGGCGTCCGATCTATCCATTATTCGGCATTATCTTATACATTTCCTACATATAGTGGATCAGCCCACAGCTGGCTACCTTTGGTGTCTATCGTCCTTCTTCGGAGTAGACCCATGAAAGTCCTGCTTGTTTTTGCTCATCCTGAACCGCGTTCGCTCAACGGCGCACTGCGTGACGTCGCCATCGGGGAACTTGAGGCCCAAGGCCATGAGGTGCGGGTGTCTGACCTCTACGCCGATGGCTGGAAAGCCGAGGTAGACCGTGCCGACTTTCCGTCGTGGCCGCCTGAAGCACGCTTCCTGCCGGCCGGCGCCTCCAAAAAAGCTTTTGCGAGCGGCACTCTGACCGAAGACGTCAAAGTGGAGATCGACAAGCTGCTATGGGCCGATACCCTGATCCTCCAGTTCCCGCTGTGGTGGTACGCCATGCCGGCGATCCTCAAGGGCTGGGTCGATCGCGTGTACGCCTACGGCTTCGCCTATGGCGTTGGCGAGCACAGCGACAAGCGGTGGGGTGACCGCTTTGGTGAGGGAACGCTCGCCGGCAAGCGCGCAATGCTGATCGTGACCAACGGCGGCTGGGAGGAGCATTATTCCGCCCGCGGCGTCAACGGCCCGATCGACGACCTGCTGTTCCCGATCAATCACGGGATTCTATACTATCCGGGCTACGACGTGCTTCCGCCGTTCGTGGTTTACAGGGTGGACCGTTTCGGGGAGGTGGATTTCGAGCCTGTCGCGGAGCGACTGCGCGAAAGGATGCGAACGCTCGAGACAATCCGGCCCATTCGTTATCGGCAGCAGAATGGCGGCGATTACTTGATCCCAAGCATGCAATTGCGCCCCGGCTTGGAGAACCCGGGTGCGACCGCCTTTGCGCTTCACGAGGATCGCGCCGGCGCCGCCGCCCAGTCCGATCAGGACAGCCGGGCGATGATGGTGCGCAGCGCCTCGCCGAAGCGCCGGACTTCCTCGATCGTATTGTAATGCACCAGCGAGGCGCGCACGGCGCCGCTGTCCATGCTGAGGTTGAGCCGCTTCATCAGACGCGGCGCATACATGTGGCCGTCGCGAATGCCGATCTGCATCTCGGCCATTTCCTCGACGATCCTCTGCGGCGACAGCGTGCCGACATTGAAGCAGAAGGTCGGCACGCGCTCGCTGAGGCGTGCCTCTTCGGCCACGCCGTAGATCGTCGCGCCGCAATCTTTGAGCACCGCCAGCATTTCGCGCGCCAGCACCTGTTCGTAGTCGCGGATGGCATTCATGCCGGCGACGATGTTGTCGCGGCGCGACCGGTTATTCTCTGACAAGAAATTGCGGCCGATCGATTCGAGGTAGCGCACCGCGGCATCCATGCCGGAGACGTTCTCGTAAATGAAGGTACCGGCCTCGATCTTGTAGGGCGGCTCGTCGGGGATGAAATCTTCGCGGAAGGTCGGCAGGCGCTTCAGAGTTTCGAAGCGGCCCCACAGGAAGCCCATATGCGGCGAGAAATTCTTGTAGCCGGAGCAGACCAGATAGTCGCAATCCCAGGCCTGCACATCGATCAACCCGTGCGGCCCAAAATGCACGCAGTCGAGGAACACTTCGGCGCCTGCCGCATGCGCAATCCCAGCCACGGAGGCAACGTCGACAATCGAGCCGATCGAATGCGCCGTTACCGTGCAGGCGACGAGCCGGGTGTGCTCTGAGACCAGCGGGCGCAAATCGTCGACATGCAGATTGCCGTCCTCGCGCATCCGCCACCATTTGAACTTGGCGCCGGCGGGCGCCAGCGCCAGCCACGTCGCGATATTGGCATCGTGATCCATGTCGGTGATGACGATCTCGTCACGCTCCCCGTTTGGGCGCTCGGAAAGCATCTGGCCGATGCCGAGGCTGACCAGGCGGATGAACGAAGTGGCGTTCATGCCGAAACAGATCTCCGCCGGGTCGGTGGCGTTGATCAGCAAGGCCACGCTTTCGCGAGCGCCGGCGACGGCTTGGTCGACGGTGACGCTGCGGCCATAGCGGCCGCCGCGCTGCACATTATGCGCGACCAAATGGTTGGTGACCGCATCGAGCACGCTTTGCGGGATCTGCGCGCCGGCGGCATTGTCCATGAAGACGAAGTCCCCGGCTTGCTGCAAGGCGGGAAACATGGCGCGGATCGTCTCGACCGGGAAAGCTGCGGCATCGCCGGTTTTCGAAATCTGATGCTGGTTCAAGGTCGTCTCCTGCGAAGTGCGCTGACAGATTCAGCGGGTCTTTTCGGTTTGAAAGCGGCGTTCAAGGAGGCTGACGAGACGGACCATCGGCCAGAGAAAGATCAGATAGACCAGCGCCGCGCCGATCAGCGGTGAAGGATTGGCATAGAGCGATTGCGCGTTGGTCGCTTCCTTCAGCAGTTCGGGCAGCGCCACGGTGGAAGCGAGCGAAGTATCCTTGAACATCGAAACGCAATTGCTGGTCATTGGCGGAATGACGACGCGGATCGCCTGCGGCAGCACTACCTTGCGCAAGGTCAGCAAGAACGGCAGGCCGAGCGCCTGCGCCGCCTCGAACTGGCCGCGCGGAATGCTCTCTATACCGGAGCGGAACACCTCGGCCGAATAGGCCGCCATGATGATGGCGAAGGCCATCACCGCGGACGTCCACGATGACAGGCGAATGCCGAGGAACGGCAGCGCATAGTAGATCAGGATCAGCACGACCAGCACCGGCATCGCCCGGAAAACGTCAATGTAGCCGACAGCCAGCAGCCGAAGCGGCTTTGGCGCATAGAGCCGCACCAGGCTGATCGCGAGGCCGACGGGAATACCGATGCCGATGCTCATGATTCCGAGCAGCAGGGTGTTCAGGAAACCGCGCAGCAGCGCCGGCAGGCTGGAGACCATGACGTCGGCGTTGAAGAAGGTGTCCAGCAGCGACATCGCAGCATTTCCGAAACGTTTGGCGTCCCGCGACGCTCGAGCCCGAGCCCGAAATCCGAAATCGTGCCGGCATCGAAAGCCGGCACGACATTTAAGCGCGAACTGCCGCTCAGGCCTTCGGCATAGGCATTTCCTTGACGGTCGAGGAATCGGCAGGTGCGTCGCTGCCGAACCACTTCTTGTGGATCGCGGCCAGCGTGCCGTCCTTCTTCATCGCGGTCACCGCGTCGTTCAGCTTGCCGAGCAGCGGGTGGTCCTTGGTCATCATCAGACCGTACTGCTCGCCGGTCTTGATGCGCTCTTTTACGGCGAGATCCTTCATCCTGGTGAAAGAATATTCCAGGCCCGGAATATCGCTGACCGCCGCATCGACGCGGCCGGAGCTGAGATCGAGCAGCAAATTCTGCTGCGTGTCGTAGCCCTTGACGTCACTGAACCCGTCCGCTTCCTGGTGGGCCTTGACCCAGGCTTCGCCGGTCGAGCCGGACAGCACGCCGACAATCTTGCCCTTGAGGTCGGCCTCGGCCTTGATCGGGCTGTCGGCCTTCGCGGCGATGCCCATGTCGGAATCATAGTAGGGCTGCGTGAACGACTGAGACTTCAGCCGCTCCGGCGTGATGGTGATCGACGAGATGGCGACGTCGATGCGCTTCGAGGTGGTGGCGGCGAACAGCGCCTGGAAACCGAGATCGGCGATATCAGTGGTCATGCCGATACGCTTTGCCGCCTCATTGATGATGTCGACTTCGAAACCCTCGAACGTGCCGCTCTCGTTCTTGTATTCAAAAGGCGGATTGGTCGGATAGGCGCCGACATTCAGCGTGCCTTCGGCGTAGGCCGGGCCGCCGGCGATACCGATGGCAGCAGCAAGAAGCAGCAGGTTGCGACGGGTGAAGTTCATTTTCGTTCCCTCTGGTTGTGATGGACGGGTTTGGCCCCGCACGGTTTTGATGCGCCAAGTGACGGGACTGCCGGAAAGCCCTCCCGGCACGGCAGTCGCAAGACATTGGATGCTATCCAAAGTACCGCGCTTTTCAAGGCGAAAGTTTTAAGCTTAAAAAATTGCCACGTGTTGCCGTCACTCCGGAATAACCGCCGTGGCCTGGATCTCAACCTTGGCGCGATCCTCGACCAGCGCCATCACCTGCATGGCGGCCATCGCCGGAAAATGCCGGCCGATCACCTCGCGATAGACCTCTCCGATCCCCTTGAGATTGGCCAAATATTCCGCCTTGTCGGTAAAGTACCAGGTCATCGAGGTGATATGTTCCGGCTTGGCGTCGGCCTCGGCGAGCACAGCAACAATATTGGCCAGCGTCTGCCGCACCTGGCCGACAAGATCATCGGTCTCGAAGCGGCCCTGTCCGTTCCAGCCGACCTGCCCGCCGACGAAGACAAGCTGCCCACGCGCGGCGACGCCATTGGCGTAGCCGACGGGTTTCGCCCAGCCTTCCGGCTGCAGGATGGTGTGCATGTCAAAACCTCCCAATGCTCAAATCCGGTCGCTCAAAACTCGAAGACAATAATTTTCACGCAAACTCCTGTCTCAGGCCGCTCCCATCACTTGTCGTGCAATCACCACCTTCTGCACGTCGGACGCTCCCTCGTAGATGCGCAGCGCCCGGATCTCGCGATACAGGCTTTCGACGATATGGCCCTTGCGGACGCCGTCGCCGCCATGCAGCTGCACAGCCTTGTCGATCACCTCCTGCGCTTTGTCGGTAGCGAACAGCTTGGCCATGGCGGCTTCGCGGGTAACCCGAGCCGCGCCCATGTCCTTGGTCCAGGCGGCACGATAGACCAGCAACGCGGCGGCATCGACATCCAGCGCCATGTCGGCGATGTGGCCCTGCACCATCTGCAGCTCGGCCATCGGCGCACCGAACAGCCTGCGCTCGGCCACTCTTGTGATGCTTTCGTCCAGCGCGCGCCGGGCAAAGCCGAGCGCCGCTGCGCCGACGGTCGAACGGAACACGTCGAGCACGGACATGGCGATGCGAAAACCGTCACCGGGTTTGCCGATCAGCGCCGAGGCTGGAATGCGTGCATTGTCGAAGGACAGCCGGGCGAGCGGGTGCGGCGCGATCACCTCCAGCCGCTCGGCAACGATCAGCCCCTCGGTTTCGGAAGGCACGACAAAGGCGGATAGCCCCTTGGCGCCGGGCGCTTCGCCGGTGCGGGCAAAGACAGCATAAAAGTCAGCGATACCGCCGTTGGAGATCCAGGTCTTTTCGCCGGACAAGAGATAGCTGTCGCCGTCACGCGTGGCCGTCATTTCCATATTGGCGACGTCCGAGCCCGAGCGCGGCTCCGACAGCGCGAACGCCGAAATCGCCTTACCGGCCCGTGTCTTAGCCAGCCAATGCTGCTGCTCGGGCGAGCCGAACAGGCCGAGCGCACCGGTGCCGAGTCCTTGCATCGCGAAGGCGAAATCGGCCAGCCCGTCATGCCGGGCCAGCGTCTCGCGCGTGAGGCAGAGCGTGCGCACGTCGAGCGGTGAGGGGTTGTCGGTATCGAGCGCCGTCGGCTTCAGCCAGCCGTCCTTACCGAGCTTGGCCACCAGCTCGCGGCAGGCTGCGTCGACATCGTCATGCGCAACCGGCAGGTTCTTGGCGCACCATGCCTCCAGCCGCTCCGCCAGATCGCGGTGGCGATCCTCGAAGAACGGCCAGGAGAGGAAGGAACGGTCAGGCATTGCTGCCTCCACAATTCTCCGGCCCTGGCGCTCCACGGCGCCCCCCTCTGTCCTGCCGGACATCTCCCCCTCTAGGGGGGAGATTGGCGGCTTCGCTGCCACGGCTCTCCCTGCGATGTTGGAGATTGGCGAAAGCGGGCCTGATATCCAATCTCCCCCCTTGAGGGGGAGATGGCCGGCAGGCCAGAGGGGGGTGCTGTCCCGCCAGCGTGGAAGCGATCATCTCAATTTCCCTCGAACACCGGCTTCTCCTTAGCCACGAAAGCCGTGTACGCCCGCTCGAAATCGCGGGTCTGCATGCAGATCGCCTGCGCCTGCGCTTCCGCTTCGATCGCCTGGTCGAGACCCATCGACCATTCCTGGTTCAGCTGCGTCTTGGTCATGCCATGGGCGAAGGTCGGGCCGGAAACGATGCGCGCGGCCATGTCGAGCGCGTCGGCCTCAAGCGTTGCGGTATCGACCAGCCGGTTGTAGAAGCCCCAGCGCTCGCCTTCCTCGGCACTCATCGTGCGGCCGGTATAGAGCAGCTCGGCGGCGCGGCCCTGGCCAATGATGCGCGGCAGGATCGCGCAGGCCCCCATGTCGCAGCCGGCAAGGCCGACGCGGGTGAACAGGAATGCTGTCTTGGCCTGGGGCGTGGCGATGCGGATATCGGAGGCCATGGCGATAATCGCGCCGGCGCCGACCGCCACGCCATCGACCGCCGCAATAATCGGCTTGCCGCAATTCAGCATCGCCTTGACGAAATCGCCCGTCATGCGGGTGAAGGCGAGCAGCGCCTTCATGTCCATCTTGACCAGTGGGCCGATGATTTCGTGGACATCGCCGCCCGAGCAGAAATTGCCGCCATTGGGCAGGACCACCACAGCATCGACATCATCGGCGTAGACAAGGTCGCGAAATATGTCGCGCAATTCGGCATAGCTGTCGAAGGTCAGCGGGTTCTTGCGCTCCGGTCGATCGAGCCGGATCTTTGCGATCTTGCCTTCGACCTGCCAGAGGAAATGCTTCGGCTTGCGGCCGGCCAGCTTCGTCATTCCCGTCCCTCCCAATTGCTGCGGAAGGAGGTCAGCATGCCGGTCAGCCGGCGCGCCTCATCCTCGCTCACATTGCCCAGCAACTCGCCGACCCATTTCTCATGCGCGGCGGCGATCACGGCGAAAATCTTCGATCCCTCTTCCGTCAGCCGTACCATCGAGGTACGGCGGTCGCCATTGCGTCGGGCCCGCATCACCAACCCTTCCGAGACCAGCCGGTCGATGATGCCGGTGACATTACCGTTGGACACCAGCAGGAAGCGCGAAAGATCGCTCATCAGCATGCCCTCCGGCGCGCGGTAGAGCGCGGCCATCACGTCGAAGCGTGGCAGCGTTGTGTTGAACTCTTGCCGCAGTCGTTCGCGCAGCTCGGCCTCGATGGTGCGCGAGGCGCGCAGCAGGCGTATCCACAGCCGCAGGCGGTCCTTGCCGGGTCCGGACGGGGCGGGCAGGGGACCGGCTACCATGTCTCACCTCCGGAGATCGAAATCGTCTGCCCGGTAATCGACCGGGCGGCGTCGCCACACAGATAAAGTACCGCGGCCGCAATTTCTTCCGGCTGGATGAAGCGGCCTTGCGGGTTGGTCGCGGCTAGGCTTGTCCGTGCCTGCTCGGACGAGCGGCCGGTCGTTTGGACGATGCGCTGGACGGTGCTCTCCAGCATCTCGGTTTCGACAAACCCTGGGCACACGGCATTCACTGTTATGCCGGACTTGGCGGTCTCGACGGCGAGTGCCCGCATCAGGCCGACGACGCCATGCTTGGCGGCAACGTAAGCTGCGACATAGGGATAGCCTTTCAGTCCGGCGGTGGAAGCGACGAAGATGATACGGCCAGTCTTGCGCACTGCCATGCCGGCCAACGCCGGCTTCACCGTCAGGAACGTACCGGTCAAGTTGACGTCGAGCGTGCGCTGCCAGTCTGCCAGCGAGGTCCGCTGCGCCGGGGCACTGCCGGACATGCCGGCATTGGCAACGACGATGTCGAACGCTCCGCGTGCCGCTTCCGCGGCCTCGTAGAGCGACGCCATCGACGTCTCGTCGGTGACGTCGGCGGCAATGGCGAAGATGGACTTGTTCTCCGCGGCGACCTCGGCAAGCGGCTCCACGCGCCGGCCGCAGATGGTCACGTCAACGCCCGCGCCGGCCAGCGCCAGCGCGATCGCGCGGCCGACGCCGGAGCCGCCGCCGGTGACCAGCGCATGACGCCCCGAAATCGTCGCCGCGGCACTCATACTTTCAACCCCGCTGCCGCTTCGCGTTCGGCCAGCCGGTAGAGCTGGTCGCGGCCGGGCAGATAGGGATCCGGCCATTTGACGCCGCGATCGCCAAGCATGACGGCCGCGTGCAGCGTCCAATACGGATCGGCAAGATGCGGCCTAGCCAGTGCGACGAGATCGGCGCGGCCCGCCATCAGGATCGAGTTGACGTGGTCCGGCTCATAGATATTGCCGACCGCCATCGTCGCCATGCCGACCTCGTTGCGGATGCGATCGGAAAACGGCGTCTGGAACATGCGGCCATAGACCGGTCTTGCCACGGCCGAAGTCTGGCCGGCCGATACGTCGCAGATGTCTACGCCGGCCTCATGCAGCAGCCGCGCGATCTCTACGGCATCGGCCGGCGTCACGCCTTCGATGCCCAGCCAGTCATTGGCGGAGATGCGCATCGAGATCGGCTTCTCGGCCGGCCACGCGGCGCGCACCGCATGAAAGATTTCCAAGGGGTAGCGCATGCGGTTTTCCAGCGAGCCGCCATAGGAGTCGGTGCGCCGGTTGGTCAAGGGCGTGATGAAGGAGGACAGGAGATAGCCGTGCGCGGCGTGGATTTCGAGCATGTCGAAGCCGCAGCGCGCCGCCATCTCGGCCGAAGCGACAAACTGGTCGCGCACCATATCCATGTCGGCGCGGTCCATCGCCTTCGGCACCTGGTTTTCCCGCGACCACGGCACGGAAGACGCTGCCATGACGGGCCAATTGCCTGAGGGCAGCGGCACGTCGGTTCCCTGCCAGCCGAGCCTGGTCGACCCCTTGGCACCGGAATGGCCGATCTGGGCGCAGATCTTGGCCTCGGTTTCGGCATGGACGAACTCGACCAGCCGCTTCCAGGCGACCTCATGCTCGGGCGCATAGAAACCAGGGCAGCCAGGCGTGATGCGGCCCTCCGCGCTGACGCACGTCATCTCGATGTAGAGGAGACCGGCGCCGCCCTTGGCCCGTTCGGCGTAATGGGCGAAATGCCAATCGGTCGGACAGCCGTCGACCGCTTTGTACTGCGCCATCGGCGAGACGACGACGCGGTTCTGCAGCGCCATGCCGCGCAGCCGGAACGGCGCGAACATCGGCGCGCGACGCAGATTGTTGCCCCCGGCGCCGGCCTGGCGCTGGAACCACTCCTCGGCGCCGGCCAGCCATTCGGCATCGCGCAGCCGCAAATTCTCGTGACTGATGCGTTGCGAACGCGTCAGCAGCGAATAGTTGAACTGCACCGGATCGAGGCCGAGATAGCGCTCGACCTCCTCGAACCATTCGAGCGAATTGCGCGCCGCCGACTGCAGCTTCAGCACTTCGGTGCGGCGGGCGTCCTCATATTTGCTAAAGGCGGCCTCGAGGTCTGGCTCGGACTCGAGATAGTCGGCCAGCGCCACCGCGCTTTCCAGCGCCAGCTTGGTGCCGGAACCGATCGAGAAATGCGCGCTCGCCGCCGCGTCGCCCATCAGCGCCAGGTTCTTGTAGGACCAGCGTTCGCACAAGACGCGCGGGAAATTGATCCACGCCGAGCCGCGGATATGATTGGCGTTGGTCATCAGCGCGTGGCCGCCGAGATGACGGGCAAAGATGCGCTCGCAGACGGCAATCGATTCCTGCTGCGACATCGCGCCGAAGCCGAAGCGCTGCCAGGTCTGCTCGCTGCATTCGACGATGAAGGTCGCGGTATCGCTGTCGAACTGGTAGGCATGCGCCCACACCCAGCCATGCTCGGTCTTTTCGAAGACGAAGGTGAAGGCGTCGTCGAATTTCTGGTGGGTGCCGAGCCAGACGAACTTGCATCTACGAATGTCGATATCGGGCTTGAACACGTCGACGAAGGCGCTCCGCGCTTTCGAGTTCAACCCGTCGGCGGCGACAACCAGGTCGTGCCTCTCCATATATGGCTTGGGATCGGCGATGTCGGTTTCGAAGACCAGCTTGACGCCGAGTTCGCGCGCCCGCCGCTGCAGCAACGTGAGCAGCCGCTTGCGGCCAATGCCGCAAAAGCCGTGACCGGTCGAGACCGTGCGCACGCCGTCATGGATGACGGCGATATCGTCCCAATAGGCGAAATGCTTGCGGATCCAGACGGCGCTGACCGGGTCGTTTTTGGTCAGGTTCTCCAGCGTTTCCGCCGACAGCACGACGCCCCAGCCAAACGTATCATCGGCACGGTTGCGCTCGAACACCGTGACCTCATGCGCGGCATCCCTGAGCTTCAGCGAGATTGCAAAGTAGAGCCCGGCTGGTCCGCCGCCGAGAACCGCAACTTTCATCGTGCGATCTCCTCTTCGCTTCTGTTTGTCGAGTTTACGCCTGAGACGGATTAATTCAAGCTTGAAGTTTCAGGATTGAAACAATCCGCCCCAGAAACCCAGCTTGCCGGCAGTTGCGCAGGCCAGGGACGCCCCGGGCTATTTTTCCGGGTTCTTCGGGCTCCACAGCACCGTCTCCGCATCTTTTTCATAGGCCATGCCATTGGGATAGCTGATCGCTTCCAACTGCAAGCCCCAGGGCGCCTGGAAGTAGAGGATGGTCTGGCCGGCCGCCGGGCCTTCGGTAACCGGCAGCGGTCCCATCCGCGTCTTGACGCCCTTGCCGTCAAGATAGGCTTTTGCGGCGGCGATGTCGTCGACATAGAAGGCGATATGGAAGCCGCCTATGTCGCTGTTGCGAGGCGTCAGGTCCTTCTGGTCCGGCGCGGTGTATTTGAACAGCTCGATGTTCGACCCGTGTCCGCAGCGGACCAGGGTGATCTCCTCAATCACCGCCTTGGGATCGACGCCCAGCAGATCCTGCATGAATGTGCCCTTGTCGTCGGCGAACGGGCCGAACGACATCGCCTTCTTGCAGCCAACCACCTCGGTGAAGAAATCGACCGCCTGCTCCATGTCGGGGACGGTGACGCCGGTGTGGTCGTGGCCACGCATGCCGGGAATGGAACTGGCGTAAGCCGTGCCGATGCCTCCCAGCACGGTGGCGGTGAGCACTGCGTAGCGGATTGCATTCTTCATGTCAGTCATCCTCCATCGCGGGACATTTTGCCGGGTGCACGCCTGAGGCCCGCTCTTTAGCGTGCGAATAGGATTGTGTTTCATGCCGGCGCCTTTGCGGCGGGAAGCAGCCAGGCATCATCGATCTCGGGCAGCGGAATGGCGGCGAGGAGGTCGCGCGTGTAAGCCTGCTGCGGCTTCTCGAACAAAGTATCCGTCGCACTGGCTTCGACGATCGCGCCTTCGCGCATGACGATCACTTGCCGGCAGAGCCGCCGGATCACCGACAGGTCATGGCTGATGAAGGCGACGGTCAGGCCCATCTCCGCTGCAAGCTTTTCCAGCAGCGTCAGGATCTGTGCCTGCGTCGACACGTCGAGGCCTGAGACGATTTCGTCGGCCAGCACGAATTTCGGCGACAGCGCCAGCGCTCGGGCAATGCCGACGCGCTGGCGCTGGCCGCCCGACAATTCATGACGATAGCGGCTGGCGAAGCCTTGCGGCAGGCCGACGCGCTGAAGCGCTTCAGCAACTCGGGCTTTCAGATTGTCGCCGAGGCCATTCTGTTTGAGTGGTGCGGCGATGATGCTGGCGATGGTGCGGCGTGGGTTAAGCGACGACATCGGGTCCTGGAAGATCATCTGCAGATTGCGGCGCAGCGGCCGGAGTTCGGCCTCAGCCAGATGCGTGATGTCGCGGCCGTCGAAGATGACCTTGCCGGCGCTCGGCTCCAGAAGCCGCACTAAGGCGCGGCCAAGCGTCGATTTGCCGGAGCCGGATTCGCCGACGATGCCGGTCACCGATCCCTTTGGCAGGTCGAAATCCAGCCCTTTCAGGATCTCGGCCAAGGGCGCGCGGCCGATCAGCGGCTTGCGCGTCATGTCGGGCAGCGCGACCTTCAGCCCACGCACGGAAAACAGCGGCTCAGCCATGCGGGCGCCTCCAGGCCTGATCGGCGGCGGCGATCTCCGAAGCAAGCCCGGCCAGCACCGCCTCGTCCACCGGCTTCAGCGAGGCGAAGGGATCGGTGTAGCGTGGCGTCGCGGCCATCAGAGCTCGCGTGTAGGGGTGCTGCGGAGCGGCGAAGAGAGCGGCCGTTTCGGCCTCCTCGACCACCTTGCCAGCATAGAGCACCGAGACCTTCTGGCTGATCTTGGCGACGACGCCGAGATCATGGGTAACGAACAGGATCGCCGTGCCGTGCTCGCGCTGCAGTTGCGCGATCAGCCGCAGGATCTGCTTCTGCACAGTCACGTCGAGCGCCGTGGTTGGCTCGTCGGCGACGATCAGCCTTGGTTCGGCTGCGAACGCCGCGGCGATCAGCACGCGCTGGCGCATGCCGCCGGACAGCTCGTGCGGATAGCATTTGAGGACACGCTCGGGTTCGCGGATTTGCACCTCGTCCAGCAATTGGCGGATGCGTGCATCGGCCTTCTCGCCGCTCCAGCCGAGGATGCGCACCAGCCGGTCGGTCATCTGCGGGCCGATGCGGCGTGACGGGTTGAGCGCGGTCAGCGGGTCTTGCGGGATCAGCGCCGTGCGCGCGCCGATCAGCGTGCGCCTTGCCTTGGCCTGCAGTTTGCCGAGGTCCTCGCCCTCAAGCAGCATGTCGCCTTCGACGATGCGCACGCTCGAAGGCAGCACGCCAAGCACCGCCTTGCCGATCATCGTCTTGCCGGCGCCGCTCTCGCCGACCAGCGCGCGCACCTCGCCGGGCTCGACGGCGAGCGACACCGAGCGCAGCACGCGCAAGCCATTAGGCAGCACCGCGCTAAGGCTGCGTATGTCGAGGCAGGGTTTCGCCAGCGCGTTCATCGCAGCACCGGATCGAAACGTGCCCTGAGGCCCTCGCCAAACTGGCTGAACGACAGCACCGTCAGGATCAGCGTGACCAGCGGGAACACCAGCACCCACCAAGCCTGATGGATCGACAGGCGGCCCTCGGCGATGATGCCGCCCCAGGTTGGGTCGTCGGTCGAGATCGACAGATTGACGAAGGACAGGATCGCCTCGACGATGACGGCAATGCCCATCTCCAGCGACAGCAGCGCGACGATCGACGGCACCACATTGGGCAGCACTTCGCGCAGCATGATGCCGATGCGGCCGTAGCCGGCGATGCGGGCATTCTCGACATAGTCCATGCGCGACTGGCCCATCGTCTCGGCGCGGATCACCCGGCAGAAGCGCGTCCAGTCGATGACGGCAATGGCAATGATAACCGAGCTCAAGCCGGTGCCGAGCACGGCGACCAGAAGGATGGCAAACAGCACCGGCGGAAACGCCATCCAGACATCGACGATACGCGAGATGATGCGGTCGGCCCAGCCGCCGAAATAGCCGGCGATCAGCCCCAGCGTCGAGCCGACCAGGCAGGCGGCAAGGGCTGCCGCGAAGGCGACGATGAAGGCGATGCGGGCACCGAAGATCAGCCGTGACAGGAGATCGCGGCCGAGACTATCGGTGCCGAGCCAGTAGCCGGGCTCGGCTCCATCGAGCCAGAACGGCGGCAGGCGCTCCAGCATCAAATCCTGCGCCAGCGGGTCCTGCGGTGCGACCAGCGGCGCAAAAATTGCGGCCAGCAGCGCAATCAGCAGCCAGCCGCCGGCCAGCCACAGGCGTGCCCGCGAGCCATGTCTCGAAATGCGGGCCTCATCCATGGCGCAGCCTCGGATTGAGCAGGGCGTACATCATGTCGACGGCAAGGTTGATCAGCACAAACAGCAGCGCGAAGACCAGCACGATGCCCTGGATCAGCGGCAGGTCGCGGTTGATGACGGCATCGATCGCCATGTTGCCGAGACCTTCATAGGAAAACAGTCGTTCGACGATGACCGTGCCGCCGATCAGGAAGGTGAACTGCACGCCGACCAGCGTCAGCGTCGGCAGGGCCGCGTTCTTCAGCGCCTCGCGCAGGATGACCTGCGTTTCCGAAAAGCCCTTTACCCGCGCCAGCACGACGTAGTCGAGGTCGAGCACTTCCTTCAGCGACTGTTTCAGCAGCTGCGAGATGATCGCGGCCAGTGGCAGCGCCAGCGCAATCGCCGGCATCAGCATGTGTGCCAGCAGGTCCCTGGTCAGGTCGAAGCGCAGCCGTACGATGCTTTCGAACAGATAGAATTGCGTGGCGAAGGGCAGGTCGAGCTGCGGCGACACCCGGCCAGAAATGTCGAAGATAGGCACCAGCACGCCGAACAGAAGGATCAGCACCAGGCCCCACAGGAAATCGGGAATCGAGAGTGCCGCACCGCTGGCAATGTCGATGCCGGCTTCGACCGCGGTGCCGCGTTCGCGCGCGCCGAGGATCGCCGTCGTGCCGCCGATCGCCAGCGCCATCACAAGCGCGACGATGGCGAGTTCCAGCGTGGCCGGGAGGCGATTGAAGACCAGCCCAAGCACGTCCTGCCGCAGTGAGATCGACGTGCCGAAATCGCCCCTGACGACACCGGCCAGCCAGATGAAGAATTGCTGGACGATGGTCTTGTCCAGCCCGTAAAGCGCGCGCAGCCGAGCGATGTCGGCATCGGTCGCGCCGGGCGGCAGCATCATCGCGATCGGGTCGCCCGGCGCGACACGGATGACGATAAAGACGACGACGGCCACGCCGAACAGCGTGATCGCCATCGTCAGAAGACGGATCAGGAATCTTTGCAGCAGCATGGTCGCCCGTGGCGGAAAATGCGCGCCGTCATTCCGGACGGCGCGCGGCAAGCCGAAGACTGTCTCAGGCCGGGCTCATCAGCGCCGGCAGAAGTGCGCCCGACACATGCTGCACCACATTGACGCCCTTGGCATGCACGATCGGCTGCGCATACTGGATCAGCGGCAGCACATAGGCCTGTTCGGCGATGTATTTGTCGACGGCCTTCCAGCCGGCAATGCGCTTGGCCTCGTCCTTCTCGCCCCATAGTGGATTGATCATGTCGATCAGGTCCTGGCTGTCCCATACCGAATGCGGGCTTGGGCCATACATGGCAAAGCCGGTCGACGTGGTGGGATCGCCGATGGCATTGCCCCAATTGTAGAAGGCCGCCGGCGCCAGCTTGTCGGCGGCGCGCAGCTCGTAGTGCTTGGCGATCTCGTAGACCTCGATCGTTGCCTCGATGCCGACCTTGCGCCACATGCCGACGATCGCCTGGATCATCTCGTAGTCCTTGGGCTTGAAGCCCTTGGTCGTCTGTATCGTGAACTTGACCGGCTTTTCCGGCGAATAGCCGGAGGCGGCCAGCAGTTCCTTGGCCTTGTCCGGATTGTGCTCCACCTTGATCGACGCATCGTAGGCCTCGTATTCCGGCGTCTCCAGCGTATCGATGGGCTGGCCGTAACCGCGCAGCAGCCGGTCGACCAAAAGCTTTTTGTCGACCGCCATCACCGCCGCCTGGCGCACGTTCTTGTCCAGCATCACGTCGATGTCGTTGAAGAAGATCATGCCGATGTCGGAGACGTTCTTGCATGAGCCGGCAAGTCCATCCTTGGCGATCAGGCGGTCATATTCCTCATAGGGGATTTCCAGCGTCACCTGCGAGGAACCGGACTCGATCTCGGCGACGCGGCTCGCCGCATCGGTGACGAACTTGATGGTTACGTTTTCGAAGGCCGGCTTGCCGCCCCAGTAGTTCGGGTTGGCCTTGAGCCGCAGGAAGGCGTTGCGCTCGAATTTGTCGACCATATAGGGCCCGGTGCCGATCGGGGCTTTCTCAAAACCCTCGGCGCCGACCTTTTCGTAATAGGCCTTCGGCATGATGTAGCCGGTCAGGAACGACATCCACTTGAAATACACCGGGTCGAATTGCACGACGTCGCCGGTGATCTTGTTGCCGTCGATCTTGAAGTTGTTGACGTTCTTCCAGACGAACTGGATCGGGTTGCCGGTCTTTTCATCGCCCGCCCGCTGCAGCGACCAGACCACGTCTTCGGCCGTGAATGGCGAGCCGTCATGCCAGGTGACGCCCTCGCGCACCGTCATCATGATCTTGCTGCGATCCTCGTTCCAGCCCCATTCGGTGAGCAGGCCGGGCGCGAAAGAAAGATCCGGCTTCTGCGGGATGAACTGGTCGAACACCGACTGGTAGAGACCCTGGATGGTCGGGTTGACCGCCGAAGGCCCGGTGGTCGGGTCCCAGGACGGCAAATTGACATTGTAGGCGATGGTCAGTTCGCCGGCAGCCTTGGCGATTTGCGGCAGGCCGAGCGCCGTGGCGCCAAGTGCGGCCGCGCCATATCCGAGCAATTCTCGTCTGTTGATTGTCATGGTCGTTCCCCTGTTGCTTTTATGCGCGGTGTCGTTGTCAATCGGTGGGTTCAGGCTCCTTGGGCAACCGCGCCTTGTCCTCCTTCACCCTAGATGAAAAATGGAGCCTACCTCCCGCCAAGTTGTTGCGCGAGCATGTAGCCCGACGCCGCCCCGGTGCCGGCGCCGGGCCATGTTGCCGCCCCGGTCAGGTGCAGATTGCCGACCGGCGTGTTCCAGCCGGCGTAACCGCGCGCCGGCCGGAACAGGAAATTCTGCGCCAGATGATGGCTGCCGCAGATCTGGTCGCCGCCGACAAGGTTCGGGTTCTCGCGTTCGAGGTCGATGGGCGAGAACACGGCGCGGCCGAGGATCTTCCGACGAAGGCCGGGCGCATAGCGCTCGATAATGTCGAGGACGCGCTCGGCGTAGTGCTCCCTAGCCTCGTCCCAGTGAGCCGCCGCGATCGTGCCCGCTGCATCGCCTGCAATCTCGGCTGGCAGCATGCGCACCTGCACCCAAAGTACGTGCTTGCCGTCCGGCGCGCGCGAGGGATCGACGGCCGTCGGCTGGCCGACGACCAGCACCGGTTCATCCGGCAGCATGCCTGCCATCACCTGCTGGTAGGTCAGCGACATGGCGTCGAGCGACGGCGAAAGGTGCACATAGGCGAACTGCCGAAGCTCGGCGCCGGCGCGCCAGTCCGGCAGATCGTCGAGCGCCAGATGGATCATCAACGTCCCCGGCGCGTGGCGGAATTTTTTCACGGCCGTGTCGAAGCCGGTGTCGCCCGATCCGTTAGGCAACAGTTTCCCGGTCAGCGCCTTGGGCGCGACACCGGCGATGACGGCCTTGGTGGCTGTGTGGGTCTCGCCGGAAGCGAGCCGCACGCCGGTCGCTTTGCCGGCCGAAACCGTGATCTCGGCGACATCAGCCCCGGTGACGATCTTGCCGTCGGCGGCCGTGAGCATGCCCGACAGAGCGCGGATAATGGTGTCGGCGCCGCCTCTGCCGAGCACCATGCCGAAGCGCTGGTTGGCCATGGATTCGAGGTAAGGGAACACCGCGCCGCCGGCGATATCGGGGGCGAAGTCGAGATGCATGCCCCAGGTGGCGAGCGTCGCCCTGACATGCGGTGACTGGAAAGTCTCCTCGAGCCAGGCGCGGGGTGACGAAAGCAGCAACCGACCAGTATCGAGCGCGCCGGCAAAACCCTTCTTGCGCCAGAGGTTCCAGGCGGTGCCGGCGAGCGCACGGCCGCTCATCGGCGAGCCCAGCAGCCGGAACAGATGCTCGGCCTCCGCCGGGAATGCCGCAACCAGACGGCGCCATGTCTGTGCGTCGGCGTCGGAAAAAGCGGCCATGCGCGAGGCGGTCTTTTCCAGGTCGCTGCTGACGCCGAACCAGCGACCGTCGGGGAAGGCGCTGGCAAAACAGTCGGCCACCGGCACGAATTCCAGCCCGTGGGTTTTCAATTCATTTGCATATTTCTTGTGAAAGGCCGAGCCGGCGAACAGGCTGAGATTCATCGCGCCGAAATCGTGCCGGAAGCCCGGAAGCGTCAATTCGCGCGTCTGGACGGCGCCGCCGATCGTTGCATTACGCTCGAAAACTGCCGTTTTCCAGCCTTTGAGCGCCAGATGCGCGGCGCATGCCAGACTGTTGTGGCCTGCCCCGACAAATATGGCGTCGAACTCGCTCACGCCCCGTCCCATTTGCTTTATGCTTAAAGATAATTGCAGATGCATATGTTTTCGTCTAGTAGGATATTAAGGGCCACGAGAGCCTTCAGCACCATCGAGAAAGAGGGAACAGAGACCATGGACACACAACAACTTCTAGGCGAAGTCGCCGGCCAGCTGCTTTCAGGCGCCATCCAGGTGGTCGACCTGACGGCGCCGCTCGGGCCCAACACGCCACTGATCAAGCTGCCGCCGGAACTGGCGGTCGACACGCCGAAGATCGAGATCCACGCCATCTCCGCCTATGACAAGAATGGCCCGTGGTGGGCGTGGAACTGGCTCAAGCTCGGCGAGCATTCGGGCACCCATTTCGACGCACCCAACCACTGGATCACCGGCAAGGATTATCCGGACGGCGCCACCGACACCATTCCGGCGCAGAACTTCGTCGGCCCGGTCAACGTCATCGACTGTTCGAAGCAAGCGGCAGCCGATCACGATTTCCTGCTCACCGTCGATCACATCAAGGCATGGGAAGCCGAACATGGCGCTATCAATCCCGGCGAGTGGGTGGTGATGCGCACCGACTGGTATAAGCGCAACGGCTCGGAAGCCGAGTTCCTCAACGCCAATGAGACCGGACCGCACACGCCTGGCCCGACCGCCGAAGCCATCCAGTATCTGATTAGCAAGGACATCAAGGGCTGGGGCAGCGAGACGATCGGCACGGATGCTGGAAAAGCAGGGGGAATGGAGCCGCCGTTCCCGGCGCATAGCCTGATGCACAAGGCTAACCGCTACGGCCTCGCCAGCCTTTGCAACCTCGACCGGCTGCCGCCGAAAGGCGCGATCCTGATCGCGGCGCCGCTCAAGATCGAGCACGGCACCGGCAGCCCGATCCGCGCGTTGGCGTTGGTGCCAAGGCAATAGGGTAGCTGCGGTCTTCGGGAGAAGATCATGTGCGGAAGTGGCACTGTGATGACGGAGTGGGAGCGGCAGCCTTGCAAAGCTGCGGCTCTACGGCGCCGTAGAGCGCCAATTTCTGCAATTGAACTCCTGCCGGCTAGGAGCACGCATCGATGAGCGCTCCCGATCACATCGTCGTCGGCAGCGGCATCAACGCGCTGGTCTGCTCGGCGATGCTTGGCAGCAAGGGGGCGAAGGTGCTGGTGCTCGAGCGCAACGACCGCATCGGCGGCTGCATGCGCACCGAAGAAATCACCGCGCCCGGCTTCATCCACGACGTGATGGCGACGACCTTTGTCCTGTTCATCACCTCGCCGGCCTATGCGGCGCTGGGCAAGGATCTGGCGCGGCACGGCCTGGAGTTTTGCAACACCTCCACGCCGACCGGCGTGCTGCGCCCGGACGGCAGCCATGCCGTCCTGCGCACCGATCGTATCGCCAATGTAGCGGCGATCAATGCGCTTGCCGCGGGCGACGGCGACCGGCACGCAAACGATGTCGGCGAGATCGAGCGCAACGCCGGTCTGCTGTTCGGACTGCTCGGTGGCAGCCTGTGGTCCTACCCGACGGCCAGGCTGCTGGCGGGTGAGGCCTGGCGGCGCGGCCCGCGTGGCCTTGCCGCCTTTCTCGGCAGCGCGCTGGTGCCGGCGCGCGGTTGGCTGGAAAGCACCTACCAGTCGGAAACCATGCGCGCGCTGTGGGCGCCCTGGGTGCTGCATGCCGGCCTCGGGCCTGAGGACGCGTTCTCCGGCCAGATCGCCAAGGTCATTGCCTTCGCGCTTGAGGCGGCCGGCGCGCCGATCGTCAAGGGCGGTGCCAGGAATCTGCTGGCCGCCTTCGAGGCCCTGATCAGGGAACGTGGCGGCGAAATCCGCACCGGCGCCGACGTCGCGGCTATTGTCCAAAGCGGAGGCCGCGCCGCCGGCGTGCGGCTGGCTTCGGGCGAAACGATCAACGTGAACAAGAGCGTCATCTGCTCGGTCACGCCGACGCAGCTCTACGAGCGGCTCCTCGGCGACGCGGCGCCGAAAGCCGACGTCGAGGCAGCGCAAAAATACCGCTACGGCAAGGGCAATTTCCAGATCCACTATGCCTTGGACAAGCCGCCAGCATGGCGCGGCGAGGGCCTGGACAAGGTCGCGCTGCTGCATCTGACGCCGGGGCTCGACGGCGTCTCGAAGGCCTGCAACGAAGCCGTGCGCGGCATGCTGCCGGAGGTGCCGACCATGTGCGTCGGCCAGCCGCACGCGCTCGACCCATCGCGCTGCCCGGACGGCAAGGCGGTCCTGTGGCTGCAACTGCCCGAGGCGCCACGGCATATCAAGGGCGATGCCGCCGGCAAACTGCAAACACCGGCAGACGGTCGCTGGACCGAGGCGCTGCGCGAAGCCTATGCCGACCGTGCCGAAGCGATCCTCGCCAGCCATATCGATGGGTTCAAGGACAGCGTCATCGCACGCCGCGCCTGTTCGCCGGCCGACCTGGAAGCGATGAACATCAATCTGGTCGGCGGCGACCCCTATGGCGGTTCCTCGGCCATCGACCAGTCGTTTCTGTGGCGGCCGTTCAAGACGAGCCGCAATCACGCCACCGGGGTCAGGGGTCTCTACCACATCGGTGCCTCGACCCATCCGGGTGCTGGCTTGGGCGGCGGCTCCGGCTTTCTCCTGGCGGGGAGGCTGTGATGGAACAGAAGGTTGAAAAGCGCCAGCGCATCTCGACTTTGGGCCAGATCGGCCTGCAGCAATTCGCGCCCTATCTGATGAACCGCATCATGGGCCGCTACAACGCCACTTTGCGTGACAATTTCCGCAGGCAGGGCCTGACCATTCCGCAGGTGCGCACGCTGGCCGTGCTGTCGGTCACCGATGGCGTCACTGTCAACGATCTCTCGGTCTATACCGTCATCGAGCAGTCGACCTTGAGCCGGACGCTCGACACGCTGGAGGGGCAAGGGTTTGTGCGGCGCGAGCAGGGGGTCACCGACAGCCGTATCCGCCATGTGTTCCTGACCGACGATGGCCGCGCCGAGTTCGCGCGCGCCTGGCCGGCCATGCACGACGCTTTCGAGGCAATGTTCGACGATGTCGACGATGCCGAATACGCGGCGCTGATCGCGACATTGCAGAAGATGCTGAAGAACATTCGCAAGCACGACATCTGATCTTACGCGCCGCCATCGGGGCGGTAACGGAAGGAGCCCAAAATGGCCGAACGGTCTTTTGCCAAGGAAGTCGAAAAGCTCAGGCTCGGCGCCGGCGAGGAGTTTTCCGGCGAAGGCATTCTCGCCATCACCAAGGCGCTGCTGCAATGCGGCGTCGGCTATGTCGGCGGCTATCAGGGCGCGCCGATCAGCCATTTGATGGACGTGCTGGCCGACGCGCAGGATATCCTGGGCGAGCTCGGCGTGCATTTCGAGGCGAGCGCCTCGGAAGCGACCGCCACCGCCATGCTTGCGGCATCGGTGCATTATCCTATCCGCGGCGCGGCGACCTTCAAGTCGACGGTCGGCACCAATGTCGCCTCCGACGCGCTCGCCAATCTCGCTTCCGGCGGCGTCACCGGCGGTGCATTGATCATCGTCGGCGAGGATTACGGCGAAGGCTCCTCGATCATGCAGGAGCGCAGCCACGCCTTTGCCATGAAGAGCCAGGTCTGGCTGCTCGACCCGCGACCGAACCTGCCGTCGATCGTCAAGGCGGTGCAGGACGGCTTCGAGCTGTCCGAGGTTTCCAACACGCCGGTCATGCTGCAGGTCCGTATTCGCTGCTGCCATGTCCACGGCCATTTCATCGCCAAGGACAACAAGCGCCCGGCAATGACTGTGGCCGATGCGCTCGAGGCGCCGCGCCGCGACACCGGCCGCATCGTGCTGCCGCCCGCGTCCTTCCTGCACGAGAAGGAAAAGGTGCAGAAACGCTGGCCGGCGGCGGTGGATTTCATCCGCACCAACAAGATCAACGAGTTTTTCGGCCCGGAGCACGGCTCGGTCGGCATCGTCATGCAGGGCGGCATGTACAATTCGGTCGTCCGGGCGCTGCAGCGGCTCGGCCTCGCCGACACTTATGGCGACACCGACGTGCCGCTCTATGTGCTCAACGCCGTCTATCCCTTAGTCGACGACGAGTTCCTGTCCTTCTGCGAAGGCAAGGACGCCGTCCTCGTCGTCGAGGAAGGCCAGCCCAACTACATCGAACAGGCCTTTGCCGCGATGCTGCACAAGGCCGGCCGCGGCACCAGGCTCGTCGGCAAGGAACATCTGCCTATGGCCGGCGAATATACCGGCCAGGTGATGCTCGACGGCATCGGATCGTTCCTGCGTGCCACCATCCCGCATCTGCTGCCAAGCGAGGTCCGCGCGCCGAACAAGATCGGCGACGGGCTCGACACCGCCGACCTGATCAACGTCGTCCCGGGCCGGCCGCCCGGCTTCTGCGTCGGCTGCCCGGAGCGGCCGATCTTCGCCGCCACCAAGCTGGTCGAGCAGGAGCTGGGCAAGCACCACATCGCCTCCGACATTGGCTGCCATCTGTTCTCGATCATGCCGCCTTTCGAGCTAGGTGCCACTACCATGGGCTACGGGCTGGGGCCGGCCTCGGCTTCGGCGTTCAATTCGCCCGATGCCAAGCGCCGCTCGATCTCCTTCGTCGGCGACGGCGGCTTCTGGCACAACGGTCTGACCTCGTCGATCGGCAACGCGGTGTTCAACAAGAACGACGGCGTCATCGTCATCGTCGACAATTTCTATTCGGCCGCGACCGGAGGGCAGGACATCCTGTCGTCCCGCGCCGGCAACAAGACCAAGTCGACCAAGCACCCGATCACCGAGGCGGTGAAGGGCATGGGCGTCAAATGGCTGCGCCACATCGACCGCACCTACGACGTAACCAAGATGCAAGACACGCTGCGCGAGGCGCTGACGACGGACGAGAAGGGCCCGAAAGTCATTGTCGCCTCGTCCGAATGCATGCTCAACCGGCAGCGCCGCGAAAAGCCGCTGGTCGACAAGGCGATCAAGGGCGGGACGCGCATAGTCAAGCCGAAATTCGGTGTCGACGAAGATATCTGCACCGGCGACCATGCCTGCATGCGGCTCTCCGGCTGTCCGTCGCTTTCGGTGAAGTCGCTCGACGATCCGTTGCGCGACGATCCGGTGGCGCATATCGACCAAAGCTGCGTCGGTTGCGGCAATTGCGGCGAGGTCGCCGATGCGGCGGTGCTCTGCCCGTCCTTCTACCGCGCCGATGTCGTGCACAATCCGAGCCGCTGGGACCGTTTCCTTGAAGCCGCGCGGCGCGCCACGATCAGTCTCTTGCAGCGGCGCCGTGAAAGCCGGCGCCTGATATTCGCCGATGCTTGACGCTAGCCCATCAACCCGTTCCAAGGCCGGCGCGCCGGACGACGAGCGCGTCATAAAGCTTGCCGTGCTCGCGGTCGGCGGCCAGGGCGGTGGCGTGCTGGCCGACTGGATCACCGACGTCGCCGAGCGCAACGGCTACGTCGCGCAATCGACCTCGGTCGCCGGCGTCGCCCAGCGCACCGGCGCCACCATCTATTATGTCGAAATGTGCCGCGACACCGGCCGCCTGCCGGTCTTCGCGCTGTCGCCGTCGCAGGGCGACGTCGATATATTGATCGCCGCCGAACTGATGGAAGCCGGCCGCGCCATCATCCGCGGCTTCGTCACGCCCGAGCGCACGACGCTGATCGCCTCGTCGCACCGCATCGCCGCGGTCTCGGAGAAGATCGAGCCCGGCGACGGTCGCGCCTCGTCCGCCAAGGTGCATGCCACGGCGGAAGCCGCGGCCAAGCGCTTCATTGCCTTCGACATGGAGAAGATCGCCGCCGACAATGGCTCGATGATCTCGGCCAGCCTGCTCGGCGCGCTGGCCGGCTCCGACGCCTTGCCGTTCAGTCGCGAAAGCTATGAGCAGGCGGTCAGTGCCGGCGGCCGCGGTGTGAAGGCCAGCCTCGCCGCCTTCGGCGCCGCCTACGATCGGGCGCGCGGCATCGCGAGTGCGCCTTCGGGCGACAAGACTGCACAGCCGGCGGCCGCTGAAACCCGCTCGGGCGCCGCGACAAAAGTCAGCGGCCCGGAAAGCCTGTTGAAGGGCTGGCAACAACTGGCGGCGCGCGTCGCCGCGTTGCCGGCACCTGTGCACGACATGGCGCTTCGCGGCCTGAAAAAAGTCGTCGACTACCAGGACATCGCCTATGGCGGCGAGTATCTCGACCGGCTCGACCGCGCGGTCGTCCTGGACGATGCCGAACACGCCTACGCGCTGTCGATCGCCGCCGCCAAGCATCTGGCCAACGCGATGTGCTACGACGACATGATCCGCGTCGCCGACCTGAAGACGCGCTCTAGCCGCGACCGACGCGTACGCCGTGAGGTCGGCGTCAAGGACGGCTCGGTCCTGCAGGTGACCGAATATTTCCATCCGCGCATCGAGGAATTCTGCGGCACGCTGCCGGCCGGGCTCGGCAGCTACATCGAAAGCCGGCCGATGCTCGCCGCCTTCCTCGACCGCCGCATCAACCGCGGCCGCCATATCCGCACCGACAGTTTTGCCGGCTTTGCCGCATTGTGGTTCATCGGCGGCCTGCGCCGCTGGCGCCGCCGGCTGCTGCGCCACAAGGTCGAGACCGCGCATATCGAGCGCTGGTATGCGCTGGCGCTGGGCCAAGTCGGCGAGGACTACGCGCTTGGCACGGAGATCCTCAACTGCCGCCGGCTGATCAAGGGCTACAGCGACACCCACGCCCGCGCGCAGTCGAAATTCGACCGGGTGCTGTCGGTACTCGACCTGGTCAAGGGCCGCCCGGACGCCGCAGACTGGACCCGGCGCCTGCGCGAAGCCGCGCTGAAGGACGAAAAGGGCGACATGCTCGACGGCGCGCTGAAGACGGTGGCGTCGCTGGGCGACGGCGACGTTCCATCAAGTTGATCTGTGAAATGGTCCCGTTTAATTCATCGAGAATTTTGGTGCCGCTTAGGTGACTCGAACACCTGACCCCATCATTACGAATGATGTGCTCTACCAACTGAGCTAAAGCGGCCCGGGAAGCCGAGCTTCCAGGATGGGCTGCGTGATAGACGCAACCGGCCGCGAATTCAAGATGGCAGTCGCGATTTCAGGACGAGGCAATTCGTGCCGCCTCCGGCCGGGCGCAAGGGCAGCCGCCGCGCGGATCTACCATTGGCCGCGTGATGCCGCATCGGCACGCCGCGCGACCGCCACGTTGGCCGTGACCGGGAAAATCAGCGAAAAATGTTGATTCCTTTACCGAAAACCGCCGAAATGAGCTTTGTGCCCCTCGGCAAGGCAGAATGCGGCCGCTCGCTTGTTGATTGATTGGTCGCCTGCGGCTAACGATCATGGCAATGTGAGTGAAATTGCAGAGGGAATTCGCTTGGACGCGATCGAAAAAGCGATCCGCAATGCCTTCGAGAAAGGCAATGCCGACGACCGGGCGTTTCGCGAGCGGGTCTATCGATCGGCTTTCGCGGCACTCGACCGTGCCCTGCAGGCCAATCCAAACGTCACGGTGGAGGTCGCCATCAAGCGCCGCAAGGCGGTCCAGGCGAAGATCACCGAAATCGAATCGGAATTCCTGCCGGCGGTTGCCGACGTCGCCGCGCCGACCGACAGTTTGCAGGCAGCACCGGCGGTGGAGCCTCCGGCTGAAACTGAAACCGAAGCCGAGCCCGCGCCGTCGCCCGATGTCGTCGTTGACGGTCCAGCGCAGCCGCCCGAATCCGATGCGCCGCGGTCGCGCGTCCTGCCGGTCGTTCCCGACATCATGCCCGATGCGCCTGTTCCCGAGGCGCCGGTGATCGACATGGGGGCCTCGGTTCCGACCGAAGCCGACGTCGAAACCGACGATGCGGAAGTGACGCCCGACCGCGACGACCGGCGGGCGAGGCGGCGGCGCCTGCCCTTGACCGCGATCTTCTTCGGTGTGACGCTGCTCGCAGCCGCCGGCATCGGCCTTTATTTCGCCAACCAGACCGGCGTCTTCAAATCGGCGACCGAGCTCGACACAGCGCCACCGGAAGCGCCGCCAACGGTCGACGGCGAAGATTTCACGCCGGACGACACCGCTTCGCCGCCGAAGCAGGGCGAGCAGGACGAGGCGCGCGACTGGATCAACGTTTTTTCGCCGGGTGACCCGACGCAGGTCAATGCACCGTCGGACGCCAAGGCCGACGTCATCCAGGACGAAAGCGGTTCCTTCCTGCGCATCCGCTCGGGGGCATCCGGCTCGGCCATCAGCTTCGACGTCGGACAAGGCGTGTTGGAAAAACTAGCCGGCAAGCATGCCACATTCGACATCATCGCGCGCTCCGAGGAGGGGCAGGAGACGCAGATTTCCGTCGATTGCAATTTCGGCGAACTCGGCGACTGCGGCCGCAAGCGCTATGCGGTCGGTCGCGAGCGCAATGAATATCTGTTCGACGTGCGCTTTCCCGACAAGCGTCCGGGTGCTGCCGGCACCATCGCCATCAATTCCGACTTCGATAAGCAGGGCAAGTCGGTCGACATCTACGAGATCCGCGTTTCAGTCGTTCCCTAAAGCACGTCGCGTTCGGACCGGTCTTATGCGACGCACTTTAGGTTCTTGTTTTGATGCATGTCGTTACCGCAAAACCGCTGCACACTTTTTGCTCGACATGCATTAACTATCGAGCAGCGCCTGCAGCGTCTCGATGCGGTCGGCTTCGGCCGCCGGCTTGTCCCAGCGCAGCCGCGAAATGCGCGGAAAGCGCATGGCAACGCCGGATTTGTGCCGCGTCGAGCGGTTGATCCCTTCGAAGGCTACCTCAAGCACCAGCCCGTTCCTGCGGTCGGCACGCACCGAGCGCACCGGGCCAAAGCGCTCGATCGTATTGTCGCGGACATATTTGTCGATCTGCCTCAGTTCCTCGTCGGTGAAGCCGAAATAGGCTTTTCCCACCGGCACCAGCTCCTCCGATCCTTCCGGCCCGGACCAGACGCCGAATGTGTAGTCGGAATAGAAGCTCGAGCGCTTGCCATGGCCACGCTGGGCATACATCAGCACGGCGTCGACCGTGTGCGGATCGCGCTTCCATTTGAACCACGGACCCTTCGGCCGCCCGGCCACATAGGGCGAATCCCAGCGCTTCAGCATGACGCCTTCGATGACCGGATGCAGCGGCTTGCGGCGCAATTCCTCGAGTGCCTGCCAGTTGGTGAATTCGACCAGCGGCGACAGATCGAAGCGGCTCGGATCGAGTGTCCTGACGAAGGCCTCGAGCCGGCCGCGCCGTTCGCGGAAGGGAAGTCCGCGCACATCCTCGTCACCAATCTGCAGCGCATCGTAGCAGCGCATGAAGGCCGGGTATTGCTGCTGGATCTTGGGTGACACGCTCTTGCGGTTCAGCCGCTGCTGCAGGTCCGAGAACGTGCCTGTCGCCTGCCTGGGGTCTCCGACCAGAAGCTCGCCGTCGAGGGCGCCGGAAAAATCCATCGCCTCCGCAAGGTCCGGAAAGGCACCCGAGACATCGTCACCGGTGCGCGAATAGAGCCGGCGAATGCCGCCTTCGCAAACCGCCTGGACGCGGATGCCGTCCCATTTCCATTCGGCCGCGTAGTCGGCCGGGTCGAGCTTTTCGAGGTCGCCGTCGCCGACGGCATTCGACAGCATCACTGGCCTGAACAGCGCCAGCGCCGTCTTCCTGGGTTTTTCCGCTTTACCCTCCAGCCAGGCGAACAGCGCGAGATAGGGCGGCGTCAGCCCGTGCCAGAGTTCCTCGATCTCGGCGATTTCGACCTTGCCGAAATCGGCCAGCGCCTGCTTGGCAAGCCGCGCCGAGACGCCGATGCGCAGGCCGCCGGTGACCAGCTTTATGATGGCAAAGCGCGCCGAAGTGCTGGCGCTGTCGAGCAGCCGGGCCAGCACTTGCGGCCCGTCGGAACGGCTCGCCGCCTGCAGCTTGGCCACCACCTCGGCCAGCGTCGGCTCGTGGTTCGCAATGTCGACCGGCGCCTGCGGCCAGACCAGCGATACGGTCTCGGCCAGGTCGCCGACATAGTCGTAGGAATAGCCGAACAGCACCGGATCCATGCGCTCGATCACCAGTGTGCGCAGCATCGCCGGCTTGACCGCGGCGATGGACAGATCGCCGGTGATGGCCGCCAGCGCCAGCCCGCGGTCCGGATCCTCGACGCTGCGGAAATAATCGGTCAAAAGCGTCAGCTTGCCGTTGCGCGACGGCGTCAGCACCAGCCGGTCGAGAAGCTCGGCGAAGCGGTTCATGAGTGGCGCGCCAAGGGGGGAAGCTTGCGATCCTTCGCGCCCCTCTCTGTCCTGCCGGACATCTCCCCCACGAGGGGGGAGATTGGCAGTTTCGTCCTTGCCACCCGTCCAGCAACGTTGGTGGTTGGCGAAAGCCGGCGCGACATCCAATCTCCCCCCTCGTGGGGGAGATGTCCGGTAGGACAGAGAGGGGCGCCGTAGAGCTCTGCGCAGGTGACCATCGAACCTCGCATTCTCAATCGCCCTCGTCCTCATAACCAACGAGATGCAGCGGCCGAGCCGCAATGCCTTCGAGCTCGCACCAGCGCACCAGCGCCTCCTCGCGGCCATGCGTTACCCAGATTTCTTCGGCGCCGGTCTCCTTGATCGTGGCGGTCAACTCGCCCCAGTCGGAGTGGTCGGAAATGATCAGCGGCAGCTCGACGCCGCCCTGCTTGGCGCGCTGGCGGATGCGCATCCAGCCTGAGGCGAAGCACGACATCGGATCGGGAAAACGCCGCGCCCAGCGATCGGCGAAGGCGGATGGCGGGCCGACGACGATGGCGCCGGCAAAGTCGCTTTTTTGGCCGGTCTCGACGGTCGCCGGTTCCAATGTGCCGAGATCGATATTCTGGCTCTGGTAATACTCGCTGAGCTTGGCCAGCGCGCCGTGGATGTAGATCGGCTTTTCGTAGCCGGCATCGCGCAGCAGCCGCATGACGCGCTGCGCCTTGCCCAGCGCATAGGCGCCGACCAGATGCGTTCGCTCGGGAAACTGCTCGGTCGATTTCAGCAGCCGGGCGATCTCTTCGGTATCGGGCGGATGCCGAAACACCGGCAGACCGAACGTCGCCTCGGTGATGAAGACGTCACACTTGAGCGGCTCGAACGGCTCGCAGGTCGCGTCCTTCTGGCGTTTATAGTCGCCGGACGCGACGATGCACGTACCCTGATGCGCGACCTTGATCTGGGCCGAGCCAAGCACATGACCAGCCGGGTGAAAGCTGACGGCCACACCGCCAAGCGCAATCGTCTCGCCGAGCACGGCGGCTTGCGTCGTTCCGGCAAAACTGTCGCCGTAGCGCAGCCCCATGATGTCGAGCGTCTGCTGCGTCGCCATCACCGAGCGGTGGCCGGAGCGGGCATGGTCGGAATGGCCATGTGTGATCAGCGCCCGGTTGACCGGCCGCACCGGGTCGATGAAGAAATCGCCGGGCGGGCAATACAGCCCTTCCGGCCGGGGATGAAGCAGGTCGCTGGCGCGCATGGCCCCAAGATAGGCGCTAATTCCGGCGCGGGAAGCCTGTTGTATGTCACTGCTGACTCCAGCATAGAGCGCAAGCCGGCTGCAAACACCCGGCGGAACCCGATCGCATGAAATCGCTCCAGACCTCGTCCGGCGATTTGACCGCCGACCGCCGCGCCGACTATGCCGAAATGCTCTATGCATCCGGCGATCATGCGGCAGCGGCGGAATTGCTGCTCGGCGCGCTCGAACTGGCGCCGCAATGGCCAGCCGGCTGGTTCCGCCTCGGCGAGATGCAGGAAGCGGCGGGCGCGCGCGATCGTGCCGCGCAGGCCTGGACGACGGCACTGCGGCTCGACCCGGCGGACAGGCTCGGCGCGGTGCTCAAGCTGCAATTGATCGGCAGGGCAGCGGCGGCCCAGGCGCCGCCCAGCGCCTTTGTCGAGACGCTGTACGACCACTATGCCGGGAGTTTCGAGGCTGAACTGGTCGACAGGCTCGGCTATCGTCTGCCCGAATGCCTCGACCGCGCCATCCAGGCAGCACGGCCGGGCCGGTTTTCGCTGGCGCTCGATCTCGGCTGCGGCACCGGCCTCATGGGCCAGAAGCTGCGGCCGATCGCCGACCGGCTGGAGGGTTACGACATCTCGGCCGCCATGCTGAGGCAGGCGCGCGCCAAAGGCGTCTACGATCTGCTCGTCAAGACGGACCTGCAGGATTTTTGCTATTCTGGCCCGAAAGCCGATCTGGTGACGGCGGCCGATGTGTTCATCTATGTCGGCGCACTCGAAAAGGTGGTGAACAAGATTGCCGGAATGCTTGCCGGCGGCGGTCTGTTTGCGTTCTCCGTCGAGACGCTCCCGGGCGGAGAATCGTCTGACAGCGCCGGCTTCGCCCTGCTGCCGTCCCGCCGCTACGCGCATTCCCAAAGCTATGTAGAGCGGGTTCTGGACGCCGACGGCTTTTCAGTCCTGTCGCTGCAGGCAACGATCATCCGGCAGGATCGCCGCCAACCGGTCGAAGGGCTGGCCGTAGTGGCAAGCTTGCTTTCCGGCAGCGTAAAATCTGGCTAAGACTTCTGCCGCTGCGCATGAGAAGCCGCAGCTGCGAACGACAAGGAGCACGTTCATGCGCTGGAACATGACGGTCTTGGCATCTTGCCTGGCGATGGCCGGCTGCGTCGGCAATTCGATGTCCGAACGGCAGGACGAAAACGTCCAGTCCTCGCTGCAATATGACAAGGTGCCTTGCGATCAATTGCTGGCGCAACGAAACGGCCTGGCGCAGCAATATCATCTGCCGGTGGACGCCAAGCCGTCCTTCTCCAACCCGGCGACGGGCTTTGGCCCGTTCACGCCGGATATGCGCTCGAAAGCCAAGCGCGATGCCGACCAGGCAAGCGGCAAGATCGACGCCATGAACCGGTCGATTGCCCGCCGCGAATGCGGCAAGCCGGCCAAGCAGAACAAGCTCGGCCTGACCTGACCGGATCCTAATCCGCCACCTTCCACTGCTCGCGCGAGGCGCTGGCGGGATAGACGCCGAGAATGCGCATTTCGCGCGAGAAAAAGCGCAACTCGTCGAGTGCCAGCTTCACCAGCGGATCGTCGGGATGGCCCTCTATGTCGGCGTAGAACAGCGTCGCCGTAAACGCGCCGAGCTGGTAGCTTTCCAGCTTGGTCATGTTGATGCCGTTGGTGGCAAACCCGCCCATCGCCTTGTAGAGCGCCGCCGGCACGTTGCGGACGCGGAAGATGAAGGTCGTCATCATCCTGGCGTCGGCCGAGGGGCGCTCGGCCCATTGCTTGTTCTTGGTCAGCACGACGAAGCGGGTGACGTTGCTGTCGGTGTCCTCGACATTCTCCTCGATGATGTCGAGTCCGTAGAGGGTCGAGGCCAGCGCCGGCGCCAGCGCGGCCATGGTGCGGTCCTTCATCGCGGCGACCATCTTGGCGGCGCCCGCGGTGTCGCCGGCAACCGTCGCCTTCCAGCCGTTCTTGCGGATGTATTTGCGGCATTGGCCGAGCGCGTGGATGTGGCTGTGCACGGTCCTGATCTCGTCGCGCCTGACGCCGCGCAGCACCATCAGCTGGAAGTGGATCGGCAGAAAGTATTCGCCGATGATGTGCAGCTTCGATTCCGGCAAGAGGTGATGAATGTCGGCGACGCGGCCGGCAATGGTGTTCTCGATCGGGATCATCGCCAGATCGGCCTTGCCGGTCTCGACGGCGTTGAAGGCGTCCTCGAAGGTCGGGCACGGCAACGGCTCCATCGACGGGAACATGTTGCGGCAGGCGGTGTCGGAATTGGCGCCCGGCTCGCCCTGGAAGGATATTTTGTTGGTCTTTTCAGGCATGCGCAGAGTCTCGGGAATTGGGGGAAGAATTTCTTAGTTGGAAAGGAGCGCCCTGGCGCGTTCGAGATCGTCCGGCGTATCGACGCCAAGCGGCACCGACTGGACGATCTCCGCATCGATGCGCATGCCGGCCTCCAGCGCCCGCAACTGCTCCAGCCGCTCGCGGCGCTCCAGCGGCGACGGCCTTAGCGCAACGAAGCGTTCGAGTGCGGCGCGGCGATAGGCATAGAGGCCGATATGATGGTAGAGCGGGCCTTCGCCCCAAGGGGCGGTGGCGCGGGTGAAATAGAGCGCCCTGAGCCGCGTCGTCGAGAGTGGCGAGCCGACCAGCTTGACGACGTTCGGATTGGTCTTTTCCTCGTCGCGTACGATCTCGACGCAGAGCGTGGCGATGTCGACCGCTGCGTTCTCGAAAGGCTTCAGCGCGGCGCCGATAACAAGGGGGTCGATGGTCGGCAGATCGCCCTGCACATTGACGATGGTCTCGACGCTGTTGCCAGGGTCGAGAATGGTCAGCGCTTCGAAGATGCGGTCGGAACCGGTTTCGTGGTCCGCCCGCGTCATCACCGCCTCGAAACCATGCGCGCGCACCGCCTCCGCAACGCCTTGCGTATCGGTGGCGACGACGACCCGGCCGAGCCCGGCCTCGGCAGCGCGGCGGGCGACGTGGACGATCATTGGAGTGCCGGCAATGTCGGCGAGCGGCTTGCCCGGCAGGCGGGTCGAGGCCATGCGGGCCGGGATCAGGATGAGGGTGGACATGAGGCGGGCAGGGGCTCGAAAAAGAGGAGGACAAAAGTGGCAAAAGGTCTCACTGGCAGCGCCCTTATAGGTGTTGCAACGCCGGAGCAAAAGACCTAGTTTCCGCGCGATTTGACCGCCTCGCAGGGTGGTTCACGATACCGACGGACGGAGTGGACGGATCGGTCCGCCGGAAAAGGGAGCCTGGGGCGTATGGATTCCAACGAAGTCAACAAGCTGCTCGCCGGTCTCCTCGGCACCGTGTTCATCGTCTTTTCCGTTGGCATCGTGTCCGACGCGCTGTTTGCCTCGCCGGCGCCGGAAAAGCCCGGCTTCGCCATCGAGGCGACCGAGCCCGCCGAAGGCGGCCCGGCCGCTCCCGCCGCGGCCGTGAAGCCGATTGCCGAGCTGCTGACCACTGCCAACGCCGAAGCGGGCGCCGCCATCTTCAAGAAATGCCAGGCTTGCCACTCCGGCGAAAAGGGTGGCCCCAACAAGGTCGGCCCCGATCTCTGGGACATCATCGACCGTCCGGTCGCCGAGCATGAGGGCTTTGCCTATTCGGCCGGCATGAAGGAGTTCTCCAAGGGCGGCAGCGAGAAGTGGACCTACGACAATCTCAACCACTTCATCACCTCGCCGAAGAAGTTCGTGAAGGGCACCGCGATGGGCTTCGCCGGCCTGCCCAAGGATGAGGACCGCGCCAACGTCATCGCCTATCTGCGCACGCTGTCGGACAATCCGAAGCCGCTGCCGGCGCCCGGCGCCTCGGCCGAAAATGAGCCCGCCAAGCCGCCCGAAGGTGCGGCCCCTGCCAAGCCGGCAGAAGGCGCGGCGCCAGCCGCCCCGGCGGCACCCGCAAAATAACAAAACTGTAATGACATTATCCTTGAAAAAGCCGGGTTCAGCCCGGCTTTTTCGTTAGGAAAAATGCATATGCGACGACAAAGCCGCTCGGTTGCGGTTTTCAGCGCCGCCAAATGATCTAGATTGGGCCCAGACGCTATGGTGACGGCGCTATATCGCGAAGAGGAGAACGCATGACGGTTGGCCGAGCGCGGACGCTTCTGAAATCGGTGCTGATGCTGGCTGCCTTTGCCGGCGGCCTGCAGGCGGCCTTTGCGGACGAATGGCGCACGACCTCCTCGCTGATCGGCGAATCCAAATACGGCGACAATTTCCAGCACTACGACTACGTCAATCCGGATGCGCCGAAGGGCGGCACGCTGAATTCGGTGGTGCTCGGCACGTTCGACAGCTTCAATCCCTATATTGTGCAGGGTTCGTTCGCCGCCGGCTTCGCCCAATTCGGCGGCGGCCTGCTCTACGACACGCTGATGGAGCAGGCGACCGACGAGGGCAGCACCAGCCATACGCTGATCGCCGACGCCTACAAATATCCGGCCGACTATTCCTCGGCGACCTACCGGCTCGATCCGCGGGCCAAATGGCATGACGGCCAGCCGATCACCACCGAGGACGTGATCTGGTCGTTCCAGGTGCTGAAGGCCAACAGCCCGATGTACAGCCGCTATTTCGAGAACGTCACCGACGCGGTCGCGATCTCCGATCGCGAGGTCGAGTTCCATTTCAGCCAGAAGGGCAACCGCGAACTGCCGAAGATCCTCGGCGATCTCGTCGTGCTGCCCAAGCATTGGTGGGAAGGCACCGATGCCAAAGGCAAGAAGCGCGATATCACAAGGCCGACGCAGGAGCCGCCGCTCGGCTCCGCAGCTTACAAGATCGCCAGCTTCAAGCCGGGCTCGGAAATCGTCTGGCAGCGCGTGCCGGATTACTGGGCGGCCAAACTGCCGGTGAAGATCGGCCGCGAGAATTTCGACAGGCAGCGTTTTACCTATTTTCTCGACGACAATGCCTCCTGGCAGGCCTTCACCAAGGGCGGATTCCAGGATCTTCGCCCTGAGTCACGTGCCCAGCGATGGGCAGTCGAGTATAATTTCCCGGCCATCAAGGCGGGGGACGTCATAAAAGCGGAATATCCTACGACGTCGCCGGAACCCATGCAGGCCTATGTCATGAATACGCGCCGGCCGCTTTTTCAGGACGTGCGCGTGCGCGAGGCTCTGACCCACGCCTACGATTTCGAGAGCATGAACCGCACCATCTTCTTCGGCGCCTATACGCGCACGGACAGTTACTTCGAAGGTGGTGATTTGGCCTCAAGCGGCCTGCCGCAGGGGAAGGAATTGGAAATCCTGCAACAATATCGCGACAAGCTGCCGCCCGAACTATTCACCCAGGAGTTCAAGCTGCCCGTCTACAACACGCCGCAGTCGGGGCGTGAAAATCTTCGGAAAGCCTATGAGCTTTTGAAGCAAGCGGGGTGGATCAACCGAGGCGGCAAGCTGGTCAATGAAAAGACCGGCGAACCGTTCAGGATCGAGTTTCTGGGCAACGATCCCGTGGACGAACGCGTTGCCGCGCCTTTGATCGATAATCTCAAACGCCTCGGCATCGACGCGACGCTGCGTATTGTTGACGACAGCCAGTACACAAACCGGACCCGCGCCTTCGATTTCGATATGCTGGCGCTTGCAGGCTTCCAGCAATCCAACTCGCCGGGCAACGAACAGCGCGATTTTTTCAGCTCCACTGCAGCCGATACCTCCGGGTCACGCAATTTGGCGGGCATCAAGAACCCGGTCGTCGACGCGCTTATCGACCGAGTGATCTTTGCCACCGATCGGGACGATCTCATGGTGGCCACCCATGCGCTGGACCGAGTGTTGCTCTGGAATTATTACATGATCCCACAATGGCACCTGGGAAAAATTCGTGTCGCCTACTGGAACAAGTTCGGCATTCCGGCAAAGCAGCCAAGCTACCTAGGCGTCGACCAGAATTCCTGGTGGATCGACCCGGACAAGGAAAAGGCGCTGGCGGCCAAATACAAGAGCGGCAACTGATGGCAGCGCTGCCTCGTCGCGACTTCCTCGCCCTGGGCGGTGCTGCCGCCGCTGCGGCACTGCTGCCAGGCCGAGCTTTCGCGGCCATTCCGACCGGCGTGAAACTGCACGGGTTGTCAGCTTTTGGCGATCTCAAATACGGGCCGGATTTCACGCATTTCGACTATGTCAATCCAGACGCTCCCAAGGGCGGCCGGATGAATTTCGGCCCGCCGAACTCCACCCTCAATCAGAGCTTTCTGACTTTCAACACGTTGAACTCGCTGGTGTTGAAGGGGGATTCGCCGCCGCGCACCGAGCTCTGTTTCGATTCGCTGATGGCAAGGGCGCTCGATGAGCCGGATGCGGTCTACGGCGTGCTTGCCGAATCCGTTACCTTGTCGCAGGACCGCAACGGCTTCCGCTTCAGCCTGCGGCCACAAGCACGCTTCCATGACGGCTCGCCCCTGACGGCCGAGGACGTTGCCTTCGCCTTGAACCTCTACAAAGACCGGGGACACCCGAACCTTTCCCAAGCGCTGCGGCATATGACGGATGCGGTCGCAATCGATCCGCTTACTGTCAGCCTTACCTTCAACGGCAAACAGTCGGCGCAGAATATCCTCGCGATCGCCGTAATGCCGATCGTGTCCAAAGCCTTCTATACGGCCAATGATTTCGACGCCTCGACGATGACCCCGCCGCTCAGCTCCGGGCCGTACAAGATGGGACGGGTCGTGGCCGGGCAGACTATCGAATATGAACGCGTCGCCGACTATTGGGGGCGCGATCTCGCCGTGAACCGCGGGCTTAATAATTTCGACCGTATCCGTATCGATTTCTATCTTGATCGCCAGGCAGCGTTTGAAGCGTTCAAGAAAGGCGATACGCATTTTCGCGAGGAATTCACCGCGCGGGTATGGGCGACCGGTTACGACTTTCCGGCCCTGAAGGACGGCAGGGTCGTCAAACGGGAATTTCCCGGCGAGAAATCGCCCGACATGCAGGCTGTCGCGCTGAACCAGCGCCGGCCGCAATTCCGCGATGTGCGCGTGAGACAGGCGATCGCCTATTGCTTCGATTTCGAATGGACCAAGCGGGTACTGTTTTTCGGCTCCTACGAGCGCTCGCAATCGAACTTCGAACGATCGGACTACAAGGCCGAGGGCCTGCCCTCGCCCCAGGAATTGAAACTGCTGGAGCCGTTTCGAGCCGAGTTGCCGCCGGAAACCTTCGGCGAACCGGTGGTGCAACCCGTCTCGGACGGTTCCGGTCACGACCGTAAGGTGCTGCGCGAAGCTTCGAGACTGCTTGCCGAAGCCGGCTGGAAGCGAGCGGGCAATTTCGTCGTCAATGAGAAGGGCGAGCGACTGCGGGTGGAAATGCTGGCCGAGGACGAGGGTCTCGTTCGCATTTTCGCGCCGTGGTCCGAGAATATGAAGGCGATTGGCATCGACGCTTCGATCCGGCAGGTCGATTCGACGCAATTTGAAGCGCGGCAAAGCAACTACGATTTCGATTTCAACATGCTACATTGGTTGATCGGGGCGACGCCTACTGCCGACGGCCTGGAAATCCTCTACAATTCCCGGATGGCGAAAACGCCGGGGATGCGCAACTATCCGGGCACGGAAAGCAAAGCCATCGACGCGCTGATCGAGGCAGCCGGCAAGGCGCAGAGCCGGATCGAACTCGTCACAGCGCTCAACGCGCTCGATCGGGTCTTGCGCGCGCGGCTAGACTGGATTCCAACATATCATCTGGCGAATCACCGGGCAGCCTTCTGGGACATGTTCGGCTTTCCCGCTCAAAAGCCGGATTACGACTTTCCGGTCGAGACGCTGTGGTGGTTCGACAAAGACAAGGCGGCAAAGATTGGCAAAGCCTGAGATTTTTGCACAAGCGAGGCAGGGAACCTGATGGGCGCCTATATACTGCGCCGCATCCTTTTGATGATCCCGACCCTGTTCGGCATCATGGCGGTGTCATTTGCCGTCATCCAGTTTGCTCCAGGCGGGCCGGTCGAGCAGGTCATCGCCAGGCTGACCAACCAGGGCGGCAGCGATCGCCTCGGCGGCGGCGGGGGTGATGCCGGCGGCGCCAATTTCGATGTCGCCGGTGACGTCGGCTCGAAATACCGCGGCGCGCAAGGGCTCGATCCGGAATTCATCAAGAAGCTGGAGAAGCAGTTCGGTTTCGACAAGCCGCCGCTCGAGCGCTTCGGCATGATGCTGTGGAACTATCTCCGCTTCGATTTCGGCGACAGCTACTTCCGCGACATCTCAGTGCTCGACCTGATCCTGGAAAAGATGCCGGTGTCGATCTCGATCGGGCTGTGGATCACGCTTTTATCCTACCTGATCTCGATCCCGCTCGGCATCCGCAAGGCGGTCAAGGACGGCTCCACTTTCGACGTCTGGACCAGCGGCGTCGTCATCGTCGGCTACGCCATTCCGGGCTTCCTGTTCGGCATCTTGCTGATGGTGCTGTTTGCCGGCGGCTCGTTCTGGGACTGGTTTCCGCTGCGCGGCATCACCTCCGACAATTGGGACCAGCTGTCCTGGCCGCAGCGGATCGTCGACTATTTCTGGCATATGACCCTGCCGCTGACCGCGCTGGTGCTGTCGGCCTTCGCCACGACGACGCTGCTCACCAAGAATTCCTTCCTCGAGGAAATCCGCAAGCAATATGTGGTCACCGCCCGCGCCAAGGGCCTGTCGGAGCGGCAGGTGCTCTATGGCCACGTCTTCCGCAACGCCATGCTGATCGTCATCGCCGGTTTTCCCGGTGCTTTCATCTCGGCCTTCTTCACCGGCTCGCTGCTGATCGAGAACATATTTTCGCTCGACGGCCTCGGCCTGCTCGGCTTCAACTCGGTGGTGCAGCGCGACTATCCGGTGGTGTTCGCCAATCTCTACATCTTCTCGCTGCTTGGCCTGTTCGTCGGGCTGCTGTCCGACCTGATCTACACCTGGGTCGATCCGCGCATCGACTTCGAGCGGAGAGACGTCTGATGGCGCGGACCATGGCCGAAACGGCGCCGGCTCGGATCGCGCGGCCCTTTCTGTCGCCGCTCAACCAGCGGCGTCTGCAGAACTTCAAGTCCAACCGGCGCGGCTACTGGTCGTTGTGGATATTCCTGTTCCTGTTCGTGCTGTCGCTGGTTTCGGAATTGGTCGCCAACGACAGGCCGATCATCGCCTCCTACAAGGGCGAGATCCTGTTTCCGGTCCTGGTCGCTTATCCCGAGGAGAAGTTCGGCGGCTTCTATGCCGTCACCGACTACCGCGACCCGGTCATCCAGGACGAGATCAACGCCAATGGCTGGATGATCTGGCCGCCGGTGCGCTACTCCTACCAGACCGTCAACAACGCTATTCCCGAAGCAGCACCGACCAAGCCGTCCTGGCTCTACGACAAGAAGACGCGCTGCAACCAGTATCCGAAAGGCGAGGCAGACCCCAATTGCAACGTCGGCAACTGGAACTGGCTGGGCACCGACGACCAGGCCCGCGACGTGCTGGCGCGCGTCATCTACGGCTTCAGGATATCGGTGCTGTTCGGCCTGATCCTGACCGCCGGCTCGGCGCTGATCGGCGTGGCGGCCGGCGCTCTGCAGGGCTATTTCGGCGGCTGGACCGACCTCCTGTTCCAGCGTTTCATCGAGATCTGGTCGGCGATCCCGGTGCTGTACCTGCTCTTGATCGTCGCCGCCATCCTGCCGCCTGGCTTCTTCATCCTGCTCGGATTGATGCTGCTGTTCTCCTGGGTGGCACTGGTTGGCGTGGTGCGGGCCGAGTTCCTGCGCGCCCGCAATTTCGAATATGTCAATGCGGCGCGCGCGCTCGGCGTCTCCAACATCACCATCATGTTCCGGCATCTGCTGCCCAATGCCATGGTGGCGACGCTGACCTTCCTGCCCTTCCTGCTCAGCGGCTCGATCTCGACGCTGACCTCGCTCGACTATCTCGGCTTCGGTCTGCCGCCCGGCGCCGCCTCGCTGGGTGAGTTGCTGAAGCAGGCACAGCGCAATCTCAACGCGCCATGGCTCGGCATTTCCGGCTTCGTCGTCATCTCGCTGATGCTGTCGCTGCTGGTCTTCGTCGGCGAGGCCACGCGCGACGCCTTCGATCCGCGCAAGACGTTCAGATGAGGGCGATGCAGGCTGGCATTCGGCATGTTATATTCCGGAAATGGCAATCCGGACAAAAGCGGACGTACCCTCAAGCGACCGGCGGCTTTGATCGGTGAAACACCAGTGGCAGCCATCGCTCGATCGCTGGAGAGCAAATTGGCCGATATGAGCGAACCCGGAGCCATGACGGTGTGTTGGCGTCCGTGCAGTCCGTCAATCCGCACGTTGGGGAAGGAAGGGTTATGAATAGGATCATCCTTGAACACTACCCGGCATCGAAGCTTCCGGATGAACTGCGAAAAGGCATAGCTCCGAGCGCCTCGGTCAAAGTGACAGTGGAGGAGGAGGCCAACAGGCCCCTTGGCCGCGAACAATTGCTTGAACTCATGCGGGATGCTCAGGCCAACGCGCCGGGAACAAGCCTCGACGAGGCTGTCGCGCGTGTTCGTGCCCTCCGCGATGAGTGGGAGGATTGATGGCTGCAGTCCGGCTTTATGTCGACACCAACATTTTCATCTATGCCTTTGAAAACAATGATGCGCTTGCAAAAAAACTGCTTCAGCTCATTTCACTGAACGAGGGCAGAAAGCAGCCTTTCCTGGCGACGAGTGAGATCGTGCTCGCGGAGTTGATGGTCGATCCCTTGAGAAAGAACAATGAGCGACTGATCGAGCTCTACGACAATATTTCAATCGGCAATGCCTTCATCTCAATTGGGACGATAACTCGCGACGTTCTCTGGCACGCAGCACAGTTACGTTCGGAATTCCTTTCCTTGAGATTACCAGACGCGATCCATCTTTCCACAGCGATGCACTTCGGCTGCACACAATTTCCGACCGCGGATACGAGATTGAAAGAGACCTATTCCATCGCACCAACTCGTCTCGTCCCACGTCAAATGGCAGCCAAAATATCGATCATACGACCGGAAATTTCCGCCTTGGACAGGGTTGTCGCGGAAGTTGAGCTATGACCGCCCCTCTCCTTTCGGTCCAGGACCTCAGCGTCGCCTTCACGCAAGGCGGCGACCAGTCGATCGCCGTCGACCATATTTCCTTCGACCTCGCCAGGGGCGAGACGGTGGCGCTGGTCGGCGAATCCGGCTCCGGCAAGTCGGTCACCGCGCTGTCGGTTCTGAAGCTGCTGCCCTATCCGACCGCCAGCCACCCGTCGGGAAAGATCCTGTTCCTCGGCGCCGACCTGCTTGCCGCCGACGAGAGAGACCTGCGCCGCGTGCGCGGCAACAAGATCACCATGATCTTCCAGGAGCCGATGACCTCGCTCAACCCGCTGCATACGATCGAGCAGCAGATCGTCGAGGTATTGAAGCTGCATCAGGGCCTGGGGGATCGCAAAGCCAAGGCGCGCACGCTGGAACTTCTGCACGAGGTCGGCATCCGCGAGCCGGAGAAGCGGCTCGACGCCTATCCGCACCAGCTTTCCGGCGGCCAGCGCCAGCGCGTCATGATCGCCATGTCGCTGGCCAACGAGCCTGAACTTTTGATCGCCGACGAGCCGACGACGGCGCTCGACGTCACCGTCCAGGCGCAGATCCTCGAGCTGCTCGCCGGCCTGAAAAGCCGCAAGAACATGTCGATGCTGTTCATCACCCACGATCTCGGCATCGTCAGGAAGATCGCCGACCGGGTCTGCGTGATGACCAAGGGCAAGATCGTCGAGACCGGCCCGACCAAGGAGATATTCGCCAATCCGCAGCACGCCTACACGCGGCATCTGCTTGCCGCCGAGCCGAAAGGCAAGCCGCCGGCGGCCAACCAGGCCGCCAAGCCGGTGATGGTCGGCAAGGACGTCAAGGTCTGGTTTCCGATCAAGAAGGGCTTCTTCCGGCGCACCGTCGACAATGTGAAGGCGGTCGACGGCATCGACGTCACCGTGCGGGCCGGCCAGACGCTTGGCGTCGTCGGCGAATCCGGCTCAGGCAAGACGACGCTCGGCCTGGCGCTGGCCAGGATGATCTCGTCGACCGGGACCATCCAGTTCAACGGACGCGGCATCAATCAGCTGTCCTTCAACGAAATGCGGCCGCTGCGGCGCGAGTTGCAGATCGTCTTCCAGGATCCGTTCGGTTCGCTCAGTCCGCGCATGTCGGTCGCCGAGATCATCGAGGAAGGGTTGAAGATCCACGAGCCGAAGCTGTCTCCTGATGGGCGCGACGAGCGTGTCGTCGACGTGCTGAAGGAAGTCGGCCTCGATCCGGCGACGCGCAACCGCTATCCGCACGAATTCTCCGGCGGCCAGCGCCAGCGCGTCGCCATCGCGCGCGCCATGGTGCTCAACCCGCGTTTCGTCATGCTGGACGAGCCGACCTCGGCGCTCGACATGAGCGTGCAGGCGCAGGTCGTCGACCTCTTACGCAGCCTGCAAGCCAAGCACGACCTCGCCTACCTCTTCATCAGCCACGATCTGAGGGTCATCCGCGCGCTCGCCAACGAAGTCATCGTCATGCGTAACGGCAGGATCGTCGAGGCCGGTCCTTCCGAACAGATTTTCGGCAACCCGCGGACCGACTACACAAAGGCGTTGATCTCGGCCGCCTTCAAGATCGAAACGGCGCCGGTCGGCATCGTCAGCGAGTAGATTTTCGCCAGAGATCATGCACAAAATCAAAACACTGCCGCGCCTTGCGCGTCGGAACGCGAACGCTGTTGGTAAAAAGGGAAAAACAATCCACAATGGAAAAAGGCCGCATCCTGCTTGCCCTCACCGGTATTCATCCGCTGCGCTGGCGCGAACTGCTGTCGGCGGAGCGCGAGGTGGTGCTCGAGCCGAATGGCGCCGGCGATCCCTCGATTACCTATGCTGTGGTGTGGAAACAGCGGCCGAACCTGTTGTCGTCGCTGCCCAATCTGCGCGCCATCTTCTCGATCGGCGCCGGCGTCGACCACATCTTCGCCGATCCCACCTTGCCCGACGTACCGGTCGTCAAGGTGGTGGCCGACAACCTGACCCAGTACATGACCGAATACGTCGTCTGGCGGGTGCTCGACCACCATCGCCAAGGCATGCTCTACCGCGCCCAGCAGCAGAAGAAGATCTGGCATGAACCGCAGCAGCGGCCGGCCAGCGACATCTCGGTCGGCATTATGGGGCTCGGCACGCTTGGCCGCGCGGCGGCATCGGTGCTGTTGTCGCTCGGCTTTCCCGTCAATGGCTGGTCGCGCAGCGATCGGCCGATGCAAGGTGTCTCGACTTACGCGGGCGAGGCCGGCCTGATCCCGTTCCTAAACGCCACCGACATCCTGGTGGTGCTGCTGCCGCTGACGCCGCAGACGCACGGTATCATCAACCACGGCGTGCTGAAGGAGCTGCGGAAGCGCAACGGCCTCGGCGGCTCAGTGCTGATCAATGCCGGGCGCGGCAGGCTGCAGAAGGACGCCGACATTTTGCGCGCGCTGGACGACGGCACGCTGAAGGAAGCCAGCCTCGACGTTTTCGAGGTCGAGCCGCTGCCGAAGACCAGCCCGCTATGGAGCCACCCCAAAGTGTTCGTGACGCCGCATGCGGCGGCAACTTCCGATCCGGTCCACCTGGCGCCGATCATGCTGCGCCAGATGGATGCTTTCGAGAGCGGCGAACCGCTGGAAAATGTGGTGGATCGCGACGCCGGGTATTAATTTTTAGAGCGCCGCTTTCCAGTCTCAGCCCCAGCCGAGCGGCACGTAGTCGATCTCCATAAACGCCTCGACTTCCGGGATCCAGCGGTCGCGGACGAAGGCGACGTGGTCGGGATGGTCGTTGTAGCCGGAATAGGCCCGCTGATCGGCGAACTCCATCGAGAAGCCGAAGCGGTAGTCGTTCTTGGGACTGACCTGCCGCAACTGCTCGAAATGCGTGACGCCCTTTATCGCCGTGAGAATCCTCTTGGCGTCGGCGAGGAACCGTTTTTCCTCGAGCGAATGCGGCGGGTGTTTCAGCGTGAACACGACGGTGTGACGGATCATTGTTTGCTCCTGCGATGTCTTCGTGTCACGCGCTGTCGGCCCAGGCGCGGATGAGGTTATAGGCGATCGCCCCCTTCGGCGGTGTCACCAGGCCGCCCGGATGCTCGCGGGCCAGCATCGAGAGCACCTCGTCGCGAAAGAACCAGCGGCAATCTTCCAGCTCGTTGAGATCGGGCTGGATATCGTCGTTGAGCGGTTCGCCGAAGCAGCCGATCATCAGCGAATAGGGAAACGGCCAGGGCTGGCTGGCGTGGTAGACGACGCGGCCTAGCCGGATGCCGGCTTCCTCCAGCGTTTCGCGGCGCACCGCCGCCTCGATCGTCTCGCCCGGCTCGATGAAACCGGCGAGCGCCGAATACATGCCGGGCCCGAAATGCCGGCCGCGGCCGAGCAGGCATTTTTCGCGTGTTGCCGTCAGCATGATCGCCACCGGGTCGGTGCGCGGAAAGTGCTCCGTACCGCAGGCCGGGCAATGCCGCTTGTAACCGCCCGCCCGCATCTCGGCTTCGGTGCCGCATTTGCTGCAGAAGCGATGGCTGGCATGCCAGGCGAGCAGCGCCGCCCCTTGCGCCAGCGCGCCGGCCGCCGCTTCGTCGATCAGCCCCTGCATATAGACCGAGCGATAGTCGATCGCCTTGATCGTCTCGGGAAGCTGCTCGGGCTCGACCCCGGCCGGCACCGCCAGCACCGGGCCGCTTTCGGAAAAACCGAGCAGGACGCCGTTTTCGAGCAATGCCTCGAGCGGCCTGCATTCGGCCACGCCGAACCAAGGGTCGAATGCGCCTTGCGCAAGCTTCAAATAGAGCCGGCCGCCACGCATCAGCAAAAGCCGCGCCGAGGGATCGGCGAGTGCCTTTTCGACGGAATCGTCGGCGCGGTTTTCGGACTGCCGGTCGATAATGTTGCCGGCGAAGCCGACGAACTGGCTCGGCTCGCGCAAGGGCGCGTCAAACAGGCGAAAGCTCATGCAGACTCGGGAAGGTTCAAGGTGGACACGGGAGAGGCTTATAGCGCTGCCTTGATCTTTTCCGCAAACTTGCGAAGGTCGGAGCGCTGATAGGGCTCGCGCAGGCCGTGCCCCCACACCGGGCCGGGCCAGCCGGGATCGCCTTCCGAGCGCGCAATGACGTGTACATGCAACTGGCGCACGATGTTGCCGAGTGCGCCGGTGTTGATCTTGGTGCAGCCGGTCACCCGCTTCAGCGCCAGCGCCACCATGTTGGTCTCGAAGGTCAGCATCGCCTGGTCCAGCGGCGTCATGTCGTGGATTTCCTCGATGCCCGGCCGCTGCGGCACCAGCAGCAGCCATGGCCACCGGCGGTCGTTCATGACGCGCAATTCGCACAGGCCGAGCCACATCAGCTGTTCGCTGTCGGCTTCCAGCTGGGCGTCAAGCGTGAATCCGGCCTTGAGGCCCGGCAGCATTGGCGTTTCCCTCATTTTTTGACGTTTTTTGACCTCCATCGACGCTAGAGCGGCTTCCGAAGGGCCGCAAGGGGCAGCAAGCAACATTGGCCGTCGCGGCGCTGATTGTGCGCGAAGAAGTGAGGGCCCGGGCAAATTGCATCAGGTTGGCGCTGCCCCGCCGAGGCCGACGATTTTGATCGCGGCCACATTTTGTTCTTGCTTTGTGCCGGCAGCTATGCTACTAATCTCGCTATGGTGATTATTTCGCACCAACGACCCGCCCGCCGAGGCGGGTTTTTGGTTTCAGCTTTCGCCGTCGCTCAAGGCCCTATCATCCGCACTTGCATTTCATCGCCGGATTGCCGATATGGAGGCTGGGAGGTTGGTGGTGGACGGTCCACTCGCCAACCGGGTCAGGTCCGGAAGGAAGCAGCCCTAACGAGCCCGGAACGGGTCATTGTTCCAGCCTCCCGCCTCTTCGCCTTTTGCCCCGACATTGACGGCGCCAAGCCGTGCGGGCGAAACTATGCGCAGGAATCGGCCGCCTCCAGTGGCAGCCCTTGGAGCTTAACGGGCGAATGAGCGAAGCCGGAAACGAGGCCGGGAAATTGGACAAGCCTGCCGCCTACCGCGTGCTGGCGCGCAAATACCGACCGTCGAATTTCTCCGAACTGATCGGCCAGGAGCCGATGGTCCGCACGTTGACCAATGCCTTTGCCACCGGCCGCATCGCCCAGGCCTGGATGCTGACCGGCGTGCGTGGCGTCGGCAAGACGACGACCGCGCGCATACTCGCGCGGGCCCTGAACTACAAAACATCGACCGTCGACCAGCCGTCCGTCGACCTTGCCGTGCTCGGCGAGCATTGCCAGGCGATCATGGAAGGCCGCCATGTCGACGTCATCGAGATGGACGCCGCCTCGCATACCGGCATCGACGACATCAGGGACATCATCGAGCGTGTGCGCTACGCCCCGGTATCGGCGCGCTACAAGGTCTACATCATCGACGAAGTGCACATGCTTTCCAACCAGGCCTTCAACGGCCTGCTGAAGACGCTGGAAGAGCCGCCGCCGCACGTCAAGTTCATCTTCGCCACCACCGAAATCCGCAAGGTGCCGATCACCGTCCTGTCGCGCTGCCAGCGTTTCGACCTCAGGCGCATCGATGCGGCAATGATCAAGGCCGACCTTGCCAGGATAGCCGGTCTGGAGGGCATCGAAGTCGAAGACGATGCGCTGGCGATGATCGCGCGCGCGGCCGAAGGCTCGATGCGCGATGCGCAGTCGATCCTCGACCAGGCGATCGCCCATGGCGGCGGCGCGGTCAGCGCCGAAGCGGTGCGTGCCATGCTCGGCCTTGCCGACCGTGCCCGCATCGTCGACCTGTTCGAACATGTCATGAAGGGCGACGTCGCCGCCGCACTTGCCGAATTCCGTGCCCAGTACGATACCGGCGCCGATCCTGCCGCGGTGCTGACCGACCTTGCCGAGTTCAACCATCTGGTCACCCGTCTGCGTTTCGTGCCGGCTGCCATCGACGACGCCTCGCTGTCCGAGGACGAGCGCCGGCGCGGCGCCGAATTCGCCAGCATGCTGTCGGTCAAGGTGCTGTCGCGGACGTGGCAGATGCTCTTGAAAGGTATTCCCGAGGTGCAGACCTCCAACCACCCGGTCAGCGCCGCCGAGATGGTGCTGATCCGGCTGGCCCATGCCGCCGACCTGCCGACGCTGGACGAGGCGCTGAAATCGCTGGAGAACGGCGGTACCCTGCCGGGCACTGCGCCGCGCGTGAATGGCACGCCGGCAAGCCCCGGCCCCGCAAACCATGCGCCTGCAAGCGGTGGTGCCGGCGCCGTGGCGCAGGCGCGGATGCCGACGGCCAATGGCGGCGCCCAGACAATGCGCCTGGTCGAGACGATGCGCCTGGTCGAGGCCGAGCCCGTGCCGACCAACTTCGTTGCTCCGCCGGAGCCGGCGGTCGAGGCGCCGCCGGTGCCGGTGAAATCGCTGGCCGACATTGTCGCCCTTGCCGACGCCCAGCGCGACATGGCCTTCAAGGTGCTGGTGAAGCGTTGCGTGCGCCTGGTGCGCATCGAGCCCGGTCGTATCGACGTCAGCCTGACCGACGATGCGCCGAAGATGTTGCTCAATGATTTGACCGCCAAGCTGCGCGCCTGGACGGGCCGCAACTGGCTGGTGTCGCTGTCGAAGGACGAGGGCGGCCAGACCTTGGCCGAGCTGGAATCGACAAAGCGCGAAAACGCCTTCCTCGATGCCAAGAGCGACCCGACGGTCGCCGCCATCCTGGCGCGCTTTCCCGGCGCCAAGATCATCGACGTGCGCATTCCCGACGCGCCGGAAGCCGACGAGGCCGAAGTGCCGGTCGAGCCGCCGGCCGACGACGACGAAACCTGAAACAACCAGCACCAACTGCAAAGGATCGTGCGATGAAAGACCTTCTCGGCATGATGGGCAAGGCAAAGGAAATGCAGGCCAAGTTCCAGGCCATGCAGGATGAGATCGCCACGCTGGAAGCCACCGGGCAGGCCGGCGGCGGCCTGGTCAGCGTCACGCTGACCGGCAAATTCGAGATGAAGTCGCTGAAGATCGACCCGTCGCTGTTCAAGGAAGACGAGGTCGAGATTCTCGAGGACCTGCTCCTCGCTGCCCACAACGACGCCAGGACCAAGGTCGAGCAGATCATGCAGGAGAAGACCAGGGCGCTGACCGCGGGACTGCCGATCCCGCCGGGAATGAAGCTGCCGTTCTAAGGTGTGTTGATATCCAGGTGATGCCGGCCTGCAAACGGCGGCTTCCTGCGCTTCCGGTGCTCACGAAACGTACGCTCCGCTCCGGTTCTCGGAAGCCCGCCAACTGTGTCTATTGGGCAACTCACCACACTTAATAACGCTTTAGCCATCTTTTTGCCTGAAAGTGTCTCATTCTTGCCGCAACCAGGGGCGGGCTGGCAGCAGAATTGAGGGGACACCTGTTGATCTCTACCCGATGGAAGACGCCGTTGCGGCTCGGCGTCGTTATCTCGCCGCTGTTTTTGGCCGCTTGCAGTCAGACCGCCTCGCACGGCATGTCCAGCCTGACCGATGCCATTACGCCGAGTTTCCTGAGCTCGCGCTCCTACAATTCCACGCCGAAGGAGAAGGAATGCCTGGAGCGGGCAATGTTCTTCGAGTCCAACCGCTCGAGCCGTGACGGCATGATTGCGGTCGGCACCGTGGTGATGAACCGGCTGCGGTCCGGCAAGCACGGCAGCACCATCTGCGAAGTGGTTGGCGAGCGCGGCCAGTTCGCGCCGGGCGTCATGACACGGCCGATGAATTCGAAGGCGATGCCCGACGTCGAGGAGGCCGCCGAGGCGGTGCTCAAGGGCGAGCGCAAAGCCAAGCTGAAGAACACCATGTATTTCCACACCGCCGGCCTGCGCTTCCCCTACACGAACATGCACTACACCATGGTCGCCGGCGGCAATGCCTTTTATGAAAAGCGCGGCCGCAACTGGCAGCCGCTGCCGGACGAACCGGTGGTCGCCATGGCCCAGGCCAAGCCGCAAGCGCCTGCCGCTCAGGCCATACTTGTCGCCTCAGCGGAGCCGGCTCGCGAGGTCAAGCCGACATTCGCCAAGGCAACCTATGCGACCGCCGCTGCATCGCTGCCGGCAAAGCAGACAAGGGTGACCGCCGGAATGGCGACCCCGGAGAAGGCGACGGCGGAGAAGCCGATGCTTGTGGCGCTGCAGGAACCAATGCAGGAGCCGGATGCGGCCCGTTTTGGCGGAACCGTGAGCGAGCGGCCTGTCACCTCCTTCCAGGCTGCGCCGGCAGAGCCGACAATGTCGTTCGAGGCGACGCCCGAGAACACTGACGCCATCGGCGCGATGATCGCCGGCCAGACCCGGCCACTGGAAGAAAACTGAGGACGGCAGCACTGGCCGCGACGTCGGCCTTCCCTTCTCCCACAAGGGGAGAAGGGAAGAGCGGAGCCCCTGGCCGCTCAACTGTTCCAAAGCGTGCGGAAAAATCCTAAACCGGTGCGATGTCGAAGCGAATCGCCGGTCCCGAGATCGAACGCCTGATCCAGCTGCTGGCCAAGGTGCCGGGGCTCGGTCCGCGTTCGGCACGCCGCGCCGCGCTCCACCTCATCAAGAAGAAGGAACAGCTGCTGGCGCCGCTCGCCGCCGCCATGGGCGAGGCGGTCGACAAGGTGCGCATCTGCTCGACCTGCGGCAATGTCGATACCTCAGATCCATGCATGATCTGCACCGACCCCCGCCGCGACCCCACTACGCTCATCGTCGTCGAGGACGTGGCCGACCTTTGGGCGCTGGAGCGGGCGACAGCCATGAACGTGCGCTACCATGTGCTCGGCGGTACGCTGTCGCCGCTCGACGGCATTGGTCCTGATGAGCTAAACATCCGTTCGCTGGTCGATCGCGTCGCCGGCGGCGAAGTCAAGGAAGTGATCCTCGCCGTCAACGCCACGGTCGAGGGCCAGACCACCGCGCACTACCTCACCGACCAGCTTTCCGGCTTCGACATCAAGGTGACGCGCCTGGCGCACGGTGTTCCGGTCGGCGGCGAACTCGATTATCTCGACGAAGGCACGCTGGCCGCCGCACTGAAGTCGCGGACAGTGTTTTGAGGCGAGTTGCGGGGAGAGTGCTTCCGAGATGATTGCGTTCCGTCGCGCCCCCCTCTGTCCTGCCGGACATCTCCCCCTCCAGGGGGGAGATCGGCAGCCTCGACATGCCCGCCAAACTTGCGACGTTGAAGATTGGCGAACACAGACGCGACAGCCAATCTCCCTCCTGGAGGGGGAGATGTCCGGCAGGACAGAGGGGGGCGCGACAGGACGCCGAGCTCGCACACTAGCCTGCCTCTCGTTTCTAGCAGCCCTACTTGGGTTGATCCTCGCCACCCCGGTCTCCGCGGCAAAGATCGACGACCAGTTCCGCGCCTGGCTTGGCAACGACCTCTGGCCCGAAGCCAATGCCAAAGGCATCTCCAGGAAAACCTTCGATGCCGCCTTCGAAGGCGTCAAGCCGAACCTGAAGCTGCCCGACCTGGTGAAGCCGGGCGAGAAGGCGACGACGCCGCAGAAGCAGCATCAGGCCGAGTTCGGTTCGCCGGGCGCCTATTTCGCTGAAAAGATAGTCCGAGCGGTGACCGCCGGCGGCCGCACCCGCGAGGCGACCAATGCTAGGACTCTTGCCGCGATCGAGAAACGCTACGGCGTGCCTGGCGAAGTGCTGCTGGCGATCTGGGGCCGCGAGAGCGGCTTCGGCGCGGCGAAGATGCCTTATGACGCCTTCGAGGTGCTGGGCACCAAGGCGTTCATGTCGACCAAGAAGGAATTCTTCCGCACCGAGCTCTTGGCTGCGCTCGAGATCGTCGAGCGCGGGCTTGCCCCGGTCGGCGCGATGAAATCGTCTTCGGCAGGCGCGCTTGGCCAGCCGCAGTTCATGCCGACATCGTTCCTCAAGCATGCCGTCGATTTCGACGGCGACGGCCGCACCGACATCTGGAATTCGACGCCCGATATACTGGCATCGATCGCCAATTATCTCGTCCATTATGGCTGGGTCAGGGGCCGCGGCTGGGGCTTCGAGGTGACTGTGCCGGACAGCGTCTCGTGCTCGCTCGAAGGTCCGGACCAGGGCAAGAAGATTTCCCAATGGGCTGATATGGGCATCAGGCGTGTGTCGGGTAAACCGTTCCCGGCGAGCGAACTGAAAGCCGAGGGCTTTCTTTTGATGCCGGCCGGGCGTAGCGGCCCGGCCTTCATCGTCACCCCCAATTTCTATGTGCTGAAGCAGTATAACACCAGCGATCTCTATGCCCTGTTCATCGGCCATGGCGCCGATCGCATCGCCCATGGCGACAGCAATTTCTCGGGCAATTGGGGCGCGGTCGGCGGGCTCTACCGCTCCGACATCGCCGCCCTGCAGCGGGCGCTGGAAGCTAAGGGCTACGATGTCGGCAGCGCCGACGGCCTGCCTGGCTTCAAGACGCGCCGCTCGATCGGCAAATGGCAGGCCAGCAACGGCCGTTCCGCTACCTGCTTTCCCGACGCCGACCTGGTTACCGCGCTGAAATAGCCGGATTTTCGCACCGCCGGTCTGGCCCAATCGACCGTTCTGCAAATGCTCGTTGCCGCGCTCGAAACCGCCGGATATGGTGAACCGGAACCGCACAAAAAATTGCCAAGACAACGGTCCGGGGATCACCGTTCGACGCGGCAAGAAATGCCACAACCCTGAGCCGGGAACTCAGGTCAACAAAAACAGGGAACAGTTAAAATGATGATGGAAAAGTTTGCTCTACGCTCCCGCTTCTTGCTCGCGGGCGCGGCCATGTCCGCGCTGCTTCTGGCCGGTGCGCCTGCCTTCGCGGTCACGCCCGCCGACACGCTGGTCGAGGGTTTCGCCATCGACGACATCATCACCATGGATCCGGGCGAAGCATTCGAATTGTCGACCGCAGAGGTCACCGGCAACACCTATGATCTTCTGGTACGCCTCGACCTCAGCGACACATCCAAGGTCAAAGGCGATCTCGCCGAAAGCTGGAGCGTCTCCGACGACGGCCTGACCTACACGTTCAAGCTCAAGCCCGGCCTCAAATTCGCCTCCGGCAATCCGATCACAGCGGCGGACGTCGCCTATTCGTTCGAGCGCGCCATCAAGCTCGACAAGAGCCCGGCCTTTATTATCGGCCAGTTCGGTATCGATGGCGGCAACATCACCGAGAAGGCCAAGGCCGTTGATGACACGACGTTCCAGTTCACCGTCGACAAGGCCTATGCGCCGAGCTTCGTGCTGAACTGCCTGTCGGCGACGGTCGCCTCGGTCGTCGACGCCAAGCTGGTCAAGGAGCATGTCGCCGCGGTCACGCCGAGCGCTGACTACAAATGGGACAATGATTTCGGCAATGCCTGGCTGAAGACCGGCTATGCCGGCTCCGGTGCCTTCAAGCTGCGCGAATGGCGCGCCAACGAGGCCGTCGTGCTGGAGCGCAACGACAATTACTACGGCGACAAGGCCAAGCTTGCCCGCGTCATCTATCGCAACATGAAGGAAAGTTCGGGCCAGCGCCTGGCACTGGAGGCCGGCGACATCGACGTCGCCCGCAATCTCGAGCCGAACGACCTTGATGCCATTGCCAAGAATGCCGACCTCACCACCACCAGCGCGCCGAAGGGCACGGTCTATTACATCAGCCTCAACCAGAAGAACCCGAACCTCGCCAAGCCCGAGGTTCGCCAGGCTTTCAAATATCTGGTCGACTACGACGCCTTGAGCTCGACCATCCTCAAGGGCATCGGCGAGATCCATCAGACCTTCCTGCCGAAAGGCGTGCTTGGCGAGCTGGACGAGAATCCGTTCAAGCTCGACGTCGCAAAGGCCAAGGAGCTGCTCGCCAAGGCCGGCCTCGCCGACGGCTTCAGCGTCACCATGGACGTGCGCACCGGCCAGCCGACGACGGGCATGGCGGAATCGATCCAGCAGACGCTGGGACAGGCCGGCATCAAGCTGGAGATCATCCCCGGCGACGGCAAGCAGACGCTGACCAAATACCGCGCCCGCAACCACGACATCTATATCGGCCAGTGGGGCCAGGATTATTTCGATCCGAACTCCAACGCCCAGACCTTCGCCAGCAACCCCGACAATTCGGATGAAGGCAAGACCAAGACGCTGGCCTGGCGCAACGCCTGGGACATCCCGGACTTGACCAAGCAGACCGAAGCCGCCCTGCTCGAGAAGGACGCGGCCAAGCGCGCCGCAATGTACCAGGATCTCGAGAAGAAGATCCTCGATACCAGCCCCTTCGTCATCATCCACCAGCAGCTGGAAGTGGCCGGCCTGCGCAAGAACCTCAAGGGTTTTGCGCTCGGCCCGAGCTTCGACACCAACTTCGTCGGCCCCGTCTCGAAAGAGTGATGCCGGGGAGTGACGCCGGCGGACGCGCCGTATGAGTGTGGCTGAAAGCGAGGTGACGGCAGGGCGCGGCGGCGCCCGCGCCGTTGCCGTGGCCTCATCTATCGCCCGGTTCCTGGTCATCGCGATAACGACCTATCTCGGTCTGCTCGCGGTGACCTTCTTCATCGGCCGCGTGATCCCGATCGACCCGGTGCTGGCGGTGCTCGGCGACCGGGCGCCGGCCAACGTCGTCGAACGAACGCGCCGCGAGATGGGCCTCGACCTGCCGCTGGTCGAGCAGTTCTACATCTATGTCAAACATGCCCTGAACGGTGATTTCGGCACCTCGGTGCTGACCACCAATCCGGTGATGACCGATATCCGCCGCGCCTTTCCGGCGACGCTCGAACTGGCGACGTTGGGAACATTGATCGGTTCGGTGATCGGCGTGCCGCTTGGCGTGCTGGCCGCCGTGCGGCGCGGCAGCGTCATCGACCAGATCGTGCGCATCATCGGCCTTGTCGGCTATTCCGTGCCGATCTTCTGGCTGGGGCTGCTGGCGCTGGTGCTGTTCTACGCCAAGCTGCAATGGGTCGCCTTTCCCGGCCGGCTCGACGTCGTCTACGAATACACCTTCACGCCGATTACCGGCTTTTACCTGCTGGATGCGCTTTGGCAGCGGCAGTGGGACGTATTTGCCGATGCCTTCCGCCACATCATCCTGCCGGCCTCGCTACTCGGCTATTTCTCGCTCGCCTACATCAGCCGCATGACGCGCTCGTTCATGCTGAACGAACTCACCCAGGAATACATCGTCGCAGCGCGCGCCAAGGGCCTGTCGGAAACGCGCATCATCTGGGGTCACGCGCTGCGCAACGCCGCGGTGCCGATGGTCACGGTGATCGCTCTGTCCTATGCCGGGCTGCTCGAAGGCTCGGTGCTGACCGAGACAGTGTTTTCGTGGCCGGGCATCGGCCTCTACATCACCAACTCGCTGCAGAACGCCGACATGAATGCCGTGCTTGGCGGCACGATCATCATCGGCTCGGTCTTCATCGCCATCAATCTATTCTCCGACCTGCTCTACCGGCTGCTCGATCCAAGGACCAAGGCAGGATGAGGACCAAGGCAGGATGAGCACGGAAGCGATTCAAACCCGCCGCGACTGGCTGCTCAGCGAGCGGCCGGCGTCGCGCGTGCAGGCGAGGCTCGGCCGCGCCTATGTGGCGTGGCGGCGCTTTTCCGCCAACCGGCTGGCGTTTGCCGGCCTGCTCATCATCGTCGCCCTGCTGGTGGTCGCGGCATTCGCCGATGTGCTGGCGCCCTATTCGCCGACATTCGGCGACCTCAAGGGCTCGCGGCTCCTGGCGCCGAGTGCGGCGCACTGGTTCGGCACCGACGATCTCGGCCGCGATATCTATTCGCGCATCATCTTCGGCTCGCGCTGGACACTCTACGTCGTCATTCTGGTTGCCATTATCGCCGCGCCCATCGGCTTGCTGGTCGGCACCGTGGCCGGGCGAGGCGGGGGGGGGGGCCGCGGGGTGAGGAGTGGGGGGACCCCGCACGGTGTAGGGCGGGGTCTTGTTGAAAAAAGGGGC